>DAORUJ010000040.1:0-22443 GCA_035433105.1 Thauera sp.
CTGCACTGCTGCGCCTGGCGCTGGTGCAGCGCGTCGCACCGCTAGCGGTGGGCAACTCCGAAATCTCCTTCGGGGGACATTTGCGTGAGGTCATGGTGGTCGGCACCACTGCCGACTATGTCGACATCCGCGGCTTCGGCGTCGCCAGCGGACAGTTCCTGCCGCGCGAGGACTTCGGCCGCGCCTCTGCGGTCGCGGTCATCGGCGAAACGATCCGTGCCGAACTGTTCGGTACCCAGAATGCGATCGGCCGCATGATTCGTCTCGGCGACCGCCGCCTGCGCGTGATTGGCGTCATGGGCCCGGCGGGCCGCGGACTGGGCATGAACTCGGACGAACTGGTTCTGGTGCCAGTCGCCACCGCACAGGCCATGTTCAACACCAATTCGCTGTTTCGCATCATGATCGAGACGCGTGGTCGCGAGGCGCTGGCGCCTGCTCAAGGTCAGGTCGAAGACCTGCTGCGCGCGCGCCGCGACGGTGAACTCGATTTCACCGTGATCACGCAGGACGCGGTACTCGGCACCTTCGATCGCATCCTCGGCGCCCTTACTTTGGGCGTAGCCGGCATCGCCGCGATCAGCCTGGCGGTGGCGGGCATTCTGGTGATGAACGTGATGCTGGTGGCTGTCACCCAGCGGACCGGCGAAATAGGCCTGCTTAAGGCGCTCGGTGCCAGTGGTCGGGCGATCCGTCTCGCCTTCCTCGCCGAGGCCGCGTTGCTGTCACTGGCCGGCGCACTGACCGGCTTCATCCTTGGTCACGCGGGCGCGTGGGCAATTCGCCTCGCCTTTCCCGCCCTGCCCGCCTGGCCGCCCAACTGGGCCGTGGCTGCCGCCCTGGGTACGGCGCTCATCACCGGACTGCTGTTCGGCGTGATGCCGGCCCGGCGCGCCGCCACCCTGGACCCGGTCCAGGCCTTGATGAAGCGCTGAACGTGACGAGGAGGACACGATGAGGACGGGGCAATGAGCTGGCGTGACCTCCTGCATCTGGCGCTACGATCGATTACCGCGCACCGCTTGCGCAGCGCGCTGACCCTGGGTGGCATCGCCGTCGGCATCGCCGCGGTCATTCTGCTGACCTCGATCGGCGAAGGCTTGCACCGCTTCGTGCTGCAGGAGTTCGGCCAGTTCGGCACCAACGTCATCCAGATCAACCCCGGGCGCCAGGGTCCGCGCGGTGGCCCGCCCGGCCTGCCGTCCACTGCTCGCGAACTCACGCTTGACGACGCCGCTGCGCTCGCCCGCCTGCCGAACGTCACGCACGTCACCGCCAACGTCAACGGCAACGCTGAAGTGCGTGCCAACGGCCGCGTGCGCCGCACCATGGTGCTCGGCGTCAGCGCCGACATGCAGGAGGTGTACGCGATGCGCGTGCGCATTGGGCAGTTCCTGCCGGCCGACGACAGTGCCAGTCCACGCGCCCTCGTCGTACTCGGCCCCAAGCTCAAGCATGAACTGTTTGGCGCAGCCAATGCGCTTGGCGAACGCATCCAGATCGGCGACGAACGCTATCGCGTGATCGGCATCATGGAAGAGAAGGGGCAGTTCCTCGGTGTCGATCTCGACGACACCGCCTTCATCCCCAGCGCAGGTGGCCTGGCACTGTTCAAACGCGATGGACTGATGGAGATCGGCGTGGCTTACGCAGAGAACGTCCCCGCCGCGCGCGTCGTCGATAGCGTCAAGCGCAGCCTGATCGCCCGTCACGGCCGCGAAGACTTCACCGTTCGCACCCAGGAAGACATGCTGGCAACGCTGTCCAACATCCTCGACATCCTCACCGCCGCAGTCGGCGCGCTCGGCGGCATCTCGCTGCTGGTCGGGGGCGTGGGCATCGTCACCATCATGACGATCGCAGTGACTGAACGCACCAACGAGATCGGCCTGCTGGTGGCGCTGGGGGCGCGGCGGCGCACCATCCTGGGCCTGTTCCTGGGCGAAGCCGTGGTGCTGTCCGCCGTCGGCGGGCTTGTCGGGCTGGCGATTGGCGCGGGACTGGCCAATCTGCTCGGACTGCTGCTGCCGGCACTGCCGGTGAGCACACCCTGGGGCTTTGCCGTCGCTGCGGAAATCGTCGCGGTGCTGATTGGCCTGCTGGCCGGCGTGCTCCCCGCCCGCCGTGCCGCAAGTCTCGACGCGGTCGAGGCGCTGCGCGCGGAGTGAAGCGGCGCTGCGGCCGGGTTCACCTGGACAACTCAGGGAAAACCACTACACTGAAAGTGAATCGACTCCGTGAGATAAATCACGGATCGCAGAAGAACGCACCAGATCAGATCAACAATCAACACCATGGAAGGAGATTGTCATGAGCATATTCGACTCCCCCATCGGCCGTTGTGAAGCCGTCAAAGAGATGGTTCTACTCGATGAAACGCAACGGGAATGTGCATGCGAGCACGGTTGCCCGCCCGGTTTCGACTGCCCGCTGGCCGGCCACTTCGTAGAGGTCAGCGGCCTGAGCGATGAAACTGCCGAGGCGCTCAGGCTGGCGGGCAAATACAAGTGCATGAAGCAGGCCAAGGTCGCCGTTCCCGTCTGAGCCCGGCTCGCGGCGTGCGCCGCGACCACGCTGCCCGGTCAAGGAGGTGCAAGTCAATAGGCTTGCCCCCTTCTCCGGGCAGCGTTGTTTGATGCCTCTCAGGGTGCGCTCTGTCAAAGCTCCATACCCGGCTGTCGCTCGTTGCACTCCCATCCTATTCCGCCCGCAGCGCACTGACTCGGGAACCTCGCTAGCGTCCAGCAGGTCACTTTTCAGCAGACGAACGGGAAGCGGGCAAAAAGATCCGGCCACGACCACACGGGGGCACAAAGCGTGCACAGGACGGGCATAGGATCATGCTGAGCAGCGTGAGCGTCATCGCCGTGGCGATGGTGCTGGCGCCAGCCCTGACGCGTCGGCTGCACGAGCGCGCCGCGTGGGTGCTCGCGCTGGCGCCCTTCGCAGTGTTCGCCTATTTCGTCTGGCGGATTCCGGAGATCGCCGCGGGTGGCATCATCGCCCAGTCACATGCCTGGGTGCCGGCGCTGGACGTCACACTCAGCTTTCGTCTCGACGGGCTTTCGCTGCTATTCGCACTGCTGATCAGCGGCATCGGCACCCTGATCGTGGTCTATGCCGGCAGCTACCTGTCGGATCACCACCAACTTGGTCGCTTTCACGCCTACTTGCTCGGCTTCATGGCCGCCATGCTCGGCATGGTGCTGGCAGACAACCTGATCGCCATGTTCGTGTTCTGGGAGCTGACCAGCATCGCGTCCTTCCTGCTTATCAGCTTCCAGCACGAGCAACAGGCGTCACGACGCGCTGCGCTGCAGGCGCTGCTGATCACCGGCGGGGGCGGTCTGGCGTTGCTGGCGGGGCTGATTCTGCTCGGCAGTGCGGGCGGCAGCTGGCAGTTCTCGGGGCTGTCCGCAGCGACAATCGAAGCACATGTGCTCTACCCGGCAATCCTGCTGCTGGTGCTGGCCGGTGCGTTCACCAAGTCGGCCCAGATCCCTTTTCACCTCTGGCTACCCAATGCCATGGCGGCGCCCACGCCGGTATCGGCCTACCTGCATTCGGCGACGATGGTGAAGGCGGGCGTCTATCTGCTTGCACGCCTCAATCCGGTCCTGGGAGGCTCCATGGGCTGGAGCACGATCCTGATCGTCATCGGCGCCAGTACGGCGCTGGTGGGCGCGGTGCTGGCGATTCGCCAGACGGACCTGAAGCGCATGCTGGCGTACACGACGGTGACGGTGCTGGGGCAACTCACCATGTTGTTGGGCACCAATACACCCTATGGCCTGCAGGCCTTTGCCATCTACCTGGTGGCCCATGCCCTCTACAAGGCGGCTCTGTTCATGGCTGTCGGTGCAGTAGATCACGCGACCGGTACGCGTCAGATCCCGCGTCTCGGCGGACTGATCCGCTACATGCCACTGACCGGTTTTGCAGTGGCTCTGGCGGCGCTGTCGAACGCCGGACTGCCCCCCTTTTTCGGCTTCATCGCCAAGGAGTTCAAATACGCGGGCTTGATCGAACTCGGCCTGGCAGGATGGGTCACGAGCGCGGTGATGATAGTGACCAACGCCCTGCTGCTGGCTGCGGCAGGCCTGGTGTTCATACGCACTTTTCTCGGCCGCGAGGGCCGCTATCCGCGCACGCCGCACGAAGTCGGCCTGGCCCTGTGGATCGGACCATTGCTGCTCGCGGTCGGCGGCCTGGTCTTCGGGGCCTTCAACAACATTGCCGAAGTCTGGCTGATCGACGCCGCGGTGCAGGCCATTGCGCGCGACCCCATCAACGTGAAGCTGTACTTGTGGGGCGGCCTGACGCCGGCAGTAGTCGCCAGTCTGCTGACGGTGAGTCTGGGCGTGTTCTTCTACCTGCAGCGCACCCGCGTGCGTCGCCAACTTTCACTATGGCGTGTGCTGTGGCGCGTCAGCGGCGACATGATCTGGGATCGCCTGCTCAGACGCATCTTCGGCTTTGCCGGCGAGGTGGCGAACCGCTTCCAGCACGGCTCGCTGCGCCAGCACATCAGCCTGCTGGTGCTCACGATTGCCGGCTTCACGCTGCTCGGGGTGGTATCGGCACTGACTGCCGGCGGCGGCGTCAACTGGCCGATTCCGAGCAGCCCGCCAACGCTTTCCGGCATCGCCGGCTGCACGCTCGCAGTAATCGGCGCGGCGGCAGCGGCGGTGATGCGCGGTCGCGTGGCGCTGGTGGCAACGCTGGGCGCCAGCGGCCTGGGCATGGCGCTGTTCTTCCTTTCGGTCAACGCAGCGGATGTCGCAATCACCCAATTGATGGTCGAAACGCTGACCGTGATCTTCCTTGCTCTGGTGCTGCGCACCCTGCCACCGCTGTCGGGCGTGGGCTCACGCAAGCCTGCGGCCCGCCGGTTCCATGCGGCGGTGGCCGCCATTCTGGGATCGATCGTTACCGCCTTGCTGCTGGTGTCGCTCAGCGAACCGCTGCCGGGCGACATCGCGCGCTGGTACCTGGACAACAGCCTGCCGGGCGGACATGGCGCCAACGTCGTCAACGTGATCCTGGTGGATTTCCGGGCGCTCGACACGCTGGGCGAGATACTGGTGGTCGCACTGGCAGGCCTGGCTGCGGCCTCGCTGCTCGGCGCCCGTCCGGACCCGGTGATGCGCCCACTGCCCGGGGAGAGCGGCGGTGGCGATGAATTCGGCTCGGTACTGTTGCGCCACGGCACCCGACCCCTGTCTGCGCTGCTGCTGCTGATGTCGCTAGTATTGCTGTGGCGCGGTCACAACCTGCCGGGCGGTGGCTTCATCGGTGGTCTGGTCGCCGCCGCCGCAGTCGTGCTGCTGGCACTGGTGGACGGCGTCGCTCGCACACGGTCGCTGTTGCGCTTTCCACCCGCCACCCTTGCCGCGATCGGCCTGGCAGTGGCTGCCGGCGCCGGCGTCATTGGCCTGCTGCGCGGCGAGGCCTTCCTGACCGGGACCTGGATGTTCCCCGGCGGACTCGCACTGGGCACTCCCTTGCTGTTCGATCTGGGTGTGTTCTTGACCGTGTTCGGCGCCGTGATGCACATGCTGCTGCAACTGCTCGATACCGAACCGAGGCCACACACTGGGGGCGCGAGCTGACATGGAGATCATCGCGTCGATCAGCGCTGGCCTGCTCGTGGCCATCGGCATCTGGATGTTGCTCGACCGCAGCCTGCTACGCGTCGTACTGGGCGTGGTCGTGCTGGGCAACGGGGTCAACATCGCGGTACTGCTCGGAGGTCGCCTGCACGGTTCGGTGGCTGCCTTTGGCGGGCGTCCGGACGTGCCCGAGCTGGCGGTCAATCCGCTGCCACAGGCTCTGGTGCTGACCGCAATCGTGATCGGTTTTGCCCTGTTCGTGTTTGCGCTCGCCGTGCTCAAGCGAACCTGGGAGGTTCATGGCAGTATCGAGACCGACCGTATCACCGCAATCGCCGAGGAGCCGGCCCCCGATCTGCAGTCCAGGGCCTCGCCCGCCGCCGACCCCACCGGGCCGCGCTACAAGCCTGTCGCGCCCGCGACAGACAGGCCACAAACCGGTCGCAACGCAGCGGGTCGCCGATGAAAGCGCTGCTGGTCGCCCCGCTACTGATCCCGCTCACCACCCTGGTGCTGTGCCTTCTCACACGGCGCTCGCCGCGGCTAAGCGGCCTGCTCAGCGTGCTGGGCAGTGCCGCACTCGGTACCATCGGACTGCTCATGGTATGGCTGGCCGCCAGCGGCCAGATCCTGGCTGGCCAGGCGGGTGGCTGGGCGGCGCCCTACGGCATCACGCTGGTCGTCGACCGTCTGTCGGCAGCAATGGTGGCGATCACCGGCATCATCGGCCTCGCCACCGCACTGGTGGCACTGGCCCATGACGATGATCGTGCGCGCGGGCCCGACTTTCACCCCTTGCTGCATGGGCTTCTGGTGGGCGTGTGCGGCGCCTTCATCACCGGTGATGTGTTCAACCTCTACGTGTGGTTCGAAGTATTGCTGGTGGGCTCCTTCGCCCTGATCGTGCTCGGTGGTGGCCGGAGACGACTGGCGGGAACCGTCGTTTATGTGGTGCTGAACCTGGTGGCGACGATGATGTTCCTGCTCGCTGCCGGCCTGCTGTACGGCGCCAGTGGCAGCCTGAACATGGCTGAACTGGCACAACGCTTTGCCACCGGCGAAGTGCCTGTAACGGCAAACGCCGCGGTGGGCTTGATGCTGGTGGCTTTTTCAGTGAAGGCCGCACTGTTCCCGGTGTTCGGCTGGCTGCCCGCCTCCTATCACGTGGCCTGGACGCCCATATCGGCGCTGTTTGCCGGGCTGCTCACCAAGGTCGGCGTGTATGCACTGATCCGCACCGTCACGCTGCTGTGGCCGGATTCGGGCATCGCCCACGACGTGCTGCTGTGGGTAGCCTGCGCGACCATGCTGATCGGCGTGCTCGGTGCCGCAGCGCAGAACGAGGTGCGACGCATCCTGTCCTTTCACATCGTCAGCCAGGTTGGCTACATGATCCTCGGGCTGGCGCTCGCCACGCCGCTTGCCCTGGCCGGCGCAGTCTTCTACCTGATTCATCACATCGTGGTGAAGGCCAACCTGTTCCTTATCGGCGGCATTGCCGCACGGCTGACCGGTAGCGAGCGACTGGCCGCCATGGGCGGTCTTTACGCACACACGCCCTGGCTGACAGTGCTGTTCGCCATTACGGCGCTGTCGCTGGCGGGCAGTCCGCCGCTGTCGGGCTTCTGGGCCAAGTTCGTACTGGTCAAGGCGAGCCTGGACGCCAGCGCATGGGTTGCCGCAGCGGTCGCGCTGCTGACCGGCATCTTCACCCTGCTGTCGATGAGCAAGATCTGGAACGAGGCCTTTCTCAAGCCGCATCCGGCGGGTCCGGATGCAATACGCCCCATAGACGGCCTGCGTCCGGCCGTCTGGGCGATGTCGGCGCTGGCGGCGATGACAGTCGCGATCGGACTTTTCGCTGGTCCGGTGATGGACTATGCAAGCGCCGCTGCGCTGCAGTTGTCCACGCCGCAGGCTTACATCGACGCCGTGCTCGGCGCGCCCTCACCACCAGGAGGCAGGTGATGCTCGGACTGCACATCCTGATCGCCATCGGCCTCGCCGCCTTCGCCAAGGCACTGACGCCGCTCGGCATCCTCACGACCTTCGCACTGGTCTATGGCATCTTGCGCCTTGGCATGGACCCGCTCGGTATCCGTCGATACGTGCGTCGGCTCGAGCTGGGAGTGATGTTCACGGCCTGGTTCGCGGGCGAGGTGCTAAAGGCCAGCCTGGACGTGGCACGCATCGTACTGGGGCGTCACATCGCGCCGCAGCCGGCCGTGCTGGCGATTGAGCTGCGCGAGCGTGACGAGCGCGTGGCCACCCTGCTCGGCTGTTTGCTGACGCTAACACCCGGCACGCTCGCGCTCGACTATCAGGCCGACAGCGGCACGATGTACGTCCATGCCCTCGACGCAGACGACGCGGTCGAGGTTGAAGACAGCGTACGCGCGATCGAAACCCGCCTGCTGGCCTGGCTGCATGCGGGCGAGGACAAGGAAAGACCCGCCGGAGGAGACACACCGTCATGAATATCGAACTCGCCGGTGCCGCCTGGGTGCTGCCGCTGACTTTCATGCTGCAGGGTGTGAGTGCACTGCTGATCCTGCTGCGCCTGCTGCACGGCCCGCGTGCCACGGACCGGGTGGTGGCCATCGATGCACTGACCCTGCTCGGCATCGGCGTCGCAGCACTGATCGCGCTTGCCACCGCACAGGCAATGCTGCTCGACGCCGCCGTCGTGCTGGCGCTGGTGTCCTTTCTCGGCACTGCCGCCTACATGCTGATGTTCCGTCGTTACGGACGCAGCGCCGACAGCGCGACGATCGATCGCGACCGCGAGGATGCGTCATGAGCGCCGGACTGCTGCCCTGGATCGCGTCGGCATTGCTGCTGGGGGGTGCCCTGGTCGGCCTGATCGGTGCAATCGGCGTGCTGCGCCTGCCCGACAGCTACACGCGCATGCACGCTGCGAGCAAGGCCGGTGCGCTGGGCACGGTGCTGGTGCTGGCCGGCGTGGCCGCCGCCAGCGAAGGCGCAGTATCACTGGAGGCACTGTTCGCCATTGTCGTGCTGCTGGCGACCACGCCACTGGCCGCCCATGCAGTCTCTCGCGCCGCCTACCGAGCCGGCATCCGGCCACGTACCGGAGCACTGGGCGATGCGATGGCGCGGTCAGCAAACGCGAATCAGAAGGACTCGTCCTCGCGCAGATAGCGCCACTGCCCCAGAGGCAGATCACCCAGCTTGACCTGGCCGATGCGCACGCGCTTGAGGCCAAGCACCTTCAACCCGACGAGCTCGCACATGCGACGGATCTGGCGCTTGCGGCCCTCGCGCAGTTCGAAGCGCAGCTGATCGTCGTTGATCCACTCCACCCGGGCCGGTCGCAGACGCACGCCGTCGAGTTCCAGGCCGTGCTGCAGCAACGCGAGCCCCTCGGCATCCAGATGTCCGTCGACGCGAACCAGATATTCTTTGTCCACCTTGGAATCGTCACCGATCAGGCGGCGGGCGATGCGTCCGTCCTGCGTCAGCACCAGCAGACCGGTGGAGTCGATGTCGAGCCGACCCGCAGGGGCCAGGCTCATCAGGTGGCTGCCATGAAAACGCTGTGCGCTGTCGCGGTCAAACTGGTTGTCGGCACCGATCAGACTCGCGGCGGGCGTGTAGCCCGGCTCGGGCTGACCGGAAACATAACCGACCGGCTTGTGCAGCAGGATGGTCACGCGCTGGCGCTGGGTTCGGGTGGCTTCCGGCGCCAGGTCGATGCGCGCATCCGGGTCGATGCGGATGCCAAGCTCGGACACACGCTTGCCGTCCACAAAGACCCAGCCACGTTCAATGAATTCGTCCGCTTCACGGCGGGAACAGATGCCGCGCTCGGCCATCACCTTGGACAGCCGCACCCCGGTGGGAGGCTCCGCGGTCTGCGCGAGGGGGGCTGGATGCGTCGCCGGAGCTGGGCGCATCGCGGAAGCTGCGGGCGTCGACCGCGCACGGGGTGCGGCCGAATTACCTCTGCCCTCGTGCGCCTTGCGCCGCGCACCCGTGTCGGCATTTGGCTGCCCGTTGTCGGAACGGCCAGCGCGCCCAGAGCGGTCGGAGCGGTCGCCGGCCTTGCCAGCCGTACTCGTGCCGGCAGCCGCGCTCCGCCCGCGCTTCGCCGGCACGGATCCATTCGCAGCGCTTTCAGCACGCTTGCGTTCCGGGCGAGGACGCTCGGTTGAACGCTCGGTTGAACGCTCGGTTGAACGCTCGGTTGAACGCTCGGTGGGGCGCTCACTGCGGCCACCCGCAGCGCCAGCACGCCCGCCACGGGGACGCTCGGCCGTACCGCGTTCGGCGTTCTTCGCAGCTTCGCCTCTGGGTGTCAGCTCGCGCGCGCTTGCAGCGGACGCTTCGTCCTCGACTTCATTCACCACCGGCTTGTGCACCTTGAGCGTGCCGGAAATGCGCGATGGTGCCGGCTGGGGCGGATTTTTGCGGACGGTGCTCACGACGAAACCTCTGGCGCCGAACCGACGCACGTCAAAACGAAGGCGCGATTATGCACCCGGGCGCCCGAAATACAGCGCAAACAGTCAGCCGCGGGCACCCCCTTGAAATCAGTGATGAGCACTGCCACCCCCCACGTCCGGCCGCGCCACTTCCCCTTCGTCGGGTCCCTCGTGAACCGAATCGGATATGCGCTCGAAGGTGCTCCAACCTGATCCATCGAGCTGCGGCAGTTCGCGCTCAGGGTCAACATGGCGGTGAATGTGCGCCTTCGCGAGAAAATGTGCGGTGATCGGTGCGGTCAGGAACAGGAACACCGAAATCAGCAACTCGTGCAGCGACAAAACGTCCCTGAACACCACCGAATTCAGCATCGCCGCCAGCAAGGCACCACCGACGCCCAGGGTGGTGGCCTTGGTCGGTGCGTGTAGCCGGCTCATCAGCTCGGGCAACTTGACCATGCCCCAAGAGCCAACCAGCGTGAACACCCCACCCACCACGATCAGCGCCGCGATCACGATCTCGAAGATCAGATTCATGGTCATCCCCTCACTCGATGATGTCCCCACGCGACACGAAGCGACAAAACGCGACGGTGGACACGAAGCCAAACATGGCCAGGATCAACGCCGCCTCGAAGTAGACCGGCGTGCCTTCGCGAATGCCATAGAAAATGATCAGCGCGATCATGTTGATCACCATGGTGTCGACCGCCAGCACGCGGTCGATGACCCCCGGTCCGCGAACCAGGCACCAAAGGTTGAACAGCAGCGCCAGTGAAGTCGCGCCCAGCGCAAAGGTGAGTGCATGTTCGATCATTCAAAGATCTCCTTCAGCCTGGCCTCATAGCGCAGCTTGATCTCGCGTACGGTCTGCTCGATATCCGGCGCGTCGAGGCAATGCACCAACAGGAAACGGCCGTCCGCCGAAAGATCACAACTGACCGTGCCTGGGGTCATCGTCACCGTACCCGCCAGCACCGTGATCGCCTCCGGGCTGGAAAGCTCAAGCGGCACGCTGATCCAGCGCATGCGCAGATCCGCTGTACGCCGGAACAGGATCAGGCGCGCAACGTCGATATTGGCGCGCACGATGTCGACGATCACCAGCACGACGTAGCGCGCCACCGCCAGTGCCGCCCCCTGCCGCAGGTGCAGACGCTTCGGCCACAGCTTGCGGGTCAGCAAGGGAATGCCCAGCCCCAGCACGAGCCCGAGCAGCAGGTTGCCGATGTCGAAACTGTTATGAAGCAACAACCACACCAGTACCAGCAGCGCGGTCATCAGCGGATGCGGCAGCAGCCCACCGCTACCAGCATGGGTCGAAGCATGCGTCTCGCCCATCACTCGTTCTCCCCCGCGGCGCCCAGCACCGCATCGATGTACTGCCCTGGCTGGTAGAGTTGCTCCGCCGCTTCGTCCAGCCACGCTCCGATCGGTCCCGCAAACGCGGTCAGCAACACCAGACCCGCCAGCAGCACGCCAATCGCCACCAGTGGCAGCACCGGTTGCGGGGGGGGCGGCGGGGTGTAGCTGGTGACCACAGTGTCCTTCCAGAACACCGTGCTGCCCGCACGCGAGAACCCGATCAGCGCCAGCAGGGACGTCGACAGCAGCAGAGCCCATATCCACACGCCGCTCGGCGAGCCACGCGCGGCATCGAGCACCAGCAGCTTGCCAATAAAGCCGGACAGCGGCGGCAAGCCGCACAGTGCGATCGCATTGACGAAAAACAGGCCTGCCAGCAGGCTGCGATTGGCAAACGGCACACCGACGACCAGCGCGCCGCCCGCGCCCCTGCGCCGCACGGCGACCTGCTCGGCAATCAGGAACAGCGCCGCTGCCGCCAGCGTCGAATGCAGCATGTAGTAGAGCGCGGCCGATGTCCCCTGCGCCGAAAACAGGCCCACAGCAATGAGCAAGGTGCCCATCGAAGCGATCACCGCGAAACTGGCGAGCTGCCCCAGACTGCGGGCGGCGAGCACGCCGATCATGCCCAGGGTCAGGGTGAGCAGAGCGGCCGGCAACAGCCAGGGCGCCGCGAGCAGGGCCGATTCACCCGCCTCCGGTCCGAAGGCCAGGGTGAATAACCTCAGGATGGAGTAGGCCCCGACCTTGGTCATGATCGCAAACAGCGCGGCAACAGGCGCGCTAGTGCTGCCATAGGTGCCCGGCAACCAGAAATGCAGCGGCACCAGCGCGGCCTTGACGCCGAACACCAGCAATAGCAACAAGGCCCCGGCGTGCAGCAGCGCACGATCGCCGGCCGCGACCTCCGGTACCTTCAGGGCGAGGTCGGCCATGTTGAGCGTGCCGGTGACGCTGTAGATGAGACCCACCGCGATCAGGAACAGGGAGGAGCCGACCAGATTGACCACTACATACTGCACACCGGCCCTGACCCGCTGAGCACCGCCGCCGTGCACCATGAGCCCATAGGACGCAATCAGCAGCACCTCGAAGAACACGAACAGATTGAAGAAATCGCCGGTCAGGAAGGCGCCGTTGATGCCCATCACCTGGAACTGCCACAAGGCATGAAAATGCCGCCCCTGCCTGTCACTACCGCCGACGGCATAAAGCAGCACGACCAATGACAGCAGCGCGGCCAGTACCAGCATCATGGCCGACAGGCGATCAAGCACCAGCACGATGCCATAGGGTGCCGGCCAGTCACCCAGTGCATACATCTGCGGTGCGCTGTTATTGCTGGCCGCGCCAAGCAGGACGACCGCCAGGCCAAGCGACAGCACCGCCGCAGCAAGCGACAGCGTCCGCGCCAGGGTCAGGTCGTGGCGCGCAGCCAGCACCAGCAGCGGCGCAACAATCGCCGGCAGCAGGATGGGCAGAATGGTCCAGTGGTTCATCGGCTCGCCTCACCCACCTCGCCTGCGCGCACCGGCGTGGCATCGCCGGTCACCTGCCCGGCCAGCTCGGCACCGTCCTCATCGCTGGCCTGCACCAGGGCATCGACACCGTCGTCTCCCCCTTCGATGAAGCTGCGCAGGGACATCACGACCAGCACCGCCGTCATGCCAAAGGAGATGACGATCGCGGTCAGCACCAATGCCTGCGGCAAGGGGTCGGAATAGCCCTGGGCGAGCGCGTCGACCACTGGAGGGCGGTTGACCGCGAGGCGCCCCATGGCAAACAGAAACACGTTGGTGGCATAGGACAGCAATGCGAGGCCCAGCACGACAGGGAAGGTGTGCGCGCGCAACAGCAGATAGACGCCAGCCGCCGTCATGACGCCGATCGCGCTGGCAAGCAGGAACTCCATATCAGGCCTCTCCAGCGTGGGCTCGCACCGACGGATCGAAATCCATCGGTTCGGCATTGACCGCGATATGTTCGGCGCGACGCGCAACCCGCGACAGGTTGGCAAGCGCGAGCATCGTCGCCCCGACCACAACCAGAAACACGCCAACATCAAAGAACATCGCCGAGGCGATATGCACCTCGCCCACCAGCGGCACAGCAAGGTGCCACACCGTGCTGGTCAGGAACGGATGACCAACGACCCAGGCGCCGAGCCCCGTCATCGCTGCCACCAGCACGCCCCAGCCGATAAGGTCGTGATAGTCGATCGTCATTCTTTGTGCCGCCCAGCCGAAGCCGCTCGCCATGTACTGCACGATCAGCGCGATCGCCACCAACAAGCCGGCAATAAAGCCCCCACCCGGCACGTTGTGGCCACGCAGGAAGATGAACGCCCCCACCATCAGCGCCAGGGGCATGGCGACCCGTGTAGCCACCACCAGCATCATCGGATGACGGTCGGCCGCGCGCGCCTGGTCGGGCGCCCACGAAGCGAGCTTGCGCTGCGCCGCACCGTGCATCAGGCCATCGAGCAGCGCATAGATGGTAAGCGCGGCGATACCGAGCACAATGATCTCACCGAAGGTATCGAAGCCGCGGAAGTCCACCAGGATGACGTTGACCACATTGGTTCCACCGCCGCCGGGCACCGCCTGTTCAAGGTAGTAGCCCGACAGAGTTTCGAAGTCGCGCGTCAGCACCGCCCAGGCCAGCCCGCCGATACCCAGTCCCGCTGCCCCTGCCAGCAGGGCGTCACGCAGGCGCCGCCCGCCACTGCTTTCACGCGGCGTCACCTTGGGCAGGAAGTTGAGCGCCAGCAGCATCAGCACGACGGTGACGACCTCGACCGAAATCTGAGTCAGCGCCAGATCCGGCGCCGAGAGATAAACGAAGGCCACCGACACCACCAGACCGACGACACCAACCGCAATCAGGGCGACGAGACGATCGCGGTGATGCGCGAGCACCGTCAGGCAGGCACCCACCAGCATCAGCCAGGCCATGACAGTCACCAGGTTGGCCTCAAGCAAGGGCCGTTGCCCCACCTCGTGGCTGCTGCCGAAGAAGGCCGCCGTACCCAGCAGCAGCGCCGCGCCGATCATGAAGGCGAGATAGCGCGGCAAGGCGCCGTTGTGCAAACCCTGCGTGATCGCCTGCGCCAGTTCGACCGCGAAGGCGATCACGGCGCGGAACAGGGCGCGGGCTTCGGGATGGGGCCCGGCCGCCCAGATCGAGCGCACGTGCGGGTAGGATCTGAGCATCGTCAGGCCAACAGCCACTGCGATTGCGCTGAGCGCCAGCGCCGGCGTGAATCCGTGCCACAGAGCAAGGTGATAATCCATGATTTCGCCGCCCGTCACCGCGCGCGATACCGTTGCCACCAGCGGCCCGGCCACGGTATCGGGGAACAGGCCGATCAGCACCACCAGCACCACCAGCAGGGCTGGCGGCAGCCACATGCCGGCAGGCGGGTCGTGGGGTTTGCGCGGCAGCTCGCCGCGCGTGGTGCCAAGGAACACATGCACGATGTAGCGCAGGGAATAGGCTACCGAGAAGCAGGCGGCCAGCGTCGCCAGCCCGGCCAGGATCCAGTCCGAGCCCAGCCATTGGGCCGACACCGCCTCGTGCAGCATCATCTCCTTGGACAGAAAGCCGTTCAGCGGTGGCAAGCCGGCCATCGACGCCGCCGCCACCATCGCCAGCGTTGCCGTGATCGGCATCAAGTGGAGCAAACCGCCCAGATGCGGAATATGGCGCGTACCGCTCTCGTGATCGACGATGCCGGCGTTCATGAATAGCGCGGCCTTGAAGGTAGCGTGATTGAGAATGTGGAACACGGCAGCCACGGCGGCGAGCGGGGTACCGAAACCCAGCAGCATGGTCACCAGACCGAGATGACTGACGGTGGAGAAAGCCAGCAGCCCTTTCAGGTCGTCCTTGAACAGCGCGATGACCGCGCCGAGCAGCATCGTCACCAGACCGGTTGTGGCGACGATGTAGAACCATTCCGGCGTACCCGCCAGCACCGGCCACATCCGCGCCATCAGAAAGATGCCGGCCTTCACCATCGTCGCCGAATGCAGGTAGGCCGATACCGGCGTCGGCGCGGCCATGGCATGGGGAAGCCAGAAGTGGAAGGGAAACTGCGCACTCTTGGTGAAGCAGCCGGTCAGGATCAGCAGCAGCGCGGGCAGGTAAAGCGGCGAGGCCTGGATCGCCTCGCGCGCCAGCAGGATATCGGACAGGTCGTATGAGCCTGCAATCTCGCCCAGTATCAGCATGCCGGCGATCATCGCCAGGCCGCCAGCCCCGGTCACGGTCAAGGCCATGCGGGCCCCCTGGCGACCTTCGGGCAGGTGCTTCCAGTAGCCGATCAGCAAAAAGGACGACAGGCTGGTGAGCTCCCAGAACACCAGCAGCAGCAGGATGTTGTCCGACAGCACGATGCCCACCATCGCGCCCTGGAAGAGCAACAGGTAGGCGTAGAAACTGCCCATCGGATCGTCTTTCGACAGATAAAAGCGGGCATAGATGATGATCAGCAGGCCAATGCCGAGGATCAGTCCGGCAAACAGAAAGCCGAGCCCGTCGAGCATGAAGTTGGCGTTCAGGCCGAGACCGGGCAGCCACGCCCAACTGGCACGTACCACCTCTCCGTTGAACACGGCCGTGGCGTGCGACAGCAGCAGCACGAAGGCGAGCAACGTGAATATGAAGGTTGTGGTTGCGCAGGCATTGCGCCCGGCACGGATCATCAGTGCCGGAAACAGCGCACCAATGAAAGGCATCAGCACGATCAGCAGAAGACTCATCGGAAACTCCCGGCCATGCTCATGAGCCACCAGCACGCAAAGCGATCATCCGGGACCCGACAAGATTAGGCCCGGACGCGATCCGGGCGGATTCTGTTGCAGCCAAAGTATATCCGGACAGGCACGCTTCCACAAAACGACACCTCATTTCACTAGGCGAAATTTGACTCGGCAGGTAAGATCCAGCCATTACCATAACCTGCTCGCTAAGACCGTCATCGTGTCCGTCAAGAAGATCGCTCCTGCCGCCACCGAAGGCAAGAACCCCATCCAGGTCATCGAGCGCATGATGAAGCTGCTGGATGTGCTCTCGCAGCACGCTGAGCCCGTGACGCTGAAACAGCTGGCACTGGAGACGGGGCTCCATCCCTCGACCGCGCACCGGATCCTCGGCGCCATGACCCAAAGCGGTTTTGTCGACCGAACCGACGCCGGGATCTATCGCCTCGGCATCCGCCTGCTCGAACTGGGCAGCCTGGTGAAGTCGCGCATCTCGCTGCGCGACACCGCGATGCCGATGATGCTAAAGCTGCATGCCGCCACGGGCGAGAGCGTGAACCTTGGCATCCGTGCTGGCGACGAAATCGTCTATGTGGAACGCACCTCGAGCGGGCGTTCATCGGTGCGCGTTGTACACATCGTCGGCGGTCGGGCACCGCTGCACACGACCGCGACCGGCAAGCTGTTTCTGGTTGAGGACGGTCTCGAGCGCATTCGGGACTATGCACGCCGCACCGGGCTGCCGCCGTCGACACCGGCATCAATCGCGACCTTGCCGGCACTGGAAAAGGAACTCGACCGGGTGCGTCGCCACGGCGTGGGCTTCGATCTGGACGAAGTCGAAACTGGCGTGCGTTGCATCGCGGCAGGCATCCGCAACGACAGCGGCGAACTGATCGCAGGCCTGTCGTTGTCCACACCCTCGGAACGCTTCAATCCTGACTGGTCGCCGCTGGTGCGCGAAACCGCTGACGAGATCTCGCGCGCCCTGGGTTACACCCCCAGCAGCACCTGAGGAAGCGCTCAACCCTCTCGCCGGGCACGGGCTACGGCAACCTTTTGAGTGGCAGACTGCTCAAGCCACTTGCGCACCCGCTTGGCATCCGCAGTGCGCGTGTAACGACCACTGGAGTCCATCAGCACCATGACCACCGGCTGCTCCTGCAGCCAGGTCTGCATCACCAGGCACCGTCCCGCTTCCGAGATGTAGCCCGTCTTGGAGACGCTGATCGACCACTCCGGGCTCTTGACCAGGCTGTTGGTATTGCCAAACCGGGTGATGCGCCCGCGAACATCGACATGGCGCTCGGGCGCGGTGGAGAACTCACGGATCAAGGGGTAGGACGCCGCTGCCGACACCATCTTGGCCAGGTCGCGCGGGCTGGATACGTTGGCCGGATTCAGGCCGGTGCTGTCAAGAAAACGGGTGTTCCACAGCCCGAGCAGCCGCGCCTTGACGTTCATCGCCTCGATGAATGCACCCTCTCCGCCCGGGTAATAGCGCGCAAGCGCAGATGCGGCGCGGTTCTCGGAGGACATCAGCGCAAGATTCAACATCTCCTCGCGCGTCAGCGTCGTGCCCACCGAAAGACGCGAACCCGTGCCCTTCAGCGTATCGATGTCCGCATGCGAGATGCTCATCAGCTCGGACAGGCCCTGCCCGGCATCGAGCACGACCATCGCCGTCATCAGCTTGGTAATCGATGCGATCGGCAGCACGGCACTGGCGTTGCGCTCCAGCAATACTTCGCCGTTGGTCGAATTGACGACGTAGAACGCGCTGGAGCCGAGCTCGGGCATGCCACTGGTGTCGAGCGTCAGCGCGACATCTTCGCTTGCTGTGGCCGGCGCAATCAGGGCCGCGGTCGCGCCTGCCGTCGCCGGCGCCAAGCGTACCGTGAGACGGCGCGCCTTGCTTGACGCTCGCGCCGCCCTGGACTTGCTGACGGTTTTGCGGGTCGACGGTTTTACCGCCGCTTTCTTCTTTTGCACGCCGGTCTTCGCAGCCGGCTTCTTTGAAGCGGGCTTGACACTCGCCCCCGCAACCTTGCTGGTCGCGGCCTCGGCGAGGTTCGACACCGGCTGTAACATGAACAAGCCGAATACGGCAGCAGCAAGCAGGGAACGTGGCGTCATGGCAGAGTGTGCAACCTAAAGTTCTGGCCTGAACTCATCGAAAAAATAAGCACATAGCGCAGTTGTTTGATGCGGATTCACAGGATCTGTCTAAATTGTTACATGAATGCCCACGCTCAGTAATCCCTGAAACAAAAAAAGCCGATGCTCCCGCCTGGGGGCGGATTACAGCCGCAGGAAATCGCTCACTTCACCACGTCGTGCCAGAGTGTCCGCGTACCCGAGTTCGATCAGAGCACCGGTAAACCCGGGCTCGAACAGCAGGTAGGACAGCAGGGTCGAACCTTCCCTTTGCGTGGCGCCCAGACTGCGCAGCACCGCTCGCAGCACCGGCGGCAGCGCCTGGCGATGACGCCCGGCAATGGTGTCGAGCCGGCGCGAGGGTTGCATCACCAGGGTCTCGATCGGCCTCAGCCCCGTGCCGGAGGCCTGCCGCTGCGCTTGCGTCATCACACTCACGGACTCATTGATGCGCGCCAGGCGCTCCAGATCGACGGCGAGCGTGTCGAGAAAGATGCTCGACAGCGCATGGCCTGCGATCTGCGCGGGCGACGGATAGGCCTCTGCCCGCTGTCGCCCCTCTGCCTCAAGGCGCCCGGCACCGATCACGAACACGCGCTCTGCACCAAGATGGATTGCCGGGCTGACCGGCGCCAACTGACGCATCGACCCGTCACCAAAGAACTCGCGATTGATGCGCACTGCCGGAAAAACGAAGGGCAAGGCGCTCGTCGCCATCAAGTGATCGACGTTGATCCGCGTGCGCACGCCCATGCGCTGCGCGCGCCGCCACGGCTGGATATCGGCCACAGCCTCGAAAAAGGCGAGGCTTTCGCCCGAGGCATAACCTGATGCGGTAACGCTGAGCGCGCGCAAATAGCCACGCTGAATGGAGCGATCGATGGCGGCAAAGTCGAGCACCCGCGTCAGCAGCCCGCGTAGCGGGGAATTGTCCAGCAAGGCCCGTGGTGTCTGGCGCACGGCCCAGCCGGTGGTCAGCGCCAACCCCCAGCGTCCGACGCTGGCAAGAATGGCTGCGGCATCGGCCCGATAAACCTGATCGACATGAAAATTGCGCCAGATGTGTTCGATCTGGGCGACCGCATGGTTGAAGCTGCGCGAATGCACAGCAAGCGCGGCCGCATTGATGCCCCCTGCCGAGGTTCCGCAGAGGATGGGGAAAGGGTTGCCAGCGCGCCGACCGCGCAGCTCACGAATCGCGGCGAGCACCCCGACCTGATAGGCCGCGCGGGCGCCGCCGCCGGTCAAGACCAGTGCAGCCTGTCCGTCCCCGTTCGTCATCGTTCATTGCGCCTGCGCATGGTCACGGCGCGAGGATGAACGATGACGAAGGGAAGCGGCAAGCACTCAGCCCTTCTGCGCAGCCTCGACAACCGTCAGCGCAGTCATGTTGATGATGCGTCGCACCGTGGCCGAAGGCGTCAGGATGTGGACCGGCTTTGCCGCACCCAGCAGGATGGGTCCGACCGTCATGCCCTCGCCTGCCGCGTTCTTGAGCAGGTTGAAGGCGATGTTGGCAGCGTCCAGCGTCGGAAAGATCAGCAGGTTTGCGTCCTCGCGCATCTTGGCGTTGGGAAAGATCTGCAGGCGGTGCTTCGCATCCAGTGCGGAGTCGCCGTGCATTTCGCCCTCGACAGCCAGGTCGGGATGGTGCTCGTGCAACAGGCGCAGTGCAGTACGCATCTTCTCCGCCGTCGGCGAATCGGCCGAACCGAACGACGAGTGCGACAGCAGTGCCACCCGCGGTTCGATGCCGAAACGCTTCATCTCCTCGGCGGCGAGCAGGGTCATTTCGACGATCTGTGCCGGCGTCGGGTCGTAATTGACATAGGTGTCGGCCAGAAACAGCGTGCGCTCCGGCAAGCTCAGCAAATTCACCGTGTACAGGTGGTCGACCCCCGGTCGGCGGCCCAGCACGTTCTCGACGAACTCGCGATGCAGGCGGTGCATGCCGTAGGTACCGCAGATCAGTCCATCGCCATAACCGAACTTGAGCAGCAGCGTGCCGATCAGCGTGGTGCGGCGGCGGACTTCCTTTCTCGCGTACTCGGCAGAAACGCCATGGCGTTCCATCAGTTCATGATAGTGCTGCCACAACTCGTTGAAGCGCGGATCGGAGTCGGGGTTGACCAGCTCGTAGTCGCGATCTGCAGCGATGCGCAAGCCGAAGCGCTCGATATTGGCCTTCACGATGTCGGGGCGACCGATCAGGATCGGGCGCGCCAGACCTTCATCGACCACGGTCTGAACTGCACGCAATACTTTCTCGGATTCGCCCTCGGAGAAGATGATCCGCTTCGGCTCCCTGTGTGCCGCGGCAAAGACCGGCTTCATGATCAGGCCGGAGTGCCACACGAAGTTGTTCAGCTGGGCACGGTAGGCCTCCCAGTCCTTGATCGGACGCGCCGCCACACCGGACACCTCGGCCGCCAGCGCCACTGCCGGAGCGATCTTCACGATCAGGCGCGGGTCGAAGGGACGCGGGATGATGTACTCGGGGCCGAAGCCGCCAACCTTTTCGCCGTAGGCGGCGGCAACGATATCGCTCTGTTCCACCCGCGCCAGCTCGGCGATCGCCTTCACCGCAGCAAGCTGCATTTCATCCGAGATCGTGGTGGCGCCCACATCCAGCGCACCGCGGAAGATGAAGGGAAAGCACAGCACGTTGTTGACCTGGTTCGGGTAGTCCGAACGGCCGGTTGCGATCAGCGCGTCACCACGCACCGCCTTGACCTGCTCGGGCAGGATTTCGGGCGTCGGGTTGGCCAGCGCCAGGACCATCGGGTTGGGCGCCATCTTCGCGACCATCTCGGGCTTCAGCACGCCGCCGGCGGACAACCCCAGAAACACATCCGCGCCCTCGATCACCTCGGTCAGCGTGCGCGCCGCGGTCACTTTCGAATAGCGCGCCTTGATCGGGTCCATCAATACCGTGCGCCCCTCGAAGACCACGCCTTCGATGTCGGTTACCCAGATGTTCTCGACCGGCACACCGAGCTTCTCGAGCAAGCCCAGGCAGGCGAGCGCCGCAGCACCCGCACCGGAAGTCACCAGCTTGACCGTCTTCAGGTCCTTGCCCTGCAGGTGCAGGCCGTTGAGGATGGCCGCGCCCACCACGATCGCGGTGCCGTGCTGATCGTCGTGGAACACCGGAATCTTCATGCGCTCGCGCAGCTTCTTCTCGATGTAGAAGCACTCGGGGGCCTTGATGTCCTCGAGGTTGATGCCACCGAACGTGGGCTCGAGCGCGGCGATCATGTCGATCAGCTTGTCGGCGTCGGGCTCGTCGACCTCCAGGTCGAAGACGTCGATGCCGGCGAACTTCTTGAACAGCACAGCCTTGCCTTCCATCACCGGCTTGGCCGCGAGCGGGCCGATGTTGCCCAGGCCCAGCACCGCGGTGCCATTGGTGACGACGCCGATCAGATTGGAGCGCGCGGTCAGCTCGGCCGCCTGCGCAGGATCCTCGACGATGGCGTCGCACGCGGCGGCGACGCCGGGCGAATAGGCCAGCGACAAGTCACGCTGGTTGGACAGCACCTTGGTCGGCGTGACCGAGATTTTGCCCGGACGCGGATAGCGGTGGTAGTCGAGGGCGGCGCTGCGGATCAGTTCATCCATGGTCTCTTTCCTGTCTCGTCATCGGTGTGAAGTGCGCGACATGCACCGCTGACCGCTCCCGACGACAGAGCAGGCCGAACGGCCCTTGCGCGAACATGCGCAGCATACCGCGAAACATGCATCTTCCGCATTACGAAAACACAATCTGCAATGTGAAAAATAAACGGGTCGCGGCTTCAGTCTGAATCACTGAGACTTCATCATAGACGTGCTTGCGCTCACCGATAGTTACGACCCGCTTCATGGGCGGGGGGTGGTCGTGGCATAATTACGGGCTTTCACCGACTGCGATTTGTCTTCGGCTGAGTCGCAAGCGGACATCGGGGCGCCATGAGCTGGCGTCCAAGCAGCCCGCCGGCCAGGCAGCAACCCGCCTCAACAATGGCCGACCGACGGGAATGGTTACGCATCACAGCACGGGAGAGCTGTACACATGTCTTTGAACCACGCCCAGGCGGCCATTGCCGCTGCCCCCGACTA
>DAORUJ010000041.1:0-5418 GCA_035433105.1 Thauera sp.
GGCTCGCTGTCGCGTTCGGATCGCATCTCGAAGTACAACCAGTTGCTGCGTATCGAGGAAGATCTGGGCGACACCGCGTTTTACCCGGGCAAGCGCGCGTTCTACAACCTGCGTTGAGCCAGGGTTTGAACCAAGCAGAAGTACGTGCGAGGCCGGCGGGCAATCCGCCGGCCTTTGCCGTCCATGCAAGCCCTGAAAAGACACCATGCGCTGGCCCATCCTGATTCTTCTCGCGCTCGTCGTGCTGCTGCAGTACCCGCTCTGGCTGGGGAAGGGCGGCTGGCTGCGGGTATGGGAGGTCGATCGACAGTTGCAGGCGCAACGCGAGGAAAACCTGCGGCTTGAACAGCGCAATGCGAGCCTTGAGGCCGACGTGCGTGACCTGAAGTCCGGCAATGAGGCGATCGAGGAGCGGGCGCGCTTCGAACTACGCATGACCCGGCCGGAAGAGATCTATGTGCAGGTGCCGCAGAAATAGGGTCGTGCGGCGTATTTCCGACCCTGTGTGGCCTAGCTGGTCGCGACTAGCGTCCGCGCACCGTCGATGCGTGGAGCGAAATAGCGGTTGTCCAGGCGCTCTATCCGGACGCGTCCCTTGCTCGATGGGGCATGAATGAAGCGGCCGTCGCCGATATAGATGCCCATGTGTGAATGACGGCGCTTGAGCGTATTGAAGAACACCAGATCGCCCGGCTGAAGTTGACTGACTTCGATTGGCCGCGTGCGCCCGGCAATCTGGGCGGCGTTGTGCGGTAGCTGTTTTCCGCTGATGTTTTCGACTATCCACGCCACCATGCCGCTGCAGTCGAGCCCGGCTTCGGGATTGCGTCCGCCAAACTGATAGCCGGTGTCGAGCAGGCCGAGCGCGAACAGCACCATCTCGCGTGCGTGCGTCTCATCCTCGAGGGCGAAATACGAGCCGCCACGGGGCTGCGTGAGCGGTGCGTCCGCCGGTGCACGCGAACCCGGCGCAGGTGCCGTGCTGCAACCGGCGAGGATGGTGGCGGTGATTGCGATGACGGCAAGCGTAGCGTGGCGCAGGTTCGCACGCATGGGCAGGCGGGATCTGCACGATTTCTTCATATGCGCAAAGATAAGTGACTGCCCGTGATGCGTCCAGCCCGACGCCGGACCGATGTGGCCAGTTTTGACGCCGAAGCTGGAATCTCGCCGCCGAACGTTTCCACTCAGTCGAGCAGTTCGATGCGGCCGCTGATGCTGACGCCAAGCTGGCTCTCGCCGCCTTCCAGGGGTGCCGGAGCGGACTCGACCATCATGGCCGGTGCGGCGCGCATGCGGACCGGCATGGGCGGGTGAAAGCCGCTGTCGCTGATCGACATGTGCGCGATGCGATAAGGCTTGCCCAGCGTCTCCGCAATCAAAGCTGCACGTTGCTCGAACGCGCGGATGGCGTTGACCGTGGCAGCCTCGATGGCCTTGCGCCGGGTTTCCGGTGCCGGTTGCATGGCGACCTGCGACAGCGCCAGGTCCGATTGCAGCTTGCCGATCAGTTCGGAGAGGGCGCCCAGATCCCGGCTTTCGACACGGATCTCCGAGCGCATGCGCCAGGACTCGATGCGTCCCTGGGCGTTCTTGGCATAGACCGGCCAGGTCGACACGCCGCCCGACTGCGCCTTGATGCTGGCAAAGCCGCGCGCAAGCTCGAGCGCCCTGGCAATGCGCTGGTTGATTCCGCCGGCAAGGTCGGCCGCAGAGGCGCCGCTGCTTTCGGCGTAGAGCGTTGCAACGCCCAGATCGTTGGCTGCCCCCTGGCTGGCTTCCGCCGAAAACTCGATGGTTTGCCGCATCACTGCGTCCGAAGTCGCCTGCCCAGTCGCGGCCAGGGTCGGGAGCGCGGCCAGCGGTGAGAGGAGAGCGGCGCTGAGCGCGAGGCGGGGCCAGATTCGAACAGACATGGATGGACTCCGGAGTGGGGTTGGGGCGCGGCACTGGCGTACCGGGCCGCCGCGAAATGTTTGCGAGTTATACCGTAGTCCGCAGGCACGGGGGGAGCAAGCTGTAAGCGTGCATTGCGCTCTGACCTGAGGGGCCTGTGCCTGTGTCGCCGTATTGCGTCTTGGGACTTTGGCGGGGTGATCGCATGAATAGCGTTTCGGCTCGGGTGGTGGCGACAGACAGGCGCGAAAGCCGGCCCATCTTCCCAGCGTACCGCTCGCCTTCTGCTTGCGGTTTGCAGCGCTATCGCGCTTGCCGTTCGATTGCGGTGAAGCAATTGACCCTATCGAAACGCGAAGGCATGCTCTGCCGTTCCTTGCTCTTCCCGATCCATGAATCCACGTCTTTCCGGCGCACTTTACGTCACGCTATCTGCCGCCGCTTTTGGCTCGATGGCGATTTTTGCGCGCCAGGCCTACGCCGGTGGCGCCGACGTGATCGCGGTGCTGCTGTTGCGTTTTGTGATTGCCGCAGTGCTGCTGTCGGGCTTCATGCTGGGCACCGGGCGGCGCTGGCCGCGCGGCCGCAGCCTGGCGCTGCTGTTGATGATGGGCGGGCTGTTCTACGTCGCTCAGTCGATGAGCTTCTTCTCGGCGCTCAACCATGCCTCGGCCGGGCTGGTGGCGCTGCTGCTGTATCTGTATCCCTTTATCGTCACCCTGCTCGCGGCGCTCATCCTGCGCCAGCCGCTGGGCCGGGGGCGGGTGCTGGCGGTGCTTGCCGCCTTGTTCGGCACGGCGCTGACGCTCGGCGGGGGCTTTGTCGGCGAACCGCTGGGGGTGGTTCTTGGGCTGGCGGCAGCGCTGATCTACGCGACTTTTACCCTCGTCGGTGGACGTGTGTTGGCGCATGAGGATCCGCTGTCGTCTGCCACGGTGGTGATGATTGCGGCGGCCACGGTGTTCGCTGGCCTGGCCTGGTGGCAGCGGCCCGCGTTTCCGCAAACGGCGGCTGCCTGGGTTGCCATATTTGCGATTGCCGTCGTCTGCACCGTGGTGGCGATGCTGGCCTATTTCGTCGGCATTCGAGCCTTGGGCGCGGCCGATGCCGCCACCTTGTCAACGCTCGAGCCCGCGGTCACGATCGCGCTCGCCGCGGTGTTCCTGAGTGAGCCGCTCGCACCGCTGCAGCTTCTCGGTGGTGCCATCATTCTTGCTGCGGTCATCTGGCTCACACGCGCTGGGCCGCCGGTGCGTGGCACCTAGACGAAGGGCTCAGCGCCTAGACCGAGGGCTTTGCCAGCACCGTTGCGGGATCGATTGCGCGCAGTTCCTTTCCATAAAGGCGCGCGTTGTCGACATAGTGGCTGGCGTTCCATTTCAGGTGCTCGATTTCTGCCTCTGACAGCTCGCGAATCACGCGGCCGGGTGAGCCGACGACCAATGAGCGGTCGGGGATGACCTTGCCTTCCGGAATCAACGCGTTAGCGCCGATGATGCAGTTCCGGCCGATGACCGCTTTGTTCAGAATCACCGCATTGATGCCGATCAGACTGCCGTCGCCGATGCTGCAGCCGTGCAGCATGGCCATGTGGCCGACGGTGACGCCTGCGCCGATGTGCAGCGGAACGCCCGTATCGTTGTGCAGCACCGAACCGTCCTGGATGTTGGTGCCGTCGCCGATCGTGATCGGGTCGTTGTCGCCGCGAATGACGACGTTGTACCAGATGCTGACGTCGCGACCGGCCTCTACCGCGCCGATCACGGTCGCATTGTGCGCGACCCAGGACCCTTCGCCGAAGCGGGGCGTCCGTTCGCCCAGGGCGTAGATACTCATGCTTGTTCTCGCTGTCTCTGTCTGCCGGTGTTTACCGACGATCGGGGGCGCATCATAACAAGTGCGTCATGCCCTGCAAACCACGGCGAACAATTCGCGCGGTGAGGCGATGTGGCTGATCTGCCAGAGGAATTGCCGCAGGCAGGGATGCCATGTTTGGTCGTGCTGGCAAGCTCGGTGCTAGCATGCGGGCCGTAACCGGAAATCCTTCATGCTCAGTTATCGTCATGCCTACCACGCCGGCAATCACGCCGACGTTCTGAAACATACCATCTTGCTTGAGCTGCTGTCCTATTTCAATCGCAAGGATAAGCCCTGGCACTATATCGACACCCACGCGGGTGGCGGATGTTATGCACTCGACAGCGACCAGGCCGACAAAACGGGCGAGCACGTCGACGGCATCGGGCGTATCTGGGATCGGAAGGATCTGCCTGAACCGCTGGCGGCCTATCGTGCGGCGGTGGCGCAGTTCAATCCTCACGGACGCCTGCTGTTCTATCCAGGTTCGCCGGCGCTGGCGATGACGCTGGCTCGGCCGCAGGATCGACTGCGTCTGTTCGAGCTCCATCCGGCCGATTTCGAGTCCCTCGAGCACACCTTTGCCAGTGAGACACAGCGTGTGCAGTGCCGCAAGGCCGATGGCTTTGGTGCGCTGAGGGGCCTGTTGCCGCCGCCTTCGAGGCGCGCGGTGGTGCTCATCGATCCGCCGTATGAGATCAAGGACGACTATCGTCATGTCGTCGATTGTCTCAAGGATGCGATGCGACGCTTCCCGAATGGGACCTATGCGCTGTGGTACCCGATGCTGGCAAGGCCCGAGGCGCGCAGGTTGCCCAAGCAGCTTGCCGATCTGGGCGCGCAGAGCTGGCTCGATGTGCGGTTTGCAGTGCGTCAGCCGCCACGGGACGGCTTTGGTATGTTCGGCAGCGGCATGTTCATCATCAATCCGCCCTGGGTACTTCCGGCGCGGCTGGAGGAGACGATGCCGTGGTTGGTCAGCGCGCTGGGAGGCGATGACGGCGCCGGTTTCGATCTCGAGCATCACATCGAATGAGTGCCGATACGCTGCTTGAATTGCGCGACGCCTTGCGACGATTCGCCGCCGAGCGCGACTGGGAGCCCTTCCATTCCCCCAAGAATCTTGCCATGGCGCTGGCTGGCGAGACCGGTGAGGTGATCGAGCACTTTCAGTGGCTGACGGCCGAGCAGTCGGCCGCGCTGGGTGCTGAAGCGCGTGAGGCGGTGGCGCTGGAGCTGGCGGATGTGCTGATGTATCTGGTGCGGCTCGCCGATGTTCTGGATGTCGATCTGGCGGATGCTGCGCAGCGCAAGTTGCGTATCAACGCCGGGCGTTATCCAGTGGACAAGGCGCGGGGGCGGGCAGAAAAATACAGTAGTCTGTAGTGCGGCTTGCGCGCTACGATGGGCGCGGCCTGTTGTGTTGATGCTGCGCTGCAGCGTGAAATGATCGCTTCGCCACGCGAAGCTGATTGGGCGCGCGTCAATTTTCTGAAACAATATTGTCTTTGTTATTTTTGGGACACGTAACGTGGACCTGCAGCATATCAGCGAGATTGAACGTGCCGCGCACAGCGGACGGGGCGAGCTGTTGAGATTCGGTGTCGCGCTCCTGTTCATCGTTGGCGTGATGTTCTACGCCGCAATGCGCGGCAGCGGCGATGG
>DAORUJ010000041.1:5518-21971 GCA_035433105.1 Thauera sp.
GGCGCGCCGGTGTCGACCACGCATTCGATCGTCGGTGCGGTGATCGGTGCGGGCATGGCAGCGGCTGGCCCCTCCATCGTTGACTGGGGCACGATGGGCGGCATTGCCGCCAGCTGGATCGTGTCGCCGTTGCTGGGTGGCGTTTTTGCGGCCGCCTTTCTCTATTTGATCAAGCGCAGCATCACCTATCAGTCCGACATGGCTGCGGCGGCGCGCAAGATGGTGCCCTTGCTGGTCGGCCTGATGGCATGGACCTTTGGCACCTATCTGATCCTCAAAGGCCTCAACAAGGTCTTGACGGTGGGTTTCGGTACCGCGGTTCTCTATGGCTTTCTGATCGCCGTTCCAGTTTTCCTGATCGTCCGTCGCGCCGCCTTCGGCCGCTCCGGCTTGATCGCCAACACCAAGCAAAGTGTCAATCGGCTATTCACCGTCCCGCTGATTTTTGCCGCTGCCTTGCTGAGCTTCGCCCATGGCTCGAACGACGTGGCCAACGCGGTCGGCCCCCTGGCCGCGATTGTCGATGTGGTTTCCCATGGGGGCGTGCTCAACAAGTCCGCACCGCTCCCGTCCTGGGTCATGATGGTCGGAGCGATCGGCATCGCAATTGGCTTGGCGCTGTTCGGCCCGAAGGTGATCCGTACGGTGGGTTCGGAAATCACCGAACTCGACCAGATGCGCGCCTACTGCATCGCCATGGCGGCCACCTTTACGGTGATCGTCGCGAGCCAGCTTGGATTGCCGGTCAGCTCGACGCACATCGCGGTGGGGGGCGTGTTCGGGGTCGGCTTTCTGCGTGAATACCTCAAGAGCAACTATGATCGCATGGTGGCCGAGATCAAGGAGCACCACCCCGAGGGCGACATGGCGGAGATCGAGACCTTCATCGCACGCTTCGAGAAGGCCTCGATCGACCAGAAGGGCGAGATGCTGCGCGATCTCAAGGAGCGCTCGAAGAAGGCCGAGGACCCCGCCCACTTTTCCAAGCTCGACCGCAAGGGCTTGCGCAAGGTCTATCGCCGCGAGCTGGTGAAGCGATCGCAACTGATGCGTATTGCCGCGGCCTGGGTCATCACCGTCCCGGCCTCCGCGCTAATGGCGGCGATGCTGTTCTTTACCATCCGCGGCATGATGGTGCCCTGAGGTTCGGCGCGTCCAATGAGCCTTGCTGAATTGCTGACCGTGCTGGTATCCGGCGCTGTCGTCTGGTTCTGGTTCGACAGCCTCAAGGCACGCGAGGCCGGGCTGGAGGCGGCGCGGCGTGCCTGTGTACGTGAAGGTCTGCAGTTTCTGGATGAAACCGTGGTCGGACACGGCTTCAAGTTTTCCCGTAACGACAAGGGCCATCTGGTGCTGCGCCGCGGCTTCGATTTCGAGTATTCATTGTCAGGCGATGATCGCTACCGCGGCGCGGTGGTCATCGAGGGTCGCGACGTGGTGCTGGTCGATACCGCTCAGCATCGCACCCGCGTTGTCAGTCTGTTCTGAACAGCCGCCGCCTTTACCCGGTATCGCGTGCACCCCGTGCGCGCTGCGCTCTTAGCCTGGGATGGCGCGCAGGAATTCGTTGCGCGCCTGTGCCGAGCGCTCGAACTCGCCGCTGAAAGCCTGCGTTACCACCCGTTCATCGCCACGCCGGTCTTCGCCCAGCAGCAGGCACAGTTGTTCGGCCTCGATCACGCAGGCCGCACCGGCTGCCTTGCCGTGCTGCATCAGCGCATCCGCAATGTCGCGTGTCATCCATTCCTGATAAGTGAAGCGGTGGGCAATGGCATCGACCAGCCGGGCGATGCGGCCAAAGCCGTGAAGGCGTCCGCCGGGGATATAGGCGACATGGGCAACGCCGCGAAAGGGCACGAGATGGTGCGGGCACACCCCGTGCACCGCGATGCCACGCACGACCACCATGTCGCGACGCTCGTCGGCGAAGCCCTCTCCCAGCACCTCGGCCGGGTCGAGATCGTAGCCCCCCAGCAGTCGCTTTTGCCACAATTCACGCACGCGCTGCGCGGTCCGCCCGGTGTGGGCTGAATCCGGCTCGATTCCACAGGCGTTTAATAGATCCGTGATCGCGCGCTCGAAGGCTTGCGCATCAAAGTTGCCGCTGCGGGCGATACCCACCGTCCGCGGTCGTGGCAGGGCGGGGTGTTCGTGGCTGGATTCGTGTTTGTCGTGGGCGTGTGATGACATGGTCGGTCGTCGCCTTCATCTGCACTGTCGGGGCCGACATGATACGCGGATCGGCCTGGCGGGACGGCATGGGCCGGATGCCAGGGGCGGACTCAGGCGATGAATACGGGGTCCGAGAACACCAGCGTGCCATCCTTGCGCATCATCAGGTTGTTGGCGTTGAGCAGGTCGGGTAGCACCTGGTATTCCTCGACGAAGTCCGACAAGGCCCTGAGTGACTTCTGCAGGGGTTCGCTCACCGACAACGGGGTCACCGTCATGTGGTAAAGAGCGATCCGGCCCATGTCCGCACCCAGCCGGTTCCATTGCTGGCAGGCCGACCAGTAGGCAGCGATCAGGCGCAGTGCCAGGTCTGATGCTGGCGAGCCTTCGATCAGTGGGTAGAGCTTCTCCATCTCGATCAGGTGCAGTGGGTAGCCGGAGGCCGCTCGTCCGATGACGCCATGGTCGGCATGGATGGTCGGGAAGTGCTCGCCGCACGGACGGTCGTCAGCGGTGTAGAGAAAGTAGTCGGCGGGCGAGCTGACGATCTTGTAGACGCGTTCGCCATCGCCCTTGTCGAGCACGATCGAATACTCGCCGCGGCCAATCTCCTCTCTGCCCTCAAGCAGCGGATGGGCCGGCACGGGGTCGGGCAGCGCGAGGCTTGCTCGACCGAGTTGCGCTCTGGCGTCAGCGAGATCGATCATGGACGGGCTCCCTGCTTACGCCATGATGTTATAGCCCGCGTCGACGAAATGCACGCCGCCAGTGATCAGGCGACCAGCGTCGGATACGAGGAAGGCGGTCAGCGCGCCGATGTCTTCGGGTGTGACCAAGGCGTGCATCGGCGAACGCTCGACCGCGGCGGCCATGAGCCCGTCGAAGCCAGCGATACCCGAGGCGGCGCGGGTCATCAGCGGGCCGGGCGAGACGGCGTTGACACGAATGCCATTGACGCCGAGCTCGGCTGCTAGGTAGCGGGTGGCGGCTTCCAGCGCCGCCTTGCACAGGCCCATGACGCCGTAGTTGGGAATCACCTTCTCCGAACCCAGATAAGTCATCGTCACCAGCGAGCCCCCGCCAGCCTTCACCAGCAAGGGTTCAGCCTTTTGCGCCAGACGCACGAAGGAGTGGGTCGAGACGTCCATGGCCAGGGCAAATCCGTCAGCTGAGGTGTCGACTACGCGACCGTGGAGATCGTCGCGCTTGGCGAAGGCCATGCTGTGCACTGCGAAGTCGAGCTTGCCATGGCGCGCCTCGATCCCGGCAAAGGCTGCGTCCATTGTCTCTGGCCGGGTCACGTCGAGCAGGAATACGTCGTCGACGCCGAGGCGGTGGATCACCGGCTCGATGAACGCGCGGGTTTTTTCATTCTGGTAAGTGATGATGAGTTTTGCGCCTGCTTCGGCGCAGGCTTCCGCCACCCCGGTGGAGATGGATTTCTCGTTGGCGATGCCCGTGATCAGACCGATCTTGCCCTGCAGATTGACGATTGGATTCATGTTGGCTTCCTTGTGGTAGGGGGATCTTGTGCGGCGCACACACATCCATGATGGCGTGGGGCGATGAGCTTCTTTCGATGATTCGTGACGAAAGCGACAGGCGTCGAGCTTTGGGTGTGGAGTATATTGCGCATTGCAGCATTGAAGAATTGCTGCAGCAAGCCCAATTGGCACAGAGAGTGCAACATGACACGCAACGCTTATATCTTCATGGACTTCGACGGCGTCACCCACCCCTGGGGCGAGGTCGAGGACTTCCGCTGCCTGCCTTTGATAGAGTCGGTCGTGCGCGAGTTCGAAGAGGCGCGAGTGGTAATTGCTTCGGACTGGCGCATGCTGTTTTCCTTGCAGAAGTTGCTGTTGCGCTTCTCCGAGGACGTCAGACCACGCATCGTTGGCGCGACGCCGCACATGTTGCCCAAGACCGGCGCCGAGTTGCATGGGCTGCGCGAACGTGAGGCGATGCTGTGGCTCGCCCAGCACGAGGCCGATTGCCGCACTGCCGCCTGGTGCGCCCTCGATGACGCGCCGGGCAACTGGATGACGCGCTCGCGCCTGGTACTGACGGATTTCAAGCGCGGATTCATCGAAGAGGACGCAGTCGCATTGCGCCGAATGCTGCAGAAGTTTCGCGATGGGGTGGAATATCGTCCTGGTGTCGATGCTGCGCCTTCACTGTGGACTCGCCACATCGCCTGATGCCATGCCGGGCGCGTGTTCCGCTGTGCTTCCTTGGCGGGCCGCATTGCTTCGATCGTTGTCGCTGTGCACAATGAGCGCCCATTTCCGATGATGCTTCCCCCATGACCGCGCCAGACACGCCGCTTCCCCCGGACCCCTTCGCGGCTCACGCCTCCACACAAATTCAGCGCCAGGCTGCGCACATGGCGCAGGACGCGTTCGCGCGCGTGTTTCGGCTCAGCGTCAGCGAGACCGAGGAAGTGCGTCGCCGTGGTGTCGAGCAACTGCAGCATGAGCTGGAGCAATGGGCCGTCGCAGGCGAGCGTGACGATGCCTGTGCCGTGCGCCGTGCCCTGCTGTTGAGCGGCATGGACCAGTGGGGCGTGGCCTGGAGTCAGGCCTTCGACCTGGTTGCCATTCCGGGTCTGAGCGAGCTTGTCGGGGCCTTGCGTACCGGTCTGGATGTGCAGGATGAGGCCCGCTTCCTGCGCCAGTTCGAAGCGATTGCCCAGGCCGAAGAAAATGCGATTGACTTCAAGGTCGAACTGCGAAGAGGCATTCACCTCGCGCTGTGGCACTCGTCCATCGCTACCCAGGACCGTGACGAAGCCCTGCGTCTGGCGGCGCAGCTTGGCGGGCGTCTGCTCGGCTTGACGTGCGAGATGCCAGCCGCCGGCTGGCGACTGGTCGCAGATGCGCTTGCCTTCATCCAGATCCGCTGCCTGGCTGATGGCCTGGCAGCCGAGGGCGTTGCGCAGGAGGCTACCCAGGCCTTGTTTGCCGCACTCGCGCGCGAACTGCCGACTGAACAGCGCGACAAGGTGATGGCGCATGCGGCACGGGCAGTGATCGCGTGGCAGCAGGCCAGCCGCCCCCCGGAGCAGGTCCACTAATGGCACTTCGGGCAACGATCTTCAAGGCTGAGATACAGATCGCGGACATGGATCGCAGCCATTACGCCGACTACAGTCTGACGCTGGCACGTCACCCGTCCGAAACCGATGAACGCATGATGGTGCGGCTGCTCGCCTTCGCGATGTTTGCCGATCCCATGCTGACCTTCGGCAAGGGCCTGTGTGTCGATGATGAACCGGACCTTTGGCAGAAGGACCTCACCGGTGTGATCCGGCGCTGGATCGACGTCGGTCAGCCCGACGAAAAGTGGGTGCGCAAGGCCTGCGGCCGTGCCGACGAAGTGATCGTGCTCACCTACGGCCGGGCAATGGAAGTGTGGTGGAGTGGCGTGCGGGAAAAACTGGCACGCCAGTCTTCGCTGCGCGTGTTCGAAATCGCGCGCGAGACCAGCACGGACTTGGCAAAGTTCGCCGAGCGCACGATGCGGCTGCAGTTCAGCATTCAGGACGGTCACATCCTGGTGACCAATGGCCGTGATACCGTGCAGATCGAACCCAGGTGCCTGCAGGGCGGCGACCGTCGCTGATCTCAAGCCGGGTCTGGAGCGTCGGGGATCGTCGACAGATAGTCAATCATGGCCGTGGCGCTTGCCGCCGGCACTTCCTGCATGAAGCAGTGCCCGCCGGGCAGGACCTGGCAGCTCACCGCCGGGTTACGACGCACCCAGCGCTCGATTGCACGTGCGGCGAACGGGTAGCTGCCCGCGCCGCGGAGCACCCGTGTGGGGGTGGTGATGCGGGCCAGAGAAGACCACAGACGCCGCGGGTAGGAGCCGAATATCTCCGCTTCACGTGCGGGACTGCATTTGAGCTCGACGCCTCCGCCGGGATGGTCGCGCAAGGCGTTGGTCACATAGGCCTGCAGCGCATCTTCCTGCCAGCCACGAAACATGCCGCGATTGCGCAACTTGTCGGCTGCCTCGCTGCGGCTGCTCCAGTGGTGCTGGCGTTTGCGAGCCCGGTTGGCGGGCTGGTTGCGGGAATACAGACCAATGACGTCGGATAGTGCCATCAGCCCGACCATTGCTGGAGGAAACAGCACCGGGTCCAGCAACACCGCGCCCTGAAAGCTTGTCGGCGCACGCGCCAGCATCAAGGAAGTCAGCACTGAGCCGAAGCTATGACCAACGGCGAATACCGGCACCGTGCCGAATCGGGCTTGATGGGCGTGCCACGCGTCGAGCGCGCAGTCTGCGCTGTGGTTCCAGCCCACGAAGCGCCCGCCATGGTCGCTGTCGCCATGACCTTGCGCGTCGGACAGAAAAAGATCGAAATGCTCGGCGAGGCGCTCCAGCAAAGGCCTATAGCTCAGCCCACAAAAGCCATTCCCGTGCAGGAAGTGAATCACCGGGCGGCCGCTGGGCGGCGTGTGCAGCCCGCGCAGGTTGAAACCGGCGCGGGTGAGGTGAGACCAGTGCTGGAGTTGCATGCCGGGCAGGGCCTGGGGCTTCAGTCGTCCTTGCGCTTGCGCACCTTGCTGGCGGCATAGGGCGGATTCGACGGCCGCGGGAAAGGCTTGCCGGCAGGCGCACCGCCGCGCTCGTCGCGACGTGCGCCCGTCGTCGCAGGCTTGGGCCGGTCGCGCTCCCAGCCTCCTCGCGCGGCGCCGCTTTCGGGACGGCTTTGGCGAGCTTCGAAGCTGCCCTTGTTGTGCCAGCCGCCTTCGCGGCTTTCGCCGCCCGGCGCGTCCTTGCGTGGCGGGCGACGACGTTCGGGCGTTGCAGCGGCTTCGGCCGCCGACAGGGCGCGGATGTTCAGCTGCATCTGGCGCACCCGGGTACGCTTCAGGGTGGCAATCAGGTCGTCGGGCAGGTTGGCCGGGAGCTCCACTGTCGAGAAGTCGTCGAACAGATGGATCTGGCCGATGTACTTGCCTTCGATACCGCCCTCGTTAGCGATGGCGCCGACGATTTCCTTGGGACTGGCGCCGTGGCTGCGGCCGACTTCGATGCGGTAGCGCGCAAGCGTGCCGTCGGCAAAGGAGCGACGGCGGGAGAGGATTTCGTCGCGGTTGGGGCGTGGCGTGCGTTCGCGCGCGGCCCCGGTGGTGAAGTGCTCTTCGCGTGGCCCCCGGCCGCCACTGCCGGGTTCGGCGGTGGCCAGATCCCAGCCGCGGCCCGACTGCTCGATCTGCAGCGGACGCTCGCGCTGTGCGAGGAAGGCGAGCGCGGCAGCGATTTCATGCACTTCGAGTTCGTTCTCTTCGGCCAGGCCATTGACCACGTCCATGTAGAAGCCGAGCTCCTGCCCGCCGACGGTTTCGACGACCTGACGTTTGAACTGGGCCACGCGCAGATTGGTGACCTCTTCGCTGCTCGGCAGTGCGATCGGTGTGATCGGCTGACGGGTGGCGCGCTCGATCATCTTCAGCATGCGCGTTTCACGCGGCGCGACAAACAGGATGGCGACGCCTTCACGTCCTGCGCGGCCGGTGCGGCCGATGCGGTGAACGTAAGCCTCGGTATCGTACGGAATATCGTAGTTGATGACGTGACTGACACGCGGGACATCAATGCCGCGGGCGGCGACGTCGGTGGCGACGACAATGTCCAGGGTGCCGTTCTTGAGCTGCTCGATCACGCGCTCGCGCAGACCCTGGGTCATGTCGCCGTTGAGTGCGGCGGCGGCGTAGCCGCGGGCGGCAAGCTTGTCGGCGAGTTCTTCGGTGGCAATCTTGGTGCGCACGAAAACGAGTGCGGCGTCGAAGCTTTCTTCGGCATCGAGGATGCGGGTCAGCGCATCGAGCTTGTCCACCCCGCGCACCAGCCAATAGCGCTGAGTGGTCTTGGCGACAGTCGAGGTGGCAGCCCGAATCCTGATTTCTTCGGGTTCGCGCAGATGCCGGCGGGCCACGTCGCGGATCAAGTTCGGCATGGTTGCCGAGAACAGCGCCGTCTGGCGGTCTGCCGGCGTGTGCTCGAGAATCCATTCGACGTCGTCGATGAAGCCCATGCGAAGCATCTCGTCCGCCTCATCCAGCACGATCGCCTTGAGTGCGTCGAGCTTGAGGCTTTCGCGTTCAAGGTGGTCCATGACGCGGCCTGGTGTGCCGACGATGACCTGAGCGCCGCGCGACAGCTGACGCAACTGCACGACCATGCTTTGACCACCGTAAATCGGCAGAACGTGGAAGTTCTTCAGGTGGTGCGCGTATTTCGCGAAGGCCTCGGCCACCTGGATGGCCAGTTCGCGTGTCGGGGTCAACACCAGCACCTGCGGTCGGGTGTCGGACAGATCCAGCCTGGCCAGCATCGGTAGCGCGAATGCTGCCGTTTTACCGGTGCCGGTCTGGGCCTCGCCGAGGATATCGCGACCCGCCAGCAACTGTGGGATGCAGGCAGCCTGGATGGGCGAGGGCGTCTCGTAGCCGACTTCGGCCAGCGCAGACAGCAGGGGCGCGGGCAGATCGAGGTCAGCGAAGCGCAGGGTGGCCTCGGGGCTGGCGGATTCAGGGTGGGTGGAGTCGGTCATGGCAGTCTGGCCGCGGTGGCGGCGATGTGCAGCGGCGCTGCGAAGTCGCGATTATCGGCGATTCGGGCGCAGCAAATGAATAATGCGGCTCGTGGCCACAGGAGGGATCCGCATTTGGAGGGGCAGATACTGCGCACCAAAAGCGAAAACGCGGCGCAATGCCGCAAACGAAAAGCAACTGCGCGGCGCAAGGTCGCAAATGAAAAGCAAAAACGCGGCGCAAGGCCGCGTTTTGGATCAATCGATTGACGTCGGTGACGTCAGGTCGATTACACCGGGCGGATGTTGGCCGCCTGAAGACCCTTCGGGCCGGTCTTGACTTCGAATTCGACGCGCTGGTTTTCCGCCAGGCTCTTGAAGCCCTTGCTCTGGATTTCAGAGAAGTGGGCGAACAGATCGTCGCCGCCGTTTTCCGGGGTGATGAAGCCGAAGCCCTTGGCGTCGTTGAACCACTTGACGGTACCGGTTTGAGTGCTCATTTGCGTTCCATATGAAAAATGACTGGGCTTGCGCCCCAAAGTGCAGGAACGATCAAGAAACGTAATCCAGAGGAATCAGACCGGCACGCGCTCTTGTAGAACACGTTGGGTTACCACCAGAACAACCACTGCTTGAATCGACTGCGAAGCGCAAGATACACGGTTTCAGGGGGATGGGGAATTAATTTCGTGTGAAAGGCATAAAATCCCCTTGCACCGCAAGGCGGAGGCGAAGCACGCGCACGCAAGGTGCAATCCAGGGGGCGCGAATCGACGGCGCAAGGAGGAAAATGCAGGGGATAATGCGCGCAACGAAAACGTGGTGATTAGAGCATGCCCATCCAGTGGTTTCCCGGACACATGGCTTCAGCGCGCAAGAAGGCGGCCGAAGCGATGGCCGCCATCGACCTCGTCATCGAGGTCACCGATGCACGCTTGCCCGAGGCCAGCAGCAATCCGATGATCGCCGACTTGCGGCGCTTTCGTAACCGGCCCTGCCTGAAGTTGCTCAACAAGTCGGATCTGGCCGATCCGGCGGCAACACAGCTCTGGATGGATTTCTATAATCGCCAGCCCGGAGTGAAGGCAGTTGCCATTTCGGCGAAGAGCCTCTCCGAGGTCGCGCGTGTGCCGGCTCTGTGCCGGCAACTCGCACCGCACCGCAATGATGGCACCAAGCCCTTGCGCATGATGATCATGGGAATTCCCAACGTCGGCAAATCGACACTGATGAATGCCCTGCTCAAGCGCAAGGTGGCCAAGGTTGGTGATGAGCCTGCGGTCACCAAGCACCAGCAGACGCTGGACCTTGGGCCGGGCATGACGCTGACCGACACACCGGGCATGATGTGGCCCAAAATCGCCTACGACCCGGATGGCTACATGCTGGCGGCCAGTCATGCGATCGGTCGCAATGCCGTCATCGACGAAGAAGTTGCGAGCTTTCTTGGCAGCATTGTGCTTGAGCGCTATCCCGGCCTGCTGAGTGCGCGCTACCGCATTGATCCCGCGGCGCTGGACGCCGCCGGCCTGATCGAGGCCATCGGGCGTCGGCGTGGCTGTCTGGTCAAAGGGGGGGGGCTGGATCTGGAAAAGGCGTCCCTGATCCTGCTGCAGGACTACCGCGATGGTGTGCTCGGGCGTATCAGCTTGGAGACACCGGAATCGCGGGTGCGCATGATTGCCCAGATCGACGCGGCGCGTGCCGAGGCGACCGAGAGCGATCAGGCCGGCGGCGAGGATGGTGACGAGTAGACCTGCGCGCTAACTTGCATCATGAATTTCGACCCAGCGCAGCCACTGTCCGCAGGCATTGCGCGGCCCGCGTAAGGAGCCATGCCACGGGCCTTCATTGCAGGGGCCGCGGCTGTTCGCAGAATCGAGCTTAACCGTGTTGCCGTCCTCGTCCAGCGTGCGCTGTCCGCCCCAGCGGTTGCAGCTCGGGCAGCGGCGAAGCTCGGCGATCAGCGGTGTCGTCATCGGTCTGGACTGCCTTTGAAGGCAGCGATGGGCGGAGATGTGGCGGGCGTCATGATAGTCGGGCCGCCTTCGGCGTGTGCACGCTGAGTTTGGGCGCGGCGGGCCATTTGCTATCATCTGCCCCCTGAAAATACCTTTGAAGCCTGATTCTCGCTTGTGATTGCTGAATCATGGGCTGGCCAAGCGTATTGCCGGGATCGTTGTGGCGTTCTCGGTGTCCGATGGCGATGTTCTCCCTTTTTCCGACCATTCAGATGGACCTCGCTCGCATGCGCCTGCTTAATGCCGACCTTCACTGCCACTCGATCGTGTCCGACGGCTGGCTTGACCCAGCAGACGTGGTGCGGCGCGCGAAGGCCAACGGTGTGGAGTTGCTGGCGCTGACCGATCACGACGAACTCGGCGGGCTCGCCGCGGCCGCTGCCACTGCGGCCAAGCTGGATCTGCGCTTCGTGTCCGGAGTGGAAATATCGGTGTCCTTCTTCCGCGAAACCATTCATATCGTGGGCCTCGGTATTGACCCGGCCGAGCGCACGATCGTCGACGGGTTGCGTCAGCTCAGGGCTGGACGGGGTGCGCGGGCGCAGCGAATCGCCGACGCGCTGGCCGAGGTCGGCATTCAAGGGGCGCTCGAAGGCGCCCACAGCTTCGCCCGCAACCCCGCACTGGTCAGTCGTGCCCACTTCGCTCGTCACCTTGTCGCCAGTGGCGTGATGCCGGATGTCAAGACCGTGTTCGATCACTATCTGGCGCGGGGCAAGCCCGGCTTCGTCGACCACGAATGGGTATCGCTCGAGGACGCGGTGGGGTGGATCACCGGCGCCGGTGGCGTGGCCGTGCTTGCCCATCCGGCGCGTTACCGGGTGTCGATGGCCGACATGGCGTGCCTGCTTGATCGCTTCGTCGCCGCGGGCGGCGAGGGGATCGAGGTAGTGTCGGGTGCGCACAGCGAGGACGAGATGCGTCGCTTTGCCACTGTTGCTCGTCAGCGCGGCCTGTTAGCCTCGCGGGCGTCCGACTTTCACGGCGAGCGCGAGAGCCCGGTCGATCTTGGTCGCTGCAGTCCCCTTCCGCCCGATCTCACGCCCGTGTGGTCGCGCCTGATTTGAGAAGATTTTCACCATGGCCCAGTTCTTTTCCCTTCACCCTGAACAGCCGCAGGCGCGGCTCATTCGCCAGGCGGCCGAGATCATCCGCGCTGGTGGGCTGATCGTGCTGCCGACCGATTCGGCCTATGCGCTGGTGTGCTCCGTGGGTGATGCCAGCCTGCTCGATCGCATCCGCAAGATTCGCGGGGTCGACGAGCGCCATCACTTCACCCTGATGTGTCGTGACCTGTCCGAGATCGCGACCTATGCTCGGGTTGACAACAGTCAGTACCGTCTGCTGAAGGCGACCACGCCGGGGCCTTACACCTTCATTCTTGAAGGCACCAAGGAATTGCCGCGGCGGGTGCTGCACCCCAAGCGCAAGACCATCGGCCTGCGCATTCCCGAGCACGCAGTGGTATCGGCGCTGCTGGCCGAGCTTGATGCGCCGCTGCTGACTTCGACGCTGTTGCTTCCCGGCGAGGGCCAGCCCTTGTCCGACCCCGATGAAATCCGCGAGCGCATGGAGAAACAGGTGGATCTCGTGATCGAAGCCGGCTACTGCGGCCCGGAGGCGACGACGGTGATCGACTTGAGTTCGGGTACGCCGGAACTCGTGCGTGCAGGGCGGGGGCCCTTGGCCCCCTTCGGGCTCAGGGCTGACTGAGCTCCGAGATCGCTCTGTTAGAATGCGCCCTTTGCTGGCGAAGCGCTTATGGACTCACTGATTTCGACGCTGGCGATCTGGGCCTTGCCGGTGTTGCTCGCCATCACCCTGCACGAGGCGGCGCATGGCTATGTGGCAAGGTATTTCGGCGACCCGACGGCCGATCAGGCCGGGCGCATCACGCTCAATCCGCTGCGCCATATCGACCCGGTTGGAACCCTGCTCGTTCCTGCCGGAATTCTCGCGCTGAGCGCACTTCTGGGTGCGGGCGGCATCTTGTTCGGCTGGGCGAAGCCGGTGCCGGTCAACTTCAGCCGGCTGCGTAACCCCAAGGCCGATATGCTGTGGGTCGCTGCTGCCGGCCCGTTTACGAATCTGCTGATGGCGCTGGGGTGGGCGATCCTTTTTCGCGTCGCCATGGCGGGCGAGGCGGGCGACTTCACGCTGCCGATGATGAAAATGGCCGATGCCGGCATGCAGATCAATGCGGTGCTGATGGTTCTGAATCTGCTGCCGATTCCGCCGCTGGATGGCGGGCGCATTGCGGTGAGTTTGCTGCCGCACCGCCTGGCATGGAGTTTCGCCCGCCTTGAGCCTTACGGCTTCCCGATTTTGCTTGCGCTCCTGTTCACCGGGGTACTCGGTACCATCCTGTTGCCGCTGATCGCGGGTTTCCGCTATCTGCTTGGCGCGCTGATCGGAATCTGAAGCGCGTGTCCGCATGAGTCTGCCGCTGGATCTGGCTCCGGTCGATACGCCCGAGCTGCTTGAGTGTGTGGCGCGCCTGTATGGCGAGCCGCTGCTCGAACTGCCGAAAGACCTGTATATTCCGCCCGACGCGCTGGAGGTGTTCCTCGATGCCTTCGAGGGGCCGCTCGATCTGTTGCTGTATCTGATCCGCAAGGCGAACCTGAATGTGCTCGACATTCCGATGGCGCCGCTGACGATGCAGTACCTCGAGTACGTCGAGACGATGCGGGCGACGAACCTGGAGCTTGCCGCCGAGTACCTGTTGATGGCAGCCATGCTGCTTGAGATCAAGTCGCGCATGTTGCTGCCGCGGCCGCCGCGCGAAAGCGTGATTGAAGACGATCCGCGGGCGGAACTGGTGCGCCGCCTGCTGGAATACGAGCGTATGAAGCTTGCGGCAGCCAGGCTTGAGGCGCTGCCGCGCGTCGAACGGGATTTCGAGTGGGTGGGCGTGTTTGTGGCCGAAAAAATGGTCGAACGACAGCCCGAACTCAGCCTGCATGACCTGCAGCTCGCCTGGCTGCGAATCATGAAGGCTGCACGTCTGACCCAAAGCCATCGCATTGGACGCGAGCAGCTTTCGGTACGGGAACATATGACAACCATCCTGCGCAAGCTGGGCGGTGGTGCTTTTGTCGTGTTTGACGCGCTGTTTGATGTGAAGCTCGGTGCGGCAGGGCTCGTGGTGAGTTTTCTCGCGGTGCTCGAACTGGTGAAGGAAAGGCTGGTGGAAGTGAGTCAGAACGAGGCGTTTGCGCCGATCTACGTGAAGTTGGCCGATGCCTCCAGCGGCGACGCCTGAAGCGTGGCTGCGTGTCATCGAGGCCGCGTTGCTGGCCGCGATGGCACCGTTGCCGGTGTCGGCGCTGCGCCGCCTGTTCGATGAAGATCCGGGGGGCGACCTGGTGCGCAGGCTGCTGGAAGAGCTGCGTGCCGAGTGGCTGGCAGCGAATCGTGGCGTTGAACTGGTCCAGCTGGCTAGTGGCTGGCGCTTTCAGACACGGGCCGAATATCAGGTTTACCTGGATCGGTTGAAGGACGAAAAGCCACCGCGTTATTCGCGGGCGGTGATGGAGACGCTGGCGATCATTGCCTACCGGCAGCCCGTCACGCGTGGTTACATCGAGGATGTACGTGGCGTTGCAGTGTCGCCCAATATATTGAAAACTCTGGAATCGCGCGGCTGGATCGACGTTGTCGGTCACCGCGACACGCCGGGCCGGCCGGCACTATTCGCCACCACCCGGCGCTTTCTCGACGACATGGGTCTGCGCAGCCTCACCGAGCTGCCTGCGCTGACCGAGATCGAAAAAATCATGGACCTCGTTGATGCCTCGCAAACCGAACAGCCCGCTCCGATCCCCACAGAAGAAGTCTGACAAGATCGAGATTCTCGATCGGCCCGGGCGCGTGCAGCGCGAGCGACGCGTTGATGAACGCGACGGGGATGCGCAGCCGCGAAATCCGGATGCACATCTCAACGTCGATGCCCGGGGCCCGCGCTCGCCGCGTGGCGGGGGCGCCGGTGCGCGGGGGGCGGGAGACTCCGCGCGTCGACCCGATGCGCTCAAGCCGGCGCCCGGTCAGCCTGATCGCAGCGCGCCCGTGGCAAGATCGCGCCCTCAGGGGCAGGCGGGTCGCAATGCGCCCGTGACGCTTTCCGAGCCCGAACGTCTGCAGAAGGTGCTCGCCCAGGCCGGCGTTGCCTCGCGACGCGAGATCGAGGATTGGGTGGTTGCCGGCCGAATCTCGGTCAATGGCCTGCCGGCGTCGCTCGGACAGAAGATCGGCCCGGGGGATCGGGTCAAGGTCAATGGCAAACTCGTACCGCTGCGTTTCACCCAGCGCTCTCCGCGCGTGTTGATCTATCACAAACCCGAGGGTGAAATCGTGTCGCGCGACGATCCGGAAGGTCGTCCGACCGTGTTCGAGCGTTTGCCGATATTGCGCAAGGGGCGCTGGCTCGCAGTTGGACGGCTGGACTTCAATACCTCCGGCTTGCTGCTGTTTACCAACGATGGCGATCTTGCCAACCGGCTGATGCACCCGCGCTATGAGCTCGAGCGGGAGTACGCGGTGCGCCTGCTTGGCGAGCTTACGGACGAGCAGGCAGCGTCCCTGACCGAGGGCATTCAGCTTGCCGACGGGCCGGCGAAGTTCAACACGCTGCGCAACGAAGGGGGCGAGGGCGTCAATCACTGGTATCGGGTGACGATCTCGGAAGGGCGCAACCGCGAGGTGCGGCGCATGTTCGAGGCTATCGGACTGACCGTGAGCCGGCTGATGCGGGTGCGTTATGGCACGGTCGAGCTGCCGTCGCGCCTCAAGCGCGGCATGTGGATGGAGATGCCGGAGGCCGATGCCTGCCAGCTTGCCGGCGTTCCCGTAGCGCAAGCCCAGGTGCAGAAGGACGAGCGCGCCAAGCGCCCACCCAAGATGCACCGCACGACTCCCACGACGCGCTGATTTCGCTTCAGGCTGCTTCAGGCTACGACCAACCGGGCCAGATCGCTGTCGTTCAGCGGTTTGCCCGGTTATTGGTTTTGACGCTATAATCCTGCGGCTTTGATGGACGGCTTGTTCCCGGCACGCATCTTGAATGCGGCGGTCGGGGCTTTTCCGTCATTCAGTTGTGATGGCTGTGATTGGCGGCGCGTTCCTGACAGGGGCGCGCGCTTGATGGATGATGGGTTGATGGGCGTCAGGCCCATTTTTTATTTGTGCGCGACGATGTTGCGTGTAATGAGTGAGATGCATGCGAGCAGGAATCGAGAATCTGATCGAACAGGTGGTGAGCGGCCTCGGCTATGAGCTCGTAGACATCGAGTTCTCGCCGCGCGGGCGTTTGTTGCGTGTTTTTCTCGACATCGAGCGCGGCATCACTGTCGATGACTGCGCCACGGTGAGCAACCAGCTGCAGCGTGTGTTCGAAGTCGAGAACATCGATTACGACCGGCTCGAAATATCTTCTCCGGGGCTCGATCGTCCGCTCAAGAGGATGGCTGACTTCGAGCGCTTTGCGGGTGAAGAGGCTCAGATCCGGCTGTCGTTGCCAGTCAACAATCAACGTAATTTCGTCGGTGTGCTTGGCGGCGTGCGCGATGGCGCCGTGGTCCTCAGCACCGAAAAGGGCGAGCAACTGCTGCCCTTCGAGGACATCGAGAAGGCGCGCCTTGTACCTAAATTCTGAGACTGTGGATGTGGAGGTTTTCCTGAAATGAGCCGCGAGATTCTGCTGCTTGTTGATGCA
>DAORUJ010000042.1:0-21937 GCA_035433105.1 Thauera sp.
CCTTCATGCGCAGCAGCGGCTTGGTCAGGCGATCCTCGCCGTACATGATCTTGGACAGGAAATAGCCCTTGATGCAGTTCAGGCCGCGGTTGACCGGCGAATCGGGGTCACCCTGGGTGGCGACAATGCGGCCGTTCTGCACGCCGATCAGCACCGAACAGCCGGTACCGCAGAAGCGGCAGGCAGCCTTGTCCCAGCGTACCTTGGTGCCGGCGCTGGCCACATTGCCTTGCGCCTGGGTGACCACCGGAATGCCGATGCCAGCTGTTGCAGCGGCGGCTGCGATCGCATTGTTCTTGATGAATTCGCGTCGATTCATGCTCATTTCATGCCTCCGTCAATTCGAGACCGTCATCGGTGTATTCGTAAGCCAGCGTCACCGCCTGCACCTTGGGCGCGAGATTCACCGCGAGGATCGAGTCGGTGACCGACCAGCCCTCGCCATCCTCCACCGTCACCACGATGCGGCCGACCTCCTCCGAGGAGCCGTGGATCTCGACCCCAGGGATGCGCGCCAGCGCTTCCTTGATTTCCGGGAAATCCGCAGGCAAAGCCCGCAGTACCAGACTTGCAATCTTCATTGTTCGCTCTCCGTCGGGATCTCGTTACCCGCCTTGATCAGAATGGCCCGCGTCGGACAGGGCGCAAAACAGGCACCACAGCCCGTGCAGGCTGCAGCATCGAGTTGCGGCAGCGCCACGCCGCCCAGTCGCGGGCGGAAGCGGATTGCAACGGTGGGACAGCGCTCGCCGCAAACTCGACACTCCACACCCGCCTCGGCCAGGCAGGCCCGCCCGATTTGCGCGCGCAGCGCCCATGGCGCAGGCTCATCGAGCACACGCACGAGCGCACGCGGCTCGCAGGCCGTCACGCAATCAGCACAGAAAGTGCATTCTCCGCGGGAAAAATCGACGCCCGGAAAGCCTCCGTCCGCCCGCATCAGAATGCTGGTCGGACAGGCGTCGATACAGGCATCGCAGCGGGTGCAGGCAGAAATGAACTCGGCTTCGCCCAGTGCCCAGGGCGGGCGGATGGCGGCTGCCACTGCGCGCATGCTGCCGCGCAGAAAACTCCGACGAGCAGGTAAAGCCGATTGCACAAATCCCTCTGCGCCGATTTATACGCGACTCATTGAATCCCACGCCACCGACCCGGTCTTTGACTTTGGTCAAGAGTGGAAATGGCGACAGCCGCACAGTCGCAGCACGAAAAATGACGGCTGGGCAAACGATCGGCAGAGGGCTCAGTCGCGCAGATGCTCCACCGCCCAGACCGCAGCCTCGACCCGCGAACGGAGGTCGAGTTTGCGCAGGATGTGTTTGACGTGGACCTTGACCGTACCTTCGGCAATGTCGAACTCACGTCCGATCATCTTGTTCGACAAACCGGTGACGATCTTGTCCAGGACGCGTAACTCCTGTTCGGTGAGGCCGGCTGCGGTCAGCGAGCGCGGCCTCGCCTCGCCGCGCAAGGCGGCCGCCAGCAGGTGGTTGAGCTGGGGCGGAATCACCACCTGACCCGCGGCAACGTCGACCAGGGCCGCCACCATCGCCTCGGGCTCCATATCCTTCAGCAGATAGCCATCGACCCCGCCGCGCAGCGCCGCAACCACATCCTCGCCCTGGTCTGACACGGTGATCATCACCACGCGCGGCTCGTGCTTCAGCAAACGCAACTGGCGCAGAACCTCCAGCCCATTCAGGTCGCGCATGTTCAGGTCGAGCAGGACCAGATCAGGCTGCAGCGTGCGAGCCATTTCAATGCCTTCGACACCGCAGGTGGCCTCGCCCACGAGCCGAAACCCCTTCACCATCCTCAGCAACTGGGCCAGCCCCTTGCGAAACAGGGGGTGGTCGTCGACGATCAGCACGGATTCAGTCTGGCTCTCGTTCATGCATCGCCTCCGTCGCGATGGTTAAGCGTATGCGCAAGGTGCGACGGAACGCTGCGCCTTGCGGGAAAATGGACGCTGACGCGCGTCCCGCCCTTGACCCGACGGGCGACCTCAATTTCGCCACCCAGGCTGCGGGCACGCTCGCCCATGATCGCGAGCCCGTGGTGATCGCGCCCATCGACCGGAGACGCCTCGATTCCGACGCCATCGTCCTCGACCGTGATCGTCACTCCGCCATCGTCATCGCACAGCAGCGCGACCCACGCACGACGCGCCATCGCATGGCGCAGCATGTTGGACAAGGCCTCACGCACGATCTGCAGCACATGAACCTCCTGGTTTGGGCTCAGGATGCAGGCGGCAAGCCGGATGTCGAGCGCGATGTCGACCCCGCCGCGCGCCCCGTATTCGGCCACCGCCGCCCGCAACAGGGTATCGAGGTCGCCCGCCAGTTCGAGGCGGAACGACACCAGCAGCTCGCGCAACTGGCGATACGCGTCATTCACGCCGGAGCGAAGATCGACCAGGATCGTGTCCGCCTCGGTCATTTGTGACGGTTCAGCCAGCGCCCGCTGCAGCAGGCTCATCTGGATTTTCATGTAGGACAGCGCCTGGGCGAGCGAGTCGTGCAGTTCGCGCGCGATCACCGAGCGCTCTTCCTGCAGGGCCAGCAGTCGCTCCTGCTCGCTGCGCCGCGCAGCGCCCAGCGCCATGCCGATATGGCGCGACAAGGCTTCGACCAGCTGGCGTTGCCAGTCCTCCAGCGCCGATCCCTCCGGCAAGGCCAGGCGCAGCATGCCGTAGTGATGTTCGCGGTCACGCAGCGGGAAGCGCATCAAAGAGACTGCACCGCCCTGGACCAGTCCGCCCACAGAAGCAACACGGCAATCGACACAGGCCGCATCGCCGCGCACCACTCGATCGGCGCAGGGCCCGATGGTCGAGGCAATCACCGTCGCGGGCCCGCCCTGGCGCGGCTCGATACAGGCCAGACTGCCGTTAAGGCCGGCAACGAGATCGATGTCGCGCAGGGTCGCCTCGTATACCGCCGGCTCGGTCGGCGTCTGATACAGCCGTGCGATCGCATGGTAGAGCAACTCCAGTGAGCGGTTGCTGCGCTGCAGCTCGGCCGTTTTCTCGGCCACGTGCTGCTCTAGTGTCTGGTACTGACGCGAAATCTCACCCGCCATCAGGTTGAAGGTGGCACCAACGCGACCGAGTTCGTCGTGCCCAATGTGCTTGACCCTTGCCGAGTAATCGCCTCGCGCAATCGCCCGCGTAGCCGCCAGCAACCCACTCAGCGGCTTGAGCAGCGAGCGTCTGAGCACCAGCAGCACCGCGCAGATGACAACCAGTGTGGCGATGATGGCGCCGGCCAGTATCTCGCGCAGATCCTCGATTCGGGCCTCGGTATCCTGTTCCAGCACGAATACCAGGGTGTCCAGCTGGTCGACGAAGCGGTCTACCTGCACCAGCAGACTCTCGATCTGCTCGGGCGAGGCCGTCATCCCGGCCTTCGCCAGCGTCCGCAGACTCGGCCTCAGTTCAACGCGCCAGGACGAGTCCACGCCGCGATAGGTCGCCGCAAACAGCCCGCCTGGGTCGCGCTGCACGATGCGCAGCAACTCGTCATGATTCAGCGTGAGCTCGAAATCCTCGATCGCCGCCTCAACCCGGCGTGGAGAAAGCGGCCTGCTCAGCGCATCGGCCGCGACCAGCCCGGCGACGCGGTAGGTCAGACGGCGCAGGCTGCCGGCATGGTTGATAGCGCTGGCGCTGCCGCGCACGCTTTCGGCCACCACCACCGACGCACTCATGCCCGCCAGGCTGATCAAGGCCAGCGCGAGCATCGCCATCGCGACCAGCAACAGGATCGAATGCCTGACGAGCAGGCGCGGCATTGCGAACTTCATGCAGGCTCCCCGATTAGCATGCCGGATGCTTTCATGGACATACCCCCATATACCCACCGACCGCCCAGGCACCCCCAGAGGTCGATATCAATCAAACGTTTACAATGGCTTGCGACGCACCACCAATACCTCTTTGGTGGTACCTAAGCTTGCGCGCAGGCATACCCGCGTGGTTTGTCACTGACCCCGGGCAGTCTAGACTCCGGTCCAGTCCCGATATCGTGAACCACGCGGACAGGAGCGCAAGATGAAACGACAGACAAGCACCCGAACCATCCCGAGTCTCAGCCAGATCGTCCCTTTCGATGTGCTGGACGAGGCTCGACTGCATCGTCTCGTCGCGGCCTCCCGCTTGGTGCGCGCTGAACGTGGCGAAGTTCTGATCCAGGCCGACGAAATATCGACCTGTGTCCACGTGGTGCTCGATGGCGAAGTGAGATGCCTGCTGCTCGCCCCCTCGGGCAACGAAAAGCTGATTCGCATCGCCGGGTCTGGCGAGATCTTCGGCGAAGAGGCTGCACTGCTGGGCCGCCCCGCCATGGCCATGGCAATGGCTGCACGCAACACCCGCCTGCTGCATGTCCCCGTTGCACTGGTGCGCGAAGCCATGGCCACGGTGCCGAGTTTTGCCGAAGCAATGACCACTCGCCTGGCCGCAGCCAGCTACGAAATGATGTTGCACATGCAGCTCTGTATCCAGCTCAGCAGCACCCAGCGCGTAGCCCAATATCTGAGCCAGCTTGCCCCCGAGGGCGTCGAACAGGCCGAGATTCACCTCGCCAGTGACAAACAGACCATCGCCGCCCAGCTGAACCTGACGCCGGAAACCTTTTCGCGCGTGCTGTCGCGTTTCGTGCGTGACGGGCTGGTGACACCCCACGGTCGCCGTGGGTTGGTGCTGGACAACCTGCCCCAACTGCGTCGAGCCGCCTCGCAGTAAGGCCCGACGAGCTCATCAACCCACGGGCTCGACCTGCGCGGCATGCGCCGGCACCGCCAGCCAGCGGCTGAGCAAGCGCCAGGTATCAAGGTCAAAGCGGCGCTCGCGGCCGATGCTGGCGACGTCTTCCCATCGTGTCACCGAACCGAGATGACACCACTGGTCGAACACATGAAAAGCCTCGCGCCCGCTGTCCTGTCGCCGCTCGGCCACCGCCACCACACCCTGCCATGGCCAGGGCTTTATGCAGGCTGAAGCGAGCCCGCCGAGCAGGCGGGCATCGTGTTCGGCGGCAGACTCGCGCCGTGCGCAGACCCCGGCACAGCGCTTCGCGTGAAACGCCGAACAGCCCACCACGCTCCCCCCCTCCAGCCCCAGCCGCCGCGGACACAGACGGTACAACAGGGCCAGCTCGCGCAACAGGTTCTCCGACTCGCGGCGATTGCGGAACACACCGTACAGATCGGTCCACGTCTTCGGATCACTACCTGAAATCGGCACGAACTCGAAGATCGGCGGTCGGCGGCGATTGTCCACAAAGCGCAGCGCAAAGGCATTGTCGCCGCTTTCGGTCGGCCGCCTGAGCTGGGGCCGCAAGGCTTTCACCCGTTCGGCCTCAAGCAACAGTGCGCCCAGTTCGCCCGCCGTTTCGACCCATTCCACGCGCTTCACCTGCGCGCGCAAATCAGCATCCTTGCCCTTGCGTGCACCGACGGCAAAATGTTCCCTGACCCGCGCCCTCAGGCTGGTCGCTCTTCCGATATGAAGCACTCGGTCTGTGCGCCCGGACGGCGGCGCTTCGGCGTCGGCGTGGAGGAAATACACCCCGGGCGCGTCGGGCAGGGCCTCGAGCAGGCCCTCCGGCAGGCCCGGCGCCTGGGCCGCAGGCGCCTTCATTGCGCGCTCGGCCGCGCGCGCCAGGATATCGGGTCCGAACCGCGCCTGCGCCATCTGCACGAACTGCCATAGGGCCTGGGCATCGCCCATCGCGCGGTGGCGTGCCTCGCACTGCAAGCCGTGGCGCTCGATCAGGGCGTCGAGTCCGTGGCGATGATGCTCGGGAAACAGCGCACGCGACAACTTGACGGTGCACAGCACATGAGCATCGAAATCACGCCCGAGGCGGGCAAAGGCATTCTTGATGAAACCGAAATCGAAGCGGGCGTTATGGGCAACGAAAACGCAGCCTTCGAGCAGCGCCTGAATGCGGTCGGCAAGCGCCTCGAACCGCGGCGCGCCGGCAACCATCTCGTTGCTGATGCCAGTGACCTGCTGAATCAGGGGCGGAATCGAAATCTCGGGCGCCACCAGGCTTTCCCAGCGCTCGACCAGCACATCGTCCTCGATGCGCAGGATGGCAATCTCGGTGATGCGGTCGCGCACCGGATGGGCTCCAGTGCTTTCGACGTCGATGTAGGCAAGGCGGCGCGGCAAGCTCATGCGTTCAGCGTGCGCCGCCCACGCCATGCGGCAGCAGCGGCGCGAAACTCAGTGGTTGGCGTCGTAGTAATAGGGCTTCACCGGCACACTGGCTTCCTGCCGGCGCTGCTGCTGCTCGAGCGATTGCGGCTTGTCCCACCACAGGGCACGGCCCTCTCTTTGCTCTACGCGCTCCTGCGGATGCTTCTCCATCCACTCGCGCATGAACTTGGTGTGCTCGGATTCGTACGTGGCCATGGTCGGGTCCTCGAAATGAGTTGTGGATTCTATCAGCACGCACCGACCAACGCCGCTGTCGGACCGTCGCAGGATGCGCAAGGTAAAACGAAGAAACCGCTGACCACGCGTGCTACGCTCGAAACCACTCGATTCCCCAGCATCAGTGACGCTGCCCGAATGAACCTCAAGACCCGCTTCCTGCTGCTCGCCGCCCTGCTCGTATTGACGGCATCAGCCACGGCCTGGACGGTTTTCCAGCGCATTGCGGAGGGCATCATCGAGCAGTGGGGCGTGCGCCTGGCCGAAACGCAGGTGCGCTACGACAGCGCAAAACTGCTGCAACCCGTCGCACGCGAGATCGCGCTGGCGCGCCAGATGGCCGACTCCCAGGTGCTTCGGCGCTGGGCGCACAGACCGAACGACCCCGCGCTGTACGCCGAAGCGAAGTCGGAAATGGAAAGCTTCCGCGGCAACTTCCAGGACAAAAGCTATTTTGTCGCCCTGCTCAAATCCGGCGCCTATTTCCACAACAATGCGCGCAACGAGTTCGCCGACCAGCCTCTGCGCTACCACCTCAAGCGTGACAATCCCGCCGATGCCTGGTTCTACACCCTGATCCAGGAACAACGTGATTTCCACCTCAACGTTAACCCCGACGTCCCACTCGGGGTGACCAAACTATGGATCGACGTACTGATTCGCGACGGCGGACAGGTCCTCGGTGTGGTGGGCACCGGCCTCGAGCTTGAGGACATCCTCCGCGACGTCATCGACGTCTCCCCAGCTGGGATCAGCACCCTCTTTGTCGACCACAATGGCGCCATCCAGCTTTCTCGAGATCGCGCCCTGATCGACTACGCCAGCGTACTCAAGCAGGCAGCCGACAAGAAGGTGTTCGATCGCCTGCTCGACCATGCGGAAGACAGCAGCGCGCTGCGCGCCATGATGGTCCGACTCTCGGCCAACGACACCCCGCCCATGACTGTGTTGAGCCAGTTCGTCAGCGTCGGTGGCAAGCGCCATCTGGCGGGCATCGCCTACCTGCCTGAGCTGGGCTGGTTCGAGATCACCCTGCTTGACCTGGACGTGCTGATGCCCGTCAGCAGCCTGAATGTCGCGGCGCTGGCCTTTGGCGCTGCCCTGCTGCTGACCCTGGCAATCGTCCACCTGAGTCTCGGCCGCCTGGTCTTCCACCCAATCAGCGCCCTTGAGAAAGCCATCCTGCAGGTGCGCGACGGCAAACCCGGGCCCGTTGCCCTCCCCGCTGGCAAAGGGGAAATCGGCAGCCTGATCAAGCATTTCGAGGCGATGGCCGACGCTGTCCGCAGCAACCGCGCCGACCTCGAGAACCGGGTGCGCGAGCGAACGGAAGCACTCAGCCGGCTCGCCCGCATCGACGAGCTCACCGGCCTGACCAACCGGCGCGGCATGGCCGAACTGATCGCCGAACAAATCAGCCGCGGCGGGCGCCAGCACACGGCATTCGGGATCATCTGGATCGACCTGGACCACTTCAAGGAGATCAACGACGAGCAGGGCCACGCTGCAGGCGACGACGCACTGAAGGCCGTCGCGCAACTGCTGCGCGCGCAGCTTCGCCCCTATGACGGCGCTGCACGCTGGGGCGGAGACGAGTTTCTGGTGCTGCTGACACCCTGTGACCAGACGACGCTGGCCGCCCTGAGCGAGCGTATCCGGGCCGAAGCCGAAAGGTCACTGCAATTGCGCGAGGGGCGAAGACTCACGCTGAGTGTCGGCGCCCACCTGGCGCAGCCGGGAGAGTCGGCAGAAGCGGTGCTGCTGCACGCGGACCAGGCGCTCTATCGGGCCAAGGCTGATGGCCGCAACAAGGTCGAACTCAGCAACTGAAGTCGAACGCATTTTCCCAGCGAGGCCTCAGCCCACGCGGCCATCGGCCTTCATTCGGCCAATCCGCACCACCTCCTGCACCCGGCGCACGGCACGCATCACGCGTGCCAGATGCATGCGATCACGCACCTGCACAGTGAAATTGAGCGCGGTGTAAGCACCCTGTTCGTTGTCCATGTGCACGCTCTGGATGTTGCAGTCCTCCTCGGCGATGGCGCTCGCCACATGCGCCAGAACCCCGCGCGCATTGCGTGTCAGCACGCGGACGCCGACATCGAACTGACGTTCATCGTTGTCCGCCTCCCACTCCACATCCACCCAGCGCCCGCGGTCGCCCCGTAGCTTGGCCACATTCGGGCAGTCGTGGGTGTGGACTTCCAGCCCTTGGCCCTTGCGCAGGGTGCCGATGATCGCATCTCCCGGAATCGGCTGGCAGCAACGCGCCAGCTGCACGGTGATGCCCTCGGAGCCACGAATGGCGATCGCCCCCGCTGGTTTGGGCTTCACCACATCGGGCCGGCCCGACTCCATGTCCTGCGCCTGCGCCAGCCGGCGCGCAACGATGGCCGGCAGACGCTTGCCCAGGCCAAGGTCGGAAAAGACGTCCTTCCTGTGGCGCGTGCCACGGTCGCGCAGGAAACGATCCCAGGCGAAAGTAGAGATCTGCCCGAGGGTGAGCCCGTGCGGACGCAAGGCCTGGTTGAGCAGGCGCTCGCCCAGTGCAACCGACTCGTCCTGTTGGGCGTTTTTCATGAAATGGCGGATCTGCGAGCGCGCCCTGCCGGTGCGGGCATAGGACAGCCAGGCCGGATTGGGGTTGGCATGTGCGGCGGTGATGATCTCCACCTGATCGCCGTTGCGCAGTTCGCTGCGCAACGGCATCAGGTCACCGTTGATGCGACAGGCCACACAGCGGTTGCCGATATCGGTGTGCACCGCATAGGCAAAATCGACCGGCGTCGAACCCTTGGGCATCGAAAAAATCGTTCCCCGGGGCGAGAACACATAGACCTCTCCCGGGAACAGGTCGATCTTGACATGCTCCAGAAACTCGGTCGCCTCGCCCGAGGCCGACTGCAACTCAAGCAGCGACTGCAGCCACGAATGGGTCTTCTGCTGCAGCTCGGTCAGCGTCTTCTCGTCTTCCTTGTACAGCCAGTGCGAGGCCACACCGGCTTCGGCGATGTGGTGCATTTCGCGCGTCCGGATCTGCACTTCGACCGGCGTGCCGAAAGGGCCGATCAGCGTACTGTGCAGGCTCTGGTAACCGTTCGCCTTGGGAATGGCGATGTAGTCCTTGAACTTGCCCGGCACCGGCTTGTACATCGAATGAAGCCCGCCCAGCGCAAGGTAGCAGCTCGGCACGTCGCGCACGATAACGCGAAAGCCATAGATGTCGAGCACCTTCGAGAACGACAGGCGCTTCTCGACCATCTTGCGGTAGATGCCATACAGGTGCTTCTCACGACCACTGACCTCGGCCGCGATGCCCCATTGCGGCAGCAGCTCCTCGATCGCGACGCTGACCCTGCCCACCACCTCGCGGCGGTTGCCACGCGCGGCGCGAACGGCCTTGGCCAGCACCTGATAGCGCAGCGGATACTTATTGCTGAACGAGAGCTCCTGCAGTTCGCGGAACAGATCGTTGAGCCCGAGCCGATTGGCGATCGGCGCGTAGATTTCGAGCGTCTCGCTGGCAATGCGGCGGCGCTTGGCCGGGCGCATGTGATCCAGCGTACGCATGTTGTGCAGGCGGTCGGCGAGCTTGATGAGGATGACGCGCAGGTCGCTCGCCATCGCCAGCAGCATCTTGCGGAAGTTCTCGGCCTGCGCCTCTTCGTGCGAGCGCGACTCAATCTTGTCGAGCTTGGACAGGCCATCGACGAGTTCGGCCGACACCTTGCCGAAGCGCTCGGCGATCTCCGCCTTGCAGATGTGCGTGTCCTCCATCACGTCATGGAGGAGGGCGGCAATCAGGGCCTGTGGGTCGAGGTGCCAATCCGCCACCAGCGAGGCCACCGCCACCGGGTGGCTGACGTAGGGCTCACCACTGGCACGAAGCTGTCCAGTATGGGCATCGGCGGCAAAATGATAAGCCGCCTCGACGCGGCCGACGTCTTCGGGCCGCAGATAGGTTTGCAGCTTGGCCTTCAGCCTCTGAAAGTCGAGCGACACCACGCTCGACGACGGTGTGCTGAAAGGCTGAGGAGGGGCGCCTAGGTTGCTCGCTTCCATGTGTCGCCCCTCATGGCCCTGTTCAGGCCTGGCCGCGGTTCAACATCTCGAGGCCGACCTTGCCCGCTGCTATTTCACGCAGTGCGATCACGGTGGGCTTGTCATCGTCGCTCGGGTCGATGTCGATCTGCGGCGTGCTGCCAATGGTCAGCTGGCGCGCCCGATAAGTGGCCGCCAGCGTGAGCTGGAAGCGGTTCGGAATCCTTTTCAGGCAGTCTTCGACGGTAATACGGGCCATGTTCAATCCTGTTCCAGAAAGTCAAAATACTCGGGATGGCGCTGGCGCTGGTTCGGATAACGCAGCCGCGCGGCACGCACGACGGCGACTATGTCGTCGAGCGATTCATCGATTTTGTTATTGATTATAACGTAGTCAAATTCCGCCACATGACGCATTTCCCCGCGCGCCCCGAGCAGGCGTCGGCTGATGACCTCGTCGCTGTCGGTGCCGCGTCCGCGCAGTCGCAATTCCAGCTCCTGCATCGACGGCGGCATGATGAAAACACCCACCGCATCCGGGAAGGTCTTGCGCACCTGCTGCGCACCCTGCCAGTCGATCTCGAGCAGAGTGTCACGCCCGGCCGTGATCTGCTCCTTCAGCCAGACCTTCGAAGTCGCGTAGTAGTTTCCATGCACCTCGGCCCACTCGAGGAACTCGCCACGGTCGCGCAGCGCGCGGAAAGTCGGCACGTCGACGAAGTGGTATTCGCGTCCATCCTGCTCGCCGCTGCGCGGCGCACGCGTTGTAAAGGAAATCGACAGCTGCACGCGTGTATCCCGCTGCAGCAGGCCGTGCACCAGGGTCGTCTTGCCGGCGCCCGAGGGCGCGGTGACGATGAAGAGGGTTCCAGGCATCGACGGTATTCCCTTATTCCAGGTTCTGCACTTGTTCACGCATCTGCTCGATCAGCACCTTCATCTCCATCGCGATGCCGGTGATGTCGGTAGCGGGCGACTTGGAGGCGAGCGTGTTGGCTTCGCGGTTGAGCTCCTGCATCAGGAAGTCCAGCCGCTTGCCGGCTGCGCCGCTGGCCTTGAGGATGCGCTCCACTTCGTCGAGATGCGTGCTGAGCCGCGTCAGTTCCTCGGCCACGTCAATCCGTTGCGCATACAGCGCAACTTCCTGGCGGATGCGGTCCTCGTCCAGGCCGGCAACGGCATCACGCAGCTTGGCGGTCAGGCGCTCCTGATATTCGGCGACGATGGCCGGCATGCGCGGCGAAGCGACGGTGACCAACTCGCGCATGCGGCCGACACGTTCGCGGATGGCGTCGGCAAGCTTTTCACCTTCGCGGCGACGGGTCGCGACAAGCTCGACCAGGGCAGCATCGGCCAGCGCGCAGATGTGCGGCAGCAGTTCGTCGAACCCCAGGCTATCGTCGGCCAGCATGCCGGGCCAGCGCAACAGCTCATTGACCGACAGTGGCTGCGCCTCGGGGAAACGTGCACGCAGCCCGGCCTGTGCCTCGGCGAGCTGGTCGGCGAGGGCGCCGTTCAGCGCCAGACTGCGCGGGCCGCCGTGACCCGTCTGCAGGTTCAGGCGGCATTCAACCTTGCCACGGCCCAACTTGGCGCTGATGCGCTCACGAATCGCCGGTTCGGCCTGGCGCAGGTCGTCAACGATGCGAAAGCCAAGGTCGAGGTAGCGCGAATTCACACTGCGCAGTTCTAGGTGCAGGCTCACGCCACCCAGGTCGCGGGTCTGAACCGCGAAGCCTGTCATGCTCTGGATCATCAGGGGTCTCCGGGAACCCGACGCGATGGATTACACTGCGGGTCCCACTCAGGAAAGAGGCTGGGAAAACCCGGATTCTAGCGCCCACGAAGATGCCGCCTCAAGCCAACTGCGCGCTCCCCGCAGGTTTTCAGCTCGATCAGTACCGCATCGACCACCAGTTGTCGCTGGGCGGATTCTCGATCGTGTACCTCGCGCATGACGAGCTCGGCACGCCCGTGGCGATCAAAGAGTACCTGCCAAACTCGCTTGCGTTGCGCAAGGAGGGCGAAATCGAGCCGCAGGTGTCGGACGAACATCTGCCCGCCTTCCGCTACGGCATGAAGTGCTTTTTCGAGGAAGGGCGCTCGCTGGCCAAACTGATGCATCCCAACGTGGTGCGGGTGCTCAATTTCTTCCGTGCCAACGGCACGGTGTACATGGTGATGCAGTTCGAACGTGGCCGCACCCTGCACCACATCATCCAGAAGCATCGCGGCACGCTGAAGGAATCCTTCATTCGCGCCGTGTTCGTGCGCATGCTCAACGGCCTGCGCGAGGTGCACGCACGCAAGCTGCTGCATCTCGACATCAAGCCCTCCAACATCTACCTGCGCGCCGATGGCACACCGGTGCTGCTCGACTTTGGCGCCTCGCGCCAGACCCTGATGAGCGACCAACCCATCCTGAAGCCGATGTACACGCCGGGTTTCGCCTCCCCCGAGCAATACGACCGGCGCGACCAGCTCGGCCCCTGGAGCGACATTTACGGCGTCGGCGCCAGCCTTTACACCTGCATCACCGGCAGCACGCCGCCGCGTGCCGACGAGCGCGTCAAACAGGATACCCTGCAGCCCGTCAGCAAAACCCATGCGGAGCGTTACAGCGCCCAGTTGCTGGGCCTGGTTGACTGGTGCCTGCAGCTTGACCATCTGTCACGCCCGCAGAGCGTGTATGCCCTGCAGAAGGCGCTCGTCCAGCACGCCACCGCCACCACCCGGGCCACGCCGCACACGCCCTGGTTCACCGACCTCGGCAGCCGGATCAAGGCCTTCATCGGGCGCGTCTGAAGGAGAACCGAATGCGATTCACCATCTACCAGGAAAGCCGCATCGGCAAGCGCCAGTCCAACCAGGACCGCATCGCCTACTGCTATTCGCGCGATGCCCTGCTGATGCTCGTCGCCGACGGCATGGGTGGCCACCAGCACGGCGAGCTGGCCGCACACATCGCAGCGCAGTACATCACCCAGGCCTTCCAGCGCGACGCCCAGCCCGCACTGCCCGATCCGGCGCTATTCCTGTCGCGCGCGCTGAGCGGCGCCCATCACGCCATCCTCGACAACACGCTCGAGCGCAACCTGGAAGAGGCGCCGCGCACCACGATCGTCGCCTGCGTGGTTCAGGGCAGCACCGCCTGGTGGGCGCATGCGGGCGATTCGCGCCTGTACCTTTTGCGCCGCGGGCGCGTTGTCGAGCGCACGCGCGATCATTCACGCGTACAACTGCTGATCGAGCAAGGCATCATCCGCCCCGCCGATGCCGCCAACCACCCCGGGCGCAATCGCATCTACTCCTGCCTGGGCGGGACACACTCACCGCAGATCGACTACTCACCACCCTGCAAACTGCAGGACGGCGACTTGATCGCTTTGTGCAGCGATGGCGTATGGGGACCGCTGGACGACGATCTCATGCTGCTCGGGCTGAGCGACACCCCGCCCGGCCAGTCGGTCCCGCGGCTTTTGAGCCAGGCCGAATTCCGCGCCGCCGACAGCGCCGACAACCTGTCACTGGTGGCGATGTGCTGGCATGCGGACGCCAGCGCGGAGCAGCCCGATTCGATCTCGACCCAGACCATGGCCCTCAACGATTTTGCCACCGAGATCGATCTCTCCAGCCGCGGCTCCGGCAGCGTCGCCGACCTCGACGAGGACGAGATCGAGCGCGCGATCCGCGAGATCAACGCCGCCATCCACAAATTCGACAAGCGATAGGAAACACCCCATGCGACCCAGCCAGCGCCAAGCCAACGAACTGCGCACCGTCCGCCTCACCCGCGGCTTTACCTGCCACGCCGAAGGCTCGGTGCTGGTCGAATTCGGTACCACCCGGGTTCTGTGTACCGCCAGTGTCGAAGACAGCGTGCCAGGCTTTCTGCGCGGCAAGGGCCAGGGCTGGCTGACCGCCGAATACGGCATGCTGCCGCGCGCCACCCACACCCGTAGTGCGCGCGAAGCGGCCAAGGGCAAGCAAAGCGGTCGCACCCAGGAGATCCAGCGCCTGATCGGCCGCAGCCTGCGCGCCGTGGTCGATCTCGCGGCACTGGGCGAACGCCAGATCATCATCGACTGCGACGTGCTGCAGGCCGATGGCGGCACCCGCACTGCCGCGATCACCGGTGCTTGCGTCGCGGTGCACGACGCGCTGACGGGCCTCGTGGCCGGTGGCAAGCTGGCCCGCAACCCGATGCGCGAGTTCGTCGCCGCAGTCTCGGTCGGAATCCACCAGGGTACGCCGGTGCTCGACCTCGACTACGCCGAGGACTCCGACTGCGACACCGACATGAACGTGGTCATGACCGAAGGCGGCGGCCTGATCGAGGTCCAGGGCACGGCAGAAGGCGCCGCCTTTTCGCGCACTGAACTCAACGCCCTGCTCGACCTGGCCGAAGGCGGCATCGGCCGCCTGTTCGAACTGCAACGCGCCGCCGTGCACGGAGGCTGAACGATGAGCAAGCGACTGGTGCTGGCCAGCAACAATGCCAAGAAGGCCGCCGAAATGCAGGCCCTGCTTGCGCCGCTGGGAATCGAGATCATCCCGCAGGGCGCGCTTGGCGTGAGCGAGGCCGAAGAACCCTACCTCACCTTTGTCGAGAACGCGCTGGCCAAGGCGCGCCACGCCGCAGCCGCCACCGGCCTGCCCGCCGTGGCCGACGACTCGGGCCTGTGCGTCGAGGCCCTGAACGGCGCCCCCGGCGTACAGTCGGCGCGCTTCGCCGGTGAACCGAAATCCGACGCGCGCAACAATGCGCAGCTGCTGGAGGCGCTCGCCGCCTTCCCCGATCCGGAGCAGCGCCGCGCCTACTTCTGCTCGGTGGTGGTGCTTGTGCGTCATGCCGATGACCCGCGCCCGCTCATCGCCGATGGTGAATGGCACGGCCAGATCCTGCCCGCAGCCCGTGGCGACGGCGGTTTCGGCTACGACCCGCTGTTCTGGCTACCCGAACTGGAGCAGACTGCCGCCGAGCTCGATGCCGCGCTGAAGAACACCCTCAGCCATCGCGGAGCGGCCATGCGCCATCTCCTCGATTGTCTCAGCACCCACCCGCTCTAGGCCGACCGGGCGGTCCGGCTCGCATGGCAGAAACACCACAACGACCGCCCCCCAGGCGGCACAGACTCAAGCCACACTGACTCAAGCCACCCCCACTCAAGCCACATCACCCCCTCGCCGCATTACCCTGGACCCCGTCTGTCGTGAGCCCCCGCCGCATCATCCCGATTGCGACCGCCACCCCGGCGGCGCGCGCACTGCCGCTGCCAGAGCGCCCACAACTCGACGCCCCGCCGCCGCTGTCCCTGTACGTGCATTTCCCGTGGTGCGTGCGCAAGTGCCCCTACTGCGACTTCAACTCGCATGCGCCACGCAGCGATGGCATTCCCGAGCAAGCCTGGCTCGACGCCGTCCTCGCCGACTTGCAACACGCCCTGCCGCAAGTGTGGGGACGACGGGTGCACAGCGTGTTCATCGGCGGAGGCACACCCAGCCTGATGTCGGCGCAGACGCTCGACGCCCTGCTGACCGGCATCCGCATGCTGCTGCCACTCGACCCACTGGCCGAGATCACGCTCGAAGCCAACCCCGGCACGGTCGAGGCCCAACGCTTTCGCGACTACCGCGCTACCGGCCTGAACCGCATCTCACTGGGTATCCAGAGTTTCGACGACGGCATGCTCGCCCGCATCGGCCGCATTCACGGCGGCGACGAGGCGCGGCGTGCCATCGACGCCGCTACCACGCACTTCGAGCGCGTGAACCTCGACCTCATGTACGCCCTGCCCGAGCAGACCCTGAGCATGGCGCTCGCCGACCTGGAAACCGCGATCGGCTTTGGCACCGAACACCTGTCCTGCTACCACCTGACGCTTGAGCCCAACACGCCATTCGCCCACAACCCACCGCCGCTACCCGACGACGACAGTTCAGCCGACATGCAGGAGGCGATCGAATCCCGCCTTGCCACCGCCGGCTTCGAGCACTACGAAACCTCGGCCTTCGCCCGCCCTCATGGCCAGAGCCGCCACAACCTCAATTACTGGACCTTCGGTGACTATCTCGGCATCGGTCCCGGCGCGCATGGCAAGCTGTCGAGCCACGAAGGCATCCGCCGCGAGATGCGCCACAAGCACCCGACACGCTACCTTGAGGGCGCCGCGCGCGGCGACTTCATCCAGGAAGCGCGCGAGGTGGGCGTCGCCGAGCTGCCCTTCGAATTCATGATGAACGCGCTGCGGCTCACCGATGGCGTATCGGCAAAGCTCTTTGCGGCGCGCACCGGCGTGCCGCTGGCGTCCATCGCAGATCAGCTGCAACTGGCGCAAGCGCAGGGCTTGCTGGCGCCGACCAGCGACCGGCTACGTCCAAGCGAGCGCGGACGGCGCTTTCTCAACGACCTGCTGCAGCTCTTCCTGAAAGACTGAACGCAGGCGACCCGCCGCAACTCACGGCGTACGCTCGCCAGCCGATCTGCGGTGGAGTAACGGTAGCCTGGCTTCGCTCAGCCCTCGCGCTCGATCCTGCTGGGAGAGCTTCGCAAGCGCTCAGAACGAGCGCTGCAGCAGGGCCAGGCGGATACGCTCGATCGCATGCGAGGGGCTCAGCAGCACTCTGGTCAACACCCCGGACACGCGATGGGCGATCGATGCGATCGCGCCGATCGGGAAACGAATCTGCGCCAGATTCAGGAAAACCGACAGGCGGCGACCCTGCTTGTCCAGACGTCCTCCTCCAGGCCACGCACGATTTCAGTGCGCACCAGCGGCGCTATCCACCGAGCGCCAGGGCCTGCACTGAACCCTAGACCAACGGCGGCGACCCTGCCGCGCTCAGGCGACGCCTGCCTTCTCTGCCTGCTCGGGCTCCAGACCCCAATCGCCGTGCAGATACCAGTCCTCACCCAGCATCTCGGCCGGATGCATCGTGCGCCCCGAGCCATTGCCGCAACCCAGCGCGTCGGCGGCGCAGTACTTGTCGCAGCCCCAGCAGATGCGCTCAGGGTGGCGGGGGTTGAGTGGGAATTTCTTTGCCATGACAGTCTCCTGGTTCGGAAGGACAAGACCTGCCGTGCGAACACCTTGTGGGCCGAACGCATCGACACGGGCTTGCGTCAGGACAATTTATATCATAACGTGATATAAATTGCAGCCTGGCACCCAAGCCAGTCACGAACCTTTCAGTCACACAACGCGGAACCCCGTCATGACGCCCCTTAACCTGCCACCCATGCTTTGGTCATCCGATGCGGCCTGGGCGGAGATCATTCGCCGTCCACCGTCGACCACGACGCTCATGCTGGGGATCGCGCTGCCAGCGGCGGCTCTGCCACCGGACATGCTCCTCAATGCGGTCGACGCCGGAACGGCCCGTTACCTGCCAGCACTGCCGGTCCTGAGCTGGCAACTGATCGCCCTTGCCCTCTTCCTGGCGCAGTTTGCCGGTCTCGCGGTGATCCACTGGCTTGTCAACGAAATTGCCCAGCGCCGCGGCGGGAAAGCGGATCGGCACGCCGCGCTGATGCTCGCCACGATTGCGGTGCTGCCGCTCTGGCTATCGTCCTTCGTGCTGCTTCAGGACGAGGTGCTACCGGTCGTGGTAATGCCCCTGCTCGCGATCGGCGTTTCGGTGGCGCTGCTGCGCCGCGGCGCGCAATGCGTGCTCGGGGTGCGCGAAAGCCTCGAGGCTTTCGAGCTCGGGGTGATCGCAATCAACGGCGGAATGTTTGCCTGGGCGGCGGCAATGGCTGCGATCCTGCTGCCCTGCCTGCTCGACTGAGCGGGCAGCGGGCAGCGGGCAGGGCGACGCTCAGGCCTGCAGCGTCGGGTTCAACGTGTAGGTGCCGCTGAGCCTGGCCTCGGCAAGCACGTGAGCAGCGATCGCGGCGCGTATGTCAGGGCCGGTGAAACGTCCTTCGACCGCACAGCGCGCCACGTCCAGTGCGTAAAGCGTGAATACGTAGCGATGCACGATCTCGTCGTTCCAGGGCGGGCAGGGGCCGTCGTAGCCGTGGTAGTCGCCCTTCATCGCCTCGTCGGCGGCAAACCAGCCGGTGTAATCATTGAGGCCGTGGCGCGCCCCCAGTTCGGCTTCCGGCCCTGACTTGCCCCCCGCCGTGACTTCATGCGAGAAACATCCTGCGTCGATTGCACGCAGATCGGCCGGCAGATCCACCATCGCCCAGTGGAAAAACTCCACCCGCGCCAGACTGGCCGGTACCGTGCGACCTTCCTGGTTGACGTCGTCACCCTTGCTGGGGGCGTCGGGGTCGTAACAGATCAGCGCGAAAGACTTCGTCCCCTCCGGTACGTCCGACCACGCCAGCTGCGGGCTGCGATTGCTGCTCAGGGCGACGTGGCCCTCGTCGGCGGGGATGCAGAAGGCGAATTCGCCCGGAATCGGTGCGCCGTCGGTAAAGCTCTGGCTACTGAGTTTCATGCTGTCTCCTTGCTCGCTTGCGGGGTGGTGGACACGTGCGTGACGGTCCGCCTCAGGGCGCATCGCACAGGCAATGCATGTACAGGTGTTGTGGGTCGTTCCAGCGCAGCAGCTCGGCGGCGGGCACCTGCAGCTCGGCCAGCAGGCGGGCAAAAGGCGACTGCGCCGAGAAGGACGCGGTCGAGAGCAAGGATGGCCGCAGATCGACACCGAGCACCTGGGCAAAGTCGGTCAGGCGACGCAACAGGCGCTGCTGCAGCGATTCACCCGCCTCGGGCCACACCACGTCGTAGTCGCTGACCCCCGCACGTGCCGCAGCCGCCGCAACGGCCGCTTCCAGGCCGCCGAGCCGATCCACCAGACCCAGCTCGTGCGCCGCCCGGCCGGTCCACACCCGCCCCCGGGCAACGGTATCGACTTCAGCCGCGCTCATGTTGCGCGCCGTGCCCACCACCTCGAGAAACCGCCGGTAGCCATGCTCGATGCTGAGTTGCATCGCATCGGCGGCAGCCTGGCTGAGCGGACGGCGTGGATCAAGCGCCCCCGCCAGCGGCGCCGTGGACACACCATCGACACCAATCCCAAGGCGCTTCAAGGGCTCGGCGAATTCGGGGAACATGGCGAAAATGCCGATCGATCCGGTGAGCGTCGCCGGTGCGGCCCAGATCTCGTCGGCCCCGGCGGCGATCCAGTAACCGCCGGACGCCGCCACCGAGCTCATCGAGGCGATCACGGGCTTGCCCGCCTTGCGCGTCAGCTCAAGCTCGCGACGGATGACTTCCGACGCCCAGGCGCTGCCGCCCGGGCTGTCGATGCGCAACACCACCGCCTTCACCTGCTCGTCCTCGCGGGCCGCGCGGATCAGTTCCGCGAAGGTATCGCCACCAACCACACCGGCAGGCTCCCCGCCATCGACGATCGCACCCTGCGCCACCAGCACCGCGACCTGCGCCTCATGCTGCGGCAGACTGCTGCGCGTCGCTGCCAGGTAATGGCCGACATCGACACTGCGCACATCATGGCCGCTGCTGTCCGCGCCAACACGTTCGATCAGGCGCGCACGCCATTCGTCGCGCGTGCTGAAGCGGTCGACCAGACCGGCATTGCGCGCCGCCAGCGCCGCGTCGCCGCCGGCCGCGGCAAGCGCCTGTGGGTAGTTGTTCACATGAGCATCGACGGCCTCGACCGTCAGCTTGCGCGCAGTGGCAATGTCGTCACGCAACATCGTCCACAGGCCATCCAGCAGGTCACGCGAGGATTCACGGTCTTCATCCGACATCTCGTTGCGGGTGAAGGGCTCGGAGAACGATTTGTATTCGCCGACGCGGAACACATGAACCTTGACGCCGAGCGCATCGAGCGCGCCCTTGAAATAGGTGCTGTAGCGCGCCAGGCCGTGCATCAGCACAAAGCCGTCGGGCGACAGGTGCAGCTCATCAGCCACCGTCGCCAGGTAGTACTGCCCCTGGGTGAAGCGTTCGCCGCGCGCCAGCACCGGCTTGCCCGAAGCCTTGAAGTCGAAGATGGCAGCGCGCAGCTCAGCCAGCTTGGAGACACCCGCCGACATCAGCTCGTCGGTTTCGATGACCAGCGCGCCGATGCGGGCGTCGTCCTTCGCGGTCCGGACGGCCTCAAGCAGATCAGCGAGCGCGGTCTGCCCGGCAGGCGCGCCACCGGCTGCCAGGAGATCGAGCGGGCGATCGAACACCGCCTGCTCGACCAGGCTGCCCGTGGGCCGCAACACCAGGGCGGACCCGGTCGCAATCTCGCCCTGCGGCCGGACAAAAAAAGCCACCAGCACGCCGACGCCGAAGATCAGCAGTGCGTAGAACACGCCGCGCACGACGAAGTCCAGCGCACGCACGAACAAGCGCAGCGTGGCGACGATGAAACGGAACAGGCCTCGGATCAAACCGCTTCTCCCCTCAGTCCGCGCGACGGCGGAAAACCAGATCCCACACCCCATGACCCAGCTTCAGACCACGGTTCTCGAATTTCGTCAGCGGCCGGTAGGGCGGGCGTGGCGCGAAGCCATCGGCGCTGTTGCGCAGCAGCGGCTCGGCACCAAGGACTTCCAGCATCCAGTGGGCGTAGTCCTCCCAGTCGGTGGCGCAGTGCAGGTAGCCGCCGGGCGCGAGTTTGCGCGCGATCAAAGCGACGATCTCGGACTGAATGATGCGACGTTTGAAGTGCCGCTTCTTGCGCCACGGATCGGGAAAAAAGACGTGCACGCCAGCGAGCGCACCGTCGGCGATCATGTCGCGCATCACCTCGACCGCGTCGTGCTGCATGATGCGCACGTTCGTCAGACTGCCTTCTGCGATCAGCTTGCACAGCGCGCCAACACCCGGCGTATGCACGTCGATGCCTAGAAAGTCCTGATCCGGCATCGCCGCGGCGATCCTGGCCGTGGTTTCGCCCATGCCAAAGCCGATTTCGAGGATCTTCGGCGCACTACGGCCGAAAGCCTGGTCGAGATCAAGCGGCGCGACGCGGTAATCAATGCCGATCTGCGGCAGCATGGCGTCGAGGTAGCGCTGCTGGGCCTCGGACATACGCCCCTGACGCAGCACGAAGCTGCGAATGCTGCGGCTGGAGAAACGATGCTCGGGACTGTCGCGACCAATGATCTCGACGCCAGCCACGGCTTCGTTTGCTGGCTGCAAATGGCGCGACGGCGTAGCATCAGCTGGCGCCAACGCCTCGTGCAATGGTGCAGGGTGCAGGGCGCTCATGAACCGATCAGCCCCTGCGGCGGCGAACTCGGGTCGGCGGAGTAGAACTTGCGCGGCATGCGCCCGGCACGGAAGGCTTCACGCCCGGCCTCGACCGCCTTCTTCATGGCGCTGGCCATCAGCACCGGCTGGCCCGCTCCGGCAATCGCGGTGTTCATCAGCACGCCGTCACAGCCCAGCTCCATTGCGATCGCCGCGTCCGACGCCGTACCCACGCCGGCATCGACCAGCACCGGCACCTTGGCGTTGTCGATGATCAGGCGCA
>DAORUJ010000043.1:0-21814 GCA_035433105.1 Thauera sp.
AGGTCAGGACGTGTTCCGGGCCTTCATGGCGCAGATACTGGCGATCGTGCTGGCCAAGGAACACGCCGGTCGACTGCGTGAGGCCGGCCTTGCGAACGTCTTGCGCACTCGCCCAGCGGGCCGATCCGTAGGTCGTGACCAAACGCGACTGCCGCGAGCGCCAGATCGACATGCCGATGGCGACCACCACCCCCAGCAAGCCGCTGCCACCCGCGATGGCGCCGCCCGTGTCAAAGACGCGCGGCGCGTAGGCGTCGAAGAGGAACCACCACTCGAACAACCGCCAAGGGTGATAGACCGGCGTGCTGAAGAAATCGAACCAAGGCGAGCCAAGGCGTAGCTGATAGCCCAGGGCCGCTGCCGTCCATTGTGTGGCTGCCCACACGCCAGCGATCACGATGCCGAACACGACGGCGATCTGACCGAACAGCACATTCGTCCCTTGCATGCCCCTGCCTCCATTTACGACACAACGACGTGCCGCAGGCATCAGGATCAGTGCCGCAGGGAGTGCCGGTCAAAGACTGTTATCGTGAGAACGGTCGAGAAAAAAGCAAGAATTCGCGCCGGGGCGCAGCACGTAAAACCGCCGCAAGCGCGGGCGCATTGCGGCGTGTCAAGCAAAAAGCGAATGGTGCGTGGCCCACCGGTCACGATCGGCAATTGGGCAGTTAGAACTTGGGTGGTTCTTTCGGCGGTGTGTAGGGTACGTTGCCATTCCCGTAGAAGCGTTTTCGCGTCGCCTCCGAGACACGATTGCACAGCTCATCACCCATCTTGGCCCTCTCCAGCCTGCACTGCTCGCGCAGCGTCTTGAGGCGCTCTGGATTGGCAGCCAGCGATTCCACAGTTTCCATCGCGGCTGACTCGGGTTTACCGCAGGCGACAAGAACAATGGCGGCGAATGCCGCAAGCATCACTGAATCACGCATCACACACCTCCCCGAATGGTGGCCGCATCACCGCCTGTCGAGCCGATAAGCTGAAACCGCTCGATGAAGCGCGCCAGCACCTGAGTCGGTTCAGTATCCCGACGCAGCAGGTAAGTAGTCAACATCGGTGGCCTGCCTGCCAAGGGGCGGGCCACCACGTTCAGTTCGCGGCTGGATGCAATGTGCGCAGCGCCTGCCAGCCCCAGGGCCAGCCCAGCGGAAACCAGCGTCATCATGACCTCGAACGTCGCCACCCGTTGCGCGATCAGCGGCTCCTGCGCTGTCTGCTGGCGCAGGAAGCGATCCACCTGGCGCGCGTGCCCTTCGCAGCTTGCCGGATCACCCAATGCCAATGGGTAGCGCAGAACCTCATCCAAAGGGATACGTTTGAAGGCCAATACGGGGTGGCGTGCCGGCACCGCCACCATCAGCTGATCGTCCCAGGCTGGTTCTACAAGGATGCCATCGCCCGCATCCTCGGCCATCGAGAATCCGGCGTCGTACAGGTCGTCATGCAACCCCTTGATCTGCTGGGCCAAAGGCACCTCGAACAGCCGGATTTCCACCTCCGGGTCTTCTTCGCGGCTGCGCGCGAGCAAGGCCGGAAGACGTGAAGGAGTGATGCCGTCGGACAAGGCGATACGTAACTGACCGTCGAACCCGTTGGCTGCGGCTTGCACACTGTCGCGCGCCTGCTCCAAAGCGGTGAAGACACGCTGCACATGCTCCAGGAACAACCTTCCAGCGCGAGTCAGCCGAGTGCTGCGCGTAGTGCGGGCGAACAGCATCACGCCCAGTTCTTCTTCCAGCTCCTTGATTGCGCGCGACAACGGTGATTGCTCGATATGCAATTTCTCGGCCGCGCGAGCAAAGTGAAGTTCCTCTGCGACTGAGATAAAGCAGCGAAGGTGGCGTAATTCCATGAATCAATCCTGCTGGTATTTCAAGCTAGCGCGGCTTGCGCATCAACACATATACAGCGGGAATCACGAACAAGGACAGCAATGGTGCCGTCACCATGCCTCCGAGCATAGGCGCCGCAATGCGGCTCATGACCTCCGAGCCCGTGCCACTACTCCAGACGATGGGCACCAGGCCCGCCAGGATGACCGCTACGGTCATGGCCTTGGGTCGCACGCGCAGCACGGCGCCTTCCCGAATCGCGTCCAGCAGTTCTGGCAGCGTCGGCCTGCGGCCATCAGGGCAGCGTTCCTCCAGGGCGTGCTTCAGATAAATAAGCATGACCACGCCGAACTCCGCCGCTACACCCGCCAGCGCGATGAACCCGACCCCTGTGGCGATGGACAGGTTGTAGTTCAGCAGATACAGGAACCAGATACCCCCTGTGAGAGCAAACGGTAAGGTGGCCATGATCAAGCTCGCCTCGTCCACGCGCCCGAAGGTCAGGTACAGCAGGATGAAGATGATCAATAAGGTGGCCGGCACCACGACCTTCAGGCGCGCATTGGCCCGCTCCATGTACTCAAACTGCCCAGAGTAGGCAATGCTCACCCCCGGCTCCAGTTTCACCTGACGGCTGATCGCATCGCGCAGCTCGTTAGCCACCGAGGCCAGGTCGCGCCCGCGCACGTCAACGTACACCCAGCCGGACGGGCGCGCGTTCTCGCTCTTGAGCATGGGCGGGCCATCGGTGATGGCGATGCGCGCCACCGTGCCCAGCGTGATCTGTTGCCCCATGGGGGTGAAGATGGGCAGTTGCTTCAGCCTTTCCGGTGAATCCCTCCATTCACGCGCGTATCGCAGATTGATCGGGAAGCGCGCCAGCCCCTCCACGGTCTCCGACACGTTTTCGCCACCGACGGCACCGGCGACGACCGCCTGGACATCGGCCACGTTCAGCCCATAGCGCCCCGCCGCCACGCGGTCGATCTGCACGTCCACATACCGGCCGCCGGTCAGCCGCTCCGCCAACGATGACGACACGCCTGGAATGCCCTTCGCGACCTGCTCCACCTCTGCCGCGATGCGATCGATCACATGCAGGTCGTTGCCCGTCACCTTGACGCCGATCGGACTCTTGATGCCGGTAGCCAACATGTCGATGCGGTTGCGGATCGGCGGAATCCAGATGTTGGACAGGCCGGGGATTTTCACCGCCTGATCCAGCTCCTCGATGAGCTTCTCGGGCGTCATGCCGGCGCGCCATTGCTCTCGGGGCTTGAGCTTCACCGAGGTCTCGAACATCTCCAGCGGCGCGGGGTCGGTCGCGGTTTCCGCACGACCCGCCTTGCCGAACACGGTTTCGACCTCGGGCACCGTCTTGATCATGCGGTTGCTGAGCTGCAGCAGCTCCGTGGCGCGTTGCGCCGACAGCCCCGGCAAGGCCGAGGGCATATAGAGCAGATCCCCCTCATCCAGCCGGGGCAGGAATTCGCCACCAAGCCGGGCCAGCGGCCAGGCCGTGGTCGCCAGCGCCAGCACCGCGATCAGCAAGGTTGCCTTGGGCCAGCGCAGCACCCATTCCAGGCTGGGCCGGTACACCGCAATCAGCATGCGGGTGATGGGATTCTTCTGCTCGTCGGGAATGCGTCCGCGAATCCAGTAGCCCATGAGCACCGGGATCAGCGTCACGGACAGGCCCGCCGCCGCCGCCATGGCGTAGGTCTTGGTGAACGCCAGCGGCCCGAACAGGCGTCCCTCCTGGGCTTCGAGGGTAAAGACGGGGATGAAGGACAAGGTAATGATGAGCAGCGAGAAGAACAGCGCCGGACCGACTTCCTCCGCGGCCCGCGTGATCACCTCCCAGCGTTCCTTGCCTTGCAGCCGCTGATCCGGATGCGCGTGTTGCCAGGCTTCCAGCTTCTTGTGCGCGTTCTCGATCATGACCACGGCCGCATCCACCATCGCGCCTATGGCGATGGCGATGCCGCCCAGCGACATGATGTTGGCATTGATCCCCTGGTAGCGCATGATGAGGAAGGCCATCATCACCCCCAGCGGCAACGAAATGATGGCCACCAGCGCCGAGCGCAGGTGCCACAGGAACAGCACGCAGACCAGCGCCACCACCAGAAACTCCTCCCCTAGCTTGATGGTGAGGTTGCGGATGGCGCGCTCGATGAGGGCACTGCGGTCGTAGGTGGTGACGATCTCCACCCCCTGCGGCAGGCTGGCCTGCAGCTCGCCCAGCTTGGCCTTGACGGCGGCAATCGTCTCCTGGGCATTCTTGCCCGAACGCAGGATGACCACGCCGCCGGCGACCTCGCCCTCGCCATCGAGTTCGGCGATGCCGCGCCGCATCTCCGGCCCGATCTGTAGCGTGGCCACGTCGCCCAGGCGCACCGGCACACCGCCGCGCGCCACCAGCGGTACTGCACGGAAATCATCCAGGGTTTTCAGATAGCCGCTGGCGCGCACCATGTATTCGGCCCCCGCCAGCTCCAGCACCGAGCCGCCAGTTTCCTGATTGGCGGCCACCAGCGCCGCGCGCACCTGCTCCTGGCTCAGTCCGTAGGAGGCGAGCTTGACCGGGTCGAGCACAACCTGGTACTGCTTGACCATGCCGCCCACCGAGGCTACCTCTGCCACATTGGGCAGGCTCTTGAGCTCGAACTTCAGAAACCAGTCCTGCAGCGCGCGCAACTGCGCCAGATCGTTCTTGCCCGTGCGGTCCACCAGTGCGTACTGGAAGATCCAGCCCACCCCCGTGGCATCCGGCCCCAGGGCCGGCTTGGCTGTGGCCGGCAGGCGTCCCTGAACCTGGTTCAGGTACTCCAGCACCCGCGAGCGCGCCCAGTACAGGTCAGTGCCATCTTCGAACAGGACATAGACGAACGAGTCCCCGAAAAACGAAAAGCCGCGCACCGTCTTGGCCCCCGGCACCGACAGCATGGTCGTGGCCAGGGGATAGGTGACCTGGTTTTCCACGATCTGCGGCGCCTGGCCGGGGTAGCTGGTACGGATGATGACCTGCACGTCGGACAGGTCCGGCAAGGCATCCACGGGCGTGCTGCGCACGCCCCACACCCCCCAGGCCGTAAGCATGGCCGTGGCCAGCAGCACCAGAAAGCGGTTCGCCACCGACCAGCGGATCAATTTGGCAATCATGGCTTGATCCCTTCGATGGCGGTGATCACGTAGTCCTCTCCCTGCTTGGAGAAGGTGAAGCGCACCTGTTGCTTGGGTGCCAGGCCTGCGGCGAGGCGGGGGTCGGCCAGCTTGAAGCCCATGGTCATGGCGGGCCACTTGAGGGCGGGGATGGCGTCATGCGCCAGCGTCAGCTCGGCAGTGGAGACTTCTTCCACCACACCGCGCACCGTGTAGGCCGGGGCCGCGCCATGCGCCCCATGCTCCGGCGTCGCCCCCGGCGCTGCGGGCAACAGGCCGCGCAGGCTGGCCTCGGAGTCGATCAGGAACTGTGCCGAGGCCACCACCTGCTGCCCCGCCTCCAGTCCACCTTGCACCACGAGTTGGTCGCCGATCTCCGCCCCCAGCTGCACCTCCACGGGGTGGAATTTGCCAGGGCCATCGACCACATAGGCCAGGGCGCGCTTGCCGGTGCGGATGACGGCTTCGCTGGGAACCAGCAGTGCGGGCTGCTCGCGGCCCTTGAGCGTGATCTGGCCGGACATGCCGGCCTTCAGGCGCTGGCCGGGGTTGGCCAGTTCCAGCCGCACGCGCACCGTGCGCGTGTCGCTGTTGGCCTGCGGCAGGATGCTCACGATGCGCGCCCGCAGCACCTCGCCGGGAAACGCCGCCAGGCGCACCTGGGCTTCTTGCCCCAGTTGCAGCGGGCCGCTTTGCGCCTCGGGTACTGCGGCCTCGATCCAGACGGTGCCCAGGCCATTCACGCGCGCCAGGCTTGCGCCCGCAGAGATAGTCATGCCCTGGCGCACCATGAGCTCGGCCACCAGCCCGCCCTGGGGCGTGGTCACGGTGTAGACGCCCCTGGGCTCGCCCGTGCGCTCCACCTGGGCCACCAGGGCCTGCGGCATGCCCAGCAGCAGCAGCCTTTGCCGGGCGGCCGCCGTCAGCGACTCATCCTTGAGCGCACGCACCGCCAGAAATTCGCGCTGCGCCGCCACCCATTCCGGCAGCAGCAGATCCGCCAGCGGCGCGCCGGCCGCGATCACATCGCCCGGCGCGCGCGCATAGACCCGCTCCACAAAGCCGGCGGAGCGCGCCTGCACGATGCTGACATCGCGGTCGTTGAGCAGCACCGTTCCCACCGCGTCCACATCGGAGCCTATGGCGCGCTGCACCACCTCGGCCGTGCGCAGACCCAGCGCCTGCACGGTCTGGGCCGATACGCTCAGGCCCACGCTGTCCTGGGCATCCTCGTCGGCATACTTGGGTACCAGATCCATGTCCATGAAAGGAGACTTGCCGGGCTTGTCGAACTTCTGCGTCGGCGACATGGGGTCGTACCAGTACAGCACCTTGCGCTCGGCCGCCGCGCCGGCTTGGGGCGCTGCTCCGTCCACAGCATGTGTGCTGCTGCGCCATTGGGACAGGCCCCAACCCGCGGCCACGCCGATGGCGATCAGCGTCAGGCCCGCGAGGGATTTTTTCAGAGAGTTGTTCATGGTTGTGAGATCCGTTAATCAGCGATCAGGCTGTTCAGGCGCGTCGTCACGCCGTCGCGCTGGGCTTGCAGGTCGATCAGGCGCAGGCGCGTCTCCAGCACCTGAGCGCGGGCGCCGAGCACGGCGCCCAGGTCGCCCTTGGCGGCCCGGTAGTTGCCCAGCGCGAGCTCCGCTCGCCCCTGCGCCAACTGCAGCCCGGTGGACTTGAGGCGCTCGATCTGGCTGTCCAGGGCCTGCAATTCGGCCGCGCTGTCGTCAAGCTCCTGCAAATGCCGCCGCGCCACGTCTTCCTGCTCGGCTTCCAGGCGCTCCAGCTCGCGCTGCTTGGCCTGGATCATCGGGGTCTGGCGTCGATCCTTTTGCCATGGCAGATCGAACGTCACCTGGAACGACACCATGTCGCCCCATCGACGATCGCGTCGGCTATAGGCAATTTCCCAGGACCAGTCGCCACGCGATTCCGACTGCGCCTCGTGGGATTCCGCCCGTGCCATGCTTTGCATGGTCGGGTACAGCGCCAGCTCGGCGTGGCTGGATAGCTCGGCGCGCAACTGCGCAACGGGATGGATGAGCGGTCCGGTGCCGCCCTGTAGCGATTCGTCGGCGCGCGGCCCGACCCAGCGCCGCAGCATGGCTCGCGCCTTGGACCGGTCGCGTTGCAGGTCGTCGCGCCGGTCCGACAGCGCCAGCGCCTCCTGCTGCGCGGCCAGCAGGTCGCCTGCCTGGGCCGATCCGCCCGCCACCCGCGCGGGCAGGCTGTCTTGCAGGCGCTGGTTCTCCGCCAGCAGCTCCGTCAGCAACTGTTCCCGCTGCTCGACTGCCTGCGCGGCGATCCAGGCCAGACCGAGTTCCTGCCGTATCTGCAGGCGCTGCAGCACCAGCGCCGCGCGTTCGCGTTCCACGCGCGCCTGGGCGCTGGCCACCTTGGCCGCGCGCTTGGCCTGATTGGGAACCTCCTGCATCAGGGCCAGGCGCTGCCCGGTCATGGACTCGCGCGTCAGGCTCCAGCGGTCCATGCCGCTGATGGGGAGGTTTTCAAGACCGACGGAGAGCTTGGGATCGGGTAGCGTGCCGGCGGCCTTCTGCGCGGACTCGACCGCGTCGATCTGCAATCGCTGCGCGGAAACCCGCGGGCTTTGCTGTTCAGCGATTTCTCGTGCTTCGGCAAAGCTGAGCGCGTAGGTCCGGCTGGCGGCGAACATGCTGCCAGCCAGGGCAATGCTCAAGATGCTCAGTCGATGTATCCATGTGCGGCGCGGGATCGCACGCAATACGCCATGTCCAGGCGCGGGGCGACGCTCGCCGGGAGCGCCGGAGGAAGAAATAAGCATGATGGTCCTCGAAATTGATAGCCACGAAGTCACGTGTTCTGCCGTGCCAATGCACGACGGGCACGACCTGGTGTGTCAATTGCGCAGGACTTGGAAAGTGAGATAGAGGGGGAGAGAGCCCGTTCGGTGGTCGAGCCACGCTGGGTCAAACCTGGCGCCGGTCGATGATTGCGGGTCGGGCACCACGGGAAGCAGGTAGGCAATCCAGACCGCATGGGCCGCCGCAATAGATGGAACGTCCAGCCCTTGCGGAGACGGCGCGGGCTTGCCGTCACCGCTGCAATGGGCACGGCATAACTGCGGAGACTCGTCGTCCATCGTCCCTGGCATGGCATGGCAGTCCGGCATGGCGGACATGCCGGCGGCTTCGTCCATGGCCATGCCCGCCATCTGCATCGATGCCGCGTGCGTATCCGCATCCAGCTTGGGGCAGGCATACATCGCCAGCGCCATCTGCGAGAACAACAAGGTCACGATGAGGCCGCCGACGATTCGGCGGCCCCATTGTGTGACGATGCGTCGGATGGAAACCATGGTGGGATGTTCGCTGTGCTGGATGTGTGACAACTTGCCGCGGATCAGAGAGCCGTCCCAGGAAAGAAGTGCCACCATGGCTCATCTACCCGCGTGACAGCCCAGTCACCGCGCATGCGAGGTCACCGAGACCCTGGATTCATTTCACCGGAATCCAACTTGTCGGCGCGTTTCGATCTCGGCCACTCCGAGAACGCAAGCACGTACAGTGCGATCAGGTTGACCATGGGGACGATCATCAGCAGGCCGAGCCAGCCGGAAAAGCCCGCCTTGGCAAAGATCTTCCAAAACGGCAGCACGATCACCACCGCACCCAGCAGCATCATCAGCCAGTGGGCGCCAAACCACCACGCCATGTCGTTCATATACATTCCGTTCATCATGATCGATCTCCTTTCTTTGATTGTCTCGATGCGGGTTAGCCTCGTGCGCGCCGCAGCCGCAGCGCGTTGAAGATGACGGAGGCCGAGCTCAGGCTCATGGCCAGTGCTGCAATCAATGGAGACAGCAACCAGCCCGTGATGGGATAAAGCACGCCGGCGGCGATGGGCACGCCGATACCGTTGTAAACGAAGGCGAACAACAGGTTCTGGCGCATGTTGCGCACGGTGTCGATGGAGATGTCGCGCGCGGCTGCGATGCCGCGCAGATCGCCCTTGACCAGGGTGATCTGGCCGCTGTTCATGGCCACGTCGGTGCCGGTGCCCATAGCGATGCCCACGTCGGCCTTGGCCAGGGCAGGTGCGTCGTTGATGCCGTCGCCGGCCATGGCGACGACGTGCCCCTCCTTCTGCAGCCGCTCCACCAAGGCCAGTTTGTCGGCCGGCTTGACTTCGCCATGCACTTCGTCGATGCGGAGCTTAGCGCCCACCGCCCGGGCCGTGGTCAGGCCGTCGCCCGTCGCCATGACGATGCGCAGGCCACTGTCGTGCAGCGTCTTGATGGCGTCGGCCGTGGTGGTCTTGATCGGGTCGGTGACGGCCAGGATGCCTGCCAGCCGCCCGTCCACGGCCAGGTGCATCACGCTGCCACCCTCGCTGCGCAGGCGCTCTGCGTCCGCCTTGAGCGCATCGGTGGCCACGTTCTCCTGCTGCATCAAGGCGGTGTTGCCCAGCACCAGATGCTTGCCTTCGACCGTGCCGCGCACGCCGATGCCGCTGCCCGATTCGAAGTCGTCGGCCTTGGTCAGGCTCAGCCCTTTGTCCCGCGCGGCGCGGACGATGGCATCCGCCAGCGGGTGCTCGCTGCCCTGATCCAGACTGGCCGCCAGGCGCAGCACCTCATCCGGCGTGTAGCCCGGGTCGGCGACGGCGGTGTCGAAGGCCGGCTTGCCTTCGGTCAGGGTGCCGGTCTTGTCCACGATCAGCGTATCCACTTCGCGCATTTTTTCGATGGCGCCGGCATCGCGGAATAGAATCCCCTGCGTTGCCGCGCGGCCGGTGGCGACCATCACGGACATCGGGGTCGCCAGGCCCAGCGCGCAAGGGCAGGCAATGATCAGCACCGCCACGGCGTTGATCAGGCCGAACACCCAGCTCGGCTCGGGGCCGAAGAATCCCCAGACGAAGAAGGTCGCGATTGCGATCAGCACCACCACGACCACGAACTTGCCGGCCACCACGTCGGCCATGCGCTGCATCGGCGCCTTGGAGCGCTGGGCATTGGCCACCATCTGCACGATCTGCGACAGCATGGTGGCGGCGCCGACCTTCTCCGAGCGCATCACCAGTGCGCCGCTGGTGTTCATCGTGGCGCCAATCAGGCCGTCGCCGGCGCGCTTGGTCACCGGCACGGGCTCGCCGGTGAGCATGGATTCATCGACGGCACTGCTGCCCTCGGTCACCACGCCATCGACGGGCACTTTCTCGCCGGGCCGCACGCGCAGCAGGTCGCCGACGTGAACATGGTTCAAAGGCACGTCCTCCTCGCTGCCGTCGGCATTGATGCGGCGCGCCGTCTTGGGGGCCAGGCCCAGCAGAGCCTTGATGGCCGCCGAAGTCTGCGAGCGCGCCTTCAATTCGATGATCTGACCCAGCATGGTCAGCGAGATGATGACGACCGCCGCCTCGAAATAGACGGCGACGCGGCCGTGGGCGATGAACGAGTCTGGAAACACGCCGGGCGCGAGGGTGGCGACCACGCTGTAGACAAAGGCGGCGCCGGTGCCCAGGCCGATCAGCGTCCACATATTGGGGCTGCGGTTGACGATGGACTGCCAGCAGCGGACAAAGAATGGCCATCCCGTCCACAACACCACCGGCAGCGACAGCACCAGCTCGACCCAGGTCTGGGTCTTCATGTCGAACCAGCCGAGGCGGTGGCCGAACATCGCCAGGATGGTGACCACCACGGTCAGCGGCAGGGTCCACCAGAAGCGGCGCTGAAAATCGATCAGTTCGCTGTTGTCCTCCTCATCCAGCGGAATCACCGGTTCGAGCGACATGCCGCATTTCGGGCAATTGCCGGGATGATCCTGCTGCACTTCCGGGTGCATGGGGCAGGTGTAGATGGTGCCCGCCGGGGCCTCCATGGGCACCGCGGCAGAAGTTGCCGGGGTCTGTTCGCCTGCGGTATGGCCGTGGTGATGCAGGTGTTGGTTCATGCCCATGCCTTTGTTGAGTTATCTCGATTCTTGACCTTGCCATCGCGGCAAGGTCAAGTCCCTTTCCTTGTGGACGCATTCGGTCCGCATTGGCCCATGCCCCGATGGCTATCGGGACAAAGACTGGCGGTACTGGACATTGATTTCGTCGTGGCGGCGCCGTATCTCTGGCGGCCATTGCGCCTTGATCCATGACAGCACGGCCACGATCTCGTCGTCGCTCAATACTCCACCATAGATGGGCATCGCCGTACGGTAGTCGGGCTGATTGATCAATTGGGCCAGTCCCTGCTTAGTGATGGCGAACAGTTGCTCGTCGGGATGGTGCCAAGTGTGGCCGCTGGGATCGTGCGGCGGCGCAGGAAGCAAGTCATCCGATCCACGATCACGCCAGTTGGGCTGGCCCTCGCCCTTGGCCCCATGGCAAGCCGCACACTGCTGCGCGTAGATGCGGGCGCCGACGCGCAGCACCTGGGGATCATCGGGACGCATGCTGTGCGGCGGCGGCGTCACTGGCCGGTTGCTGGCGCGCAGGGAAAAGTAACCCACCCCTGCGACCAGCAGCAAGGCCAGCAATCCTACGGCCCCCAGGATCAGCGGTTTCAACGTCATCGCAACTTCCTTGATTTCATGCTGATGGTCACATTCTGGTCATCGGATGCGTCGCTCAAGGCTGAACCCATGCGCCCCAGCGCGGAATGAAACGCGGGACATGCTGCGCATACTCCTGCCAAGCCTGTCCAAAACGGCGTCCGCTTTCCTGCTCCTCGTTGTGCGCCAGGCGGGCATACATCACCACAAGCACCGGGAACATCAACAGCGTCAGCAAGGTCGGCCATTGCAGGAGAAAGCCGAACATGATCAGCACGAAGGCGATGTACTGCGGATGCCGTACCCGAGCGTAAACACCGGTGCGCGCCAGCCGCCCCTGCCGCTGGGCCTCGTAGAGCACGGGCCAAGCCGCGGCCAGCAGCCAGAAGCCACCGCCAATGAACAGGTAGCTGAGGATGTGGAATGGCCCAAGGTGCGGATCACCGCCCCAGCCGAACAGCAGCTCCAGCAGGTGACCGGCGTTGTGGTTCAGCAGGTCCACGCCCGGGAGCTTCTGGCCCAGCCAGCCCGACAGGAAGTAGATGGTCAGCGGGAAGCCATACATCTCCACGAACAGCGCCACGATGAACGCTGTGAACGCCCCGAAACTGCGCCAGTCGCGCGCGCTGGCCGGCTTGAAGAAGCTGAAGGCGAACATGACGAAGATCGCCACGTTGAGCACCACCAGAGTCCACAGGCCATACGAAGATCCCGTGTGCTCCATGGCCTCAGCCCCTGTCGGAGTTTTGTCCAGTGCCCTGGCCAGTGGCTCCGGCGCCACCACCGTGGCCGCCATGACCACCATGGCCTTTGTGCATGAAGACATGCATCAGCGGGCAGGCCAGCAGGAAGGCATAGGGCCACCATTGCGCCAGGTGGGCACGGTGTTCGGTCCATAGGAAGTACCCGGCGACGGCGCCGAACACGAGCAGGCCGATGGCATAGCGCGAGCGCCAGAACCCGCCGGTCTGCACACTCTGCGGATGGGATGCATGGTCATGGGTCATGACGGCCTCCTCACTTTGTGCCGGGAGTGGAGGTTTGCGACATGGACATTCGATCCATCATCATCTGCATCATCGACTCCATCATGGCCATGCGCTTTTCCATCATCTGCGGGTCGTGCTGCATGCCAGCCATACCGGCGGGTGGGTTGCCCGATGCCATCTGGCCGTGCATCGACTTCATCATGCGCATGCCGTCCTGCATGGTCTTCATGTGTTCGGCCATCAACGCCTGGCGCTCCTGGGGCGTCTTGGCGGCGGCCATCTTCTCGTGCATGGCCCGCATGCGTTGTTCCATCGCGGCCATCATGTCCGGGCTCATGGCCTGCGATGGCGGTGCTGCAGCCGGCGCCGGAGCTGCCGCCGCAGGGGCGGTCGTTTCCGCCGGGTGGTGGTCCTTGTGCCCGTCGGCGCCTTGCGCCAGCACGCCCACGGAGGCGGCGGCGACACAGAGACCGATCAGGGTATGGCGAATATGAACCATGATGCTTCCTTCTTGCGTTGCAGGGGTTGGCTAGGGCAGCCGCGTCCGGCGGCATGATGCGGTGGTGACTCTGCTCAGTGCGCGGGTTGGATGTCGGTGACGACCATCTTCCCGCCTTCCTGGACGACCATGAATTGCACCTTGTCGCCGGGCTTGAGCTTGGTGAGTTGGCCCTTGTCGCGAACGGTGAAGACCATGGTCATTCCGGGCATGTCCAGGTTCTTGATGTCTCCATGCTTGAGGGTGATCTTGCCGTTGTCCGGATCGACCTTCTTGACCTCGCCATCGGTCATGGAGTCCGACACAGGCGCCGCCACCTGGCCTGGACTGGGGCTGACCTGGGCATGGCCCGCCATCGGCAGGGCAAGGCCCATGGCCAGGGCGGAGAGGGTGAGCAGACGTTGGATGGTGTTCATGGTGACCTCTGGGTGAATGGATGGATCTATAGGCTGGCTCGGCCATGGCTGGGCCGGCTGTGGTGGGCGTTTCAGGCCATCACTTGCGGCCCACCTTGATGGCGCCCTTCATGCCGGCTTCATAGTGGCCCGGTAGCAGGCAGGCGAAATCGACGACACCCGCCTTGGTGAACTGCCAGACGATCTCGCCCTGCTTGCCCGGCTCCAGGGTGATCTTGCCGGGCTCGTCGTGCTCCATCCCGGGGAATTTCTTCATCTGCTCCAGGTGTTCCATCAGTTCCTCCTGAGTGCCGAGGCTGAGTTCGTGCTTGAGCTGTCCGGTGTTCTTGACGATGAGACGCACGGTCTCGCCCTTTTTGACCGTCAGGTCGGAAGGCGTGAAGCGCATCTTGTCGCTCATCTCGATGGTGATGGTGCGGCTGGCTTTGGCGGCGACACCGGGCTTGCCAATGGCCGTCTCGCCCCCCTCGTCATGGCCGTGGCCGCCCGCATGGTTGCCGCTGGCAAAGGCTGCCCCCGATGCGGCCAGCGCAAGCATGGCGAAGAGTTGAGAAATAGTGGATCGCGTGAATTTCATGGGTGTTCTCGGGTTGGAAATCGAAGGGAAAATTCAATGCTCGCCATGCGAAGCGGGCTTGCGCACCTTGACTTCGGTCGGCGTTGCCGGCTTGCGCTGGCGCGGCATGGACTGGCCGCCCTCGGCACTGAAACGCGCCGGCTCGGCCATGGGGCCGGTGACCTCATGCGCCACCGTGCCGGCGGGATGCTTGAACCAGCCCGGGTTCGTGTAGTCGCCCGGCTTCTGGTCACGGCGCACCTTGAGCACGCTGAACATGCCGCCCATCTCCACCGACCCGAACGGTCCTTCACCGGTCATCATCGGGATGGTGTTGTCGGGAATCGGCATTTCCATCTCGGTCATGTCGGCCATGCCGCGTTCGCCCATGACCATGTAGTCCGGGATCAGCTGGTTGATCTTTTTGGACAGGCCGCTGTGGTCCACGCCAATGAGCGTGGGCACGTTGTGCCCCATGGCGTTCATAGTGTGATGGCTCTTGTGGCAGTGAAAGGCCCAGTCGCCTTCCTCGTCGGCAACGAATTCGATCTGGCGCATCTGGCCCACGGCCACGTCGGTGGTCACCTCGGGCCAGCGCGCGCTTTTGGGCACGGGGCCGCCATCGGTGCCGGTGACCGTGAATTCATGACCATGCACGTGCATCGGGTGGTTGGTCATGGTGAGGTTACCGATGCGAATGCGAACCTTGTCATTGAGACGGACATTCAAGGAGTCGATGCCCGGAAAGACACGGCTGTTCCATGTCCACAGGTTGAAGTCCGTCATTTCCGCGACCTTGGGTGTTGCGGCCCCTGGTTCAATGTCATACGCACTGAGCAGGAAACAGAAATCCCGCTGCACTTCGTCGATCAAGGAGTGTTTGGCTTTCGGGTGCGTGACCCAGAAGCCCATCATGCCCATGGCCATTTGCACCATCTCGTCGGCGTGCGGGTGGTACATGAAGGTGCCCGGGCGGCGCGCAACGAACTCGTAGACGAAGGTCTTGCCGGACGGAATGGCTGGCTGCGTCAGACCGGTCACGCCATCCATGCCGTTGGGCAGGCGCTGGCCATGCCAGTGCACGGCTGTGTGCTCAGGCAGCCTGTTGGTGACGAAGATGCGCACGCGGTCGCCCTCCACCACTTCGATGGTCGGGCCGGGGCTCTGACCGTTGTAGCCCCACAGGTGGGCCTTCATGCCCGGAGCCATCTCGCGCACCACGGGTTCGGCCACCAAATGAAACTCCTTGACGCCCTGGTTCATCCGCCAAGGCAGCGTCCAGCCGTTGAGCGTGACCACGGGGTTGTACGGCCGGCCCGAATCGGGGATCAGTGGCGCCATGGTGTTTGGGCTGGTCTGAATGACGGGCTCGGGCAAGGCCGCCATGGCGACACGGCTGACCGCGCCGGCCGCGACGGCGCCGCCCGCAATCCCGGCGACCTTGAAAAAATCTCTTCTGGATGTCATGGCAATCGTCTGTGCATCAGTGACCGGCAGCCGCGTCGCTGGGCGCGCTGGTGGTGACTGACAGGGTGGTGTTGGTGGGGCGCCCGATCACGGAGGCCTGCAAGGCGGCATCGGCCAGCCAGAATTGCCTCTGCGCGTCCAGGGCCGCCGTGACGGCACCGACCTGGTCGCGCGCATCGGCCAACAGTTCGAACACGCTGATCAACATGCCGTTGTAGCGAAGCTGGTTCTCCTCCGCGATCACCTTGCGCACCGGCACCACTTCGTCGCGGTAATGCCGCGCCACGTCGTAGGCCGTCCGATAGGCCGAGTAGCTTTCACGCAGGCTGGAGCCTGCGGCACGCGCCGCCGCTTCGAGCTGGTTGGCGGCCGCCAGGGTTCGGGCGTTCATCGCGTCACGCTGCATGCCGCCCCAGTCAAAGACGGGCAGGCGCACCGCGATCTCCCAGCCGCGCGCGGTGCCGCGGGTTCCCGCAGCGTTGTCGAAGGTGGTATTGCGGCGCCCGGTGAGTTCGATATCGGTGAAGCTGGTCACCATGTTCAAGCCTTGGGCCTTGGCCGCGGCATCCAGCGCGGTCTGCGCCAGGCGAAGGTCCAGGCGCGCCCGGGTGGCCAGCGCGCCGACCGCCTGCGGGTCCAGCGCTTGCTTGGGCAAGTCGGGCAGGCGCTCGGGCAGCTTCAGCGCCTGCGCCTGGCTCTCATTCAGCCCCAGCAGGCGCACCAGCTCTTCCCGGCGGGCCGTGACCTGGTGCTGGGTCTCACTCAGCCGGGTGGCCGCATCGGCATAGAAAGCCTGCTCGCGCGCACGGGTGATGCGGTTGAAGTTGCCCACGCCTTGCATGCGCCGGGCCAGCTCGGCGCCCGCTTCGGCGCTGTCATAGACCTGCTTGGCATATTGGAGCGCCTGCTGTGCGGCCACGGCCCGCACCCAGGCCTGGCGCACCCCGGTGACCTGGTCCACCACGTTGCCGGTCAGGCGCAATTGAGATTGCTCGATGCGCCGGGTGGCGATGCCGTACCGGGTCGGCAAGGTCAACAGATCCAACAGGCCAAAGGACAGCGCTCGGCTCAAGCCCAGTTCCGGGCCGGCCGTCATGCGCTCGAAATCGAAAATGGGATTGGCAATCCGCCCCGCCTGGGCGGCGTCGGCCGCCTCGGCCCAGCCTTGCGCCAGCAGGGCCTGCAGGGATGGGCTGTTGCTCAAGGCCAGCTGGACGGCCTCTTTCTGCCCCAAAGGCTGCGCCAGCAGGGCTTCGGTGGCTTGCGCACGCCGGTCGCGCTCCTCCTGGGTGCGTGCCAGTGCCAGTTTGCCTTCGGTGAAGCCGCCCGCTTCGTCGTTGACGCGGCCGATGTTCTGCTCCAGGCTGACGCTGGCACATCCGGTCAGTACCGCCAGCCCGAGTGCAGACAGGGCGAGTCTGGCGTGCGAGGCACGCAAACGCATCATGGCGTGCCTCCCCCGTGATGACCTACATGCGGGTCGCTAGAGGGGGTGGCATCCTTGACGGACGCGGACTTGCCCGTCTTGATTTCCTTGGCATAGGCGCGCCAACCGCCGATTTGGCCCACGCGATCGTTGGCTTCACGCCAGGATTGCACCTGTTGATCCGCATAGGTCTGGTACGCACCGATAGCGGACGAATACTGCAGCTTCGTCGGCAGTGAAGGCTGGGGAGCTTCGGTATCTGCCGGGGCTTGTGCAAACGCCGCCCCTGCGAACAACGCCAGTGTCCAAGGCAACAGGGCCCTGAAAGGCGGCAGGTGATTGGAAGTGGCCATGGTCTCCTCTAGAAGAATCTTTGATCTCACGATAGGGAGATTCTGGAGAGGCCACCCTTTCAGCAAGATGTTTGCAACATTACATTCCTGTCAGCTTCATGCCGGCAGGCCTTACACGGGGCACACTTGCGCCAGAACCGCAAAGGAGCCGAACCGGTGAAGATATTGATCGTCGAAGACGAGCCCAAGACTGGTGAATATTTGCGCCAGGGCTTGAGCGAGGCCGGGTATGTCGCGGACCTGGTGCCCCATGGCACCGATGGGCTGCACATGGCCTTGCACGGTGCCTACGACCTCGTGATCCTGGATGTCATGCTGCCCGGGCTGAACGGCTGGCAGGTGCTGCAATCGCTGCGCGAGCGCGGCCTGCAAATGCCAGTGCTGTTCCTGACCGCACGCGACCAGGTGGAAGACCGCGTCAAGGGACTGGAGCTTGGCGCCGACGACTATCTGGTCAAGCCGTTCTCGTTTGCGGAACTGCTGGCCCGCGTGCGCATCATCTTGCGCCGCGGCCCGGCGGGCAACGAAGGCACCATGTTGCGTGTCGCCGATTTGGAGCTGGATCTGCTGCGCCGCCGGGTCTCGCGCAACGGCAAGCGCGTGGACCTGACGGCCAAGGAATTCGGCCTGCTGGAACTGCTGATGCGTCGCCACGGCGAGGTGCTGCCGCGGTCCCTGATCGCATCGCAGGTGTGGGACATGAACTTCGACAGCGACACCAATGTCATAGAGGTGGCGATGCGACGACTGCGCATGAAGATTGACGAGGGCCACCCGGTCAAGCTCATCCAGACCGTGCGCGGCATGGGTTATGTGCTCGACGTACCGCAGGAGGAATAGGTGTTGCTTCGGGTTCGTTGGGGCCGGTTGCCGCTGACACAGCGCCTGACCCTGCTCTTCACTGCGGTGGCGGCCTCGGTGGTGCTGGGGCTGGGCGCCTTGTTTCTGGTCGAAACCGAGCGGCATTTCATCGAGCTCGATCGGATGGCGCTGCAAGACAAGCAACACCTGATCGAGGAAATTCTGCGCAATGCCAACTCGGCGGACGACGCTCGCCGGCGACTGGGCGAGGCGCTGAGCTATCACCATGATCTCTACGCCCAAGTCCAGGATGGACAAGGAGCAGTGGTCTTTCAATCCCGAGGGTTCATCCCCACCATGCGCGGCGATATGCCTCTGCGCGCCGGTGAAAACAAGGTGTTTGGGGTGTTGCGGCACGACGGTGCCCGGTTCCATACACTGGTCTTCAAGGCCGCCCCTGCCTACTCCAGCACCCCCCTGATGGTCTGGATCGCGGCGGATACGGATCACCACACGCAGTTTCTCAACGGCCTGCGGCGCAGCTTGGCCCTGTATGTGCTCGCCGCCATCGCCATCTGCGGCCTGCTCTCGTGGTTCGCCGCGCGCCAGGGGCTAGCGCCCTTGCGCGACATGAAGTCACGGGCCGCCAAGGTGACGGGCCAGAAGCTCGGTGAGCGCATGCCCGTGCAGGCCGTGCCGGTGGAAATGGCCGACCTGGCGCAAGAGCTGAACCGTATGCTGGATCGGCTGCAGGAGGACTTCCAGCGCCTGACCGATTTCGCGTCGGACCTGGCACACGAGCTGCGCACCCCCATCAGCAATCTGCTGACCCAGACCCAGGTGGCGCTGGCGACCAAGCGCGATGCCGCAACCTACCGCGACATCCTGGCCTCGAACGCCGAGGAATTCCAGCGGCTGGCGCGCATGGTGTCCGACATGCTGTTCCTGGCCAAGACCGAGCGCGGCGTGGATCTGCCGCACAAGGAGCGGTTTTCCGTCCGCCAGGACGCGCAGGCGCTGCTCGACTTCTACGAGGCCGTGGCCGAGGAAAAGCGCATCCGGCTGCGCCTGGAGGGCGACGGCGAGGTCGAGGGCGACCGCCTGATGTTCCGCCGCGCGGTGAGCAACCTGCTGTCCAACGCCCTGCGCCACGCGCCCGAGGCCGGCGACGTCACCATCCGCATCGCCACCACCGTACAGGCCACGACAGTGGCCGTGGAGAACACCGGCGCCGACATCGACGCCAAGATTCTGCCCCGGCTGTTCGACCGCTTCTACCGCGCCGATGCTTCCAGGATCCATCCGGACACCGACGGATCGGGCTTAGGTCTGGCCATCACGCGCGCCATCGCCGAGGCCCACGGCGGCCGCGTCACGGCAAGCTCGGGGCAAGGGCGCACCTGCTTCACCCTGGTGTTTCCGCATCGCGTCGCGAAACCCTGAAGCTGACAACAAACTCATCGGGCCGTCTAGATTCTGTTGGGGTGCGCTCCCTACGATGAACACATCTCCTCAGCGCCTAACCAAGGCATGGGAGATGCAAGTTTCATCCACCTTTGTCAGGAGCTTCAATCATGACCCAACAACGCCTCTCCCTTTCTTCCATGATCGCCGCTGCAGCCGCAGTGGCTGCCCTGGGCCTTCCAGGGATGGCTTCGGCAGCATACGAGCATCCCGCCAACAACGAACAGGGCGTCATCGTTCATCCAGAACACTTCAAGAGCGAGAAAACGCGAGAGCAGGTCATCGCGGAGACCAAGGCTGCTATGCAGCAAGGCCGTCTTTTCTACGGAGAAGCCAGCAACTACCCGCTTCCCGTTCCTGACGCCGGTTCCGGCAAGACGCGTGCGCAAGTCATCAACGAACTGTTGAGTGAGTCGGCCGCCGAGCGCGATGCGCGTATGCGCCTTTACTCTCCGGGCTGATTCTCCTGCTGCTACACCGACAACATTGATCCGGCAATTCAGGATATGCCGAGGCGACACGTGATGTCTCGTGAAGCAGTGCTGCTTATAACCACGCCCGGCAGCCGATCTCAAACGCTTGCCGTGTGAGAAGCCGCACGCCCGAAATCAGTCATTTCTTCTCGGGTGCCGATCTCGCCCGAACAATTCCCCGAACATATTCCTGACCTTGGCGTCAGCACTGCCCAGTGTGGCACGATCCTGTTCGGTGACGGCAATGCAACATCAGACACTGGGTGCCGACGCTGAACTCGTGGCCGCAGTGGAGCAGACTCTTGATGACAACGTGGCCGAAGAAGACCTCTTCGGCGGTGTGATGCAGCAATTCCGCCGTGCGCTGAGCAATCTGCTGTCCAATGCCACACGCCCGAGGGCGGTAATACCACCAGACGCATTACCCATACGGTAGAAGCTACCACGGTTGCGGTAGAGAACGGCTGCACAGACATCGTATTTGAGGGAGGTCAGCAGCTGTTTGACCGCTCCTACCGAGCTAACGCCGCGCAGGTTCATCCCGACATCGATAGCTCTGGCCTGGGCCTGGCCATCACGCGCCATCGCCCAGGCCCACGGCGGCAGCGTCACGGCGAGCTCGGGCCAGGGGCGCACCTGCTTCACCCTGGTGTTTCCGCATCGCGTGGCCAAGCCGCGAAGCTGACAACAATCTCATCGGGCTGTCCAGATTCTGTTGGGGTGCGCTCCCTACGATGAACCCATCTCCTCAACGCCCGTCCAGGGCATGAGAGATGCAAGTTTCATCCACCTTTCAGGAGCTTCACCATGACCCAATACCGCCTCTCCCTTCCCTCCATGATCGCCGCTGTCGCAGCGGCGGCTGCCCTGGGCCTTCCAGGGATGGCTTCGGCGGCGTACGAGCATCCGGCCAACAACGAAAAGGGCGTCATCGTTCATCCGGAGCACTTCAAGAGCGGGAAGACGCGCGCGCAGGTCATCGAGGAAACCAAGGCCGCCATGCAGCGGGGACGTCTTTCCTACGGCCAGAGCAACTTCCCAATCCGCACGCCCGATGTGGGGTCTAGCAAGACGCGCGAGCAGGTGATCAACGAACTGTTGAGCGAATCGCCTGGCGAACGAGACGCACGTCTGCGCCTCTACTCTCCGGGTTAATGGCCTCCCGTTGGAGTTGCGGCTGGGCACGTTGAATCCATTCTGTGAAATCGTTGGCGTCGGCCTGACTAATTTTGGGACAGCCCAGGCCGTCGTCCAATTTCCCAAGACACCCCACCGCCGCGCACTGTCGCGGCAATTTGTTGTCCCAACCGCTGCTCGATTACTGGCCGCCACGGCACCAGGCTGAATCTCATGCCGTCATCAAGCATCGCGTAACGCCCGCTGGCCAGCATCACGCTGCGCCGGTAGATACCCGCCACGCGCTGCCCGTCGGCCACGGGCCGATGCTCCAGGCCAGCGTCGGCTGCAATGTCCTTGGCGGCCTGAGCCAACTCCCTGCCGCGCAGCGTGCCCAGCAGGTTTCGCGCGAGGATCACGCGCTGCCCGCGCCGCTCGGCCAGACCCTGTTCGGCCAGGAAATCGGCGCGCTGCTGCATCGCCTGCTTGGCTTCGCTGCCAAAGCCTAGGTCGCCCAGCCCCTTGCCGCCGCCGATCAACTGCTGGTCGAGCCAGGTGGCGCCGATGATGCGGGCCTGGCGCTCGATGGGCAGGTGCGATTTCAGCTCCACGGCCACGCCGCCCAGGCGCTGAGCGTCGTACTGGCGGCCACGCTCGAGCAGGTCGTCCGGCACTTTCCATAGCCCCTCGGCCACGCGCTCCACGATGCCCGCCCGGC
>DAORUJ010000044.1:0-20958 GCA_035433105.1 Thauera sp.
CGCGGCGTGCCTGGCCTGTTCGCCCGCAATGAGCGCGTGGTGTGTGTGTTCGAAGGCGTGACCGGCCCCTTCGTGATGGTGCTGGTGGGGGCCACCATCGTCGGCAGCATGGCGACGGTGTGGCATGGCGTGGTCAATCCGCCGCGGCGGCCCGATATCGAGAAGTACAGCTATGCGGCCGGCGAAATCGAGCTGCGCAAGGGCGATGAGATGGGTCGCTTCCTGCTTGGCTCGACGGTGGTGATGCTGTTTCCGAAGGGCGCAATGCGCTTTACTTCCGACTGGGCAACAACACGCGCAGTGCGCCTGGGCGAGGTGATGGGGCAGGGCCCCAGCCAGTAGCGGATGCAGCCAGAGACTGGAATCGAATCATGATCGTCCCGGAAAAAGTCCCCGCACATATGCGCCCTGACGTTCTCAAGCCTTCCGCCACCGAGCGGCTTGCCGTCCGTGGTCTCGACTACCAGGTCCGCCGCTGGGGCCCGCGCGATGCGCCGCGGCTGTTCCTGCTGCACGGCTGGATGGATACCTCTGCCACCTTTCAGTTCGTGGTCGATGCGTTGCGCCATGACTGGCAGATCATCGCCCCCGACTGGCGCGGCTATGGCGGAACCGCCTGGCTTGGCCGTCCGTACTGGTTTCCGGACTATTACGCCGATCTCGACGTGCTGCTTGCGCACTACGCGCCCGACGGTCCGGTGCGTCTGGTGGGCCACAGCATGGGGGCCAACATCGCCAGCATCTATGCCGGCCTGCGACCACAGCGTGTGGCGCAATTGGCGATGCTCGACTTCATCGGGCTCAAGCTGCCGGTCGATGGCGATTCGCCGACCCAGCTCGAACGCTGGCTCGATGCCCAGACCGTACCGCCGCAGCTGCGGGCCTACCCCGATCACGATGCGCTGGCGCGCAGGCTGCGCACGGCGAACCCGCGCCTGAACGCGGAACGGGCCGATTTCCTCGCCCGCCAGGTGTCGCGGGTGCGCGCCGACGGTCTGATCGAGATCGCCGGCGACCCATGGCACAAGATTCCTTCGCCGCTTGTTTACCGCATTGAGGATGCAATGGCAGTCTGGCGCCGTGTCCGCGCGCCGGTGCTGATGCTGTTTTCCGCGCAGGGTTATGTGCAGCAGCGCTTCGGCGATGACCCGGACGCGTTGCGCAGCCGCCTGGATTGTTTCGCCGATGTCCGTGTCGAGACCGTGGCTGACGCCGGTCACAACCTGCAGCACGACCAGCCCGAACGCGTGGCGGCTGCACTGGAAGACTTCCTCGCCCGCGAGCCGGCATGAGGCCTGGCTGTTTCACCGCGCGCTTCGAACGTCAGGTGCTTGAGTGTCGCGCGCGTCCTGCGACCTGCGCCTTGCCGCCGGACCGCTCAGGCTGCCTTGCTGGCGCAGTTTTCAGCGCGCTCCGAACTGTCGTATCCGTGCAAGTGCGCCGGGTGGTAGCGCGCCGAGCAGGGCACCGACCGACACCACCACGATGCCGACGATGGTCGTCGGGCCCAGGGTTTCATCGAGAATCATAAAGCCGCCAATGGCGGAAAAGGCGGGCACCAGGGCGAGCATCATCGAGGCCTCGCCGGCGCCGACCTTCTGCACCGCATAGCTGTACAGGCCGCCAGCCAGCAGCGCGGCGATGATCCCCTGATAAACGCACTGCAGGGTGATCGCGCCCCAGCTCGCTTCGCCGATGGCGCCAGGTAGCCAAAGCAGATACACCGGCAGGTAGGCAAGCGCCGAGAAGCTGGCGATGCCGAGAATGCCAAGCTGGGGCCGGATCTGCCAGCGCCGCATCAGCAGGCCGAAGATCGCCCAGCACAGCGCGGCGCCGAGGAACAGCAGGTCGCCGATCCATTCATTGCCGCGCGCTGTCGCAAACAGGCTGTGGAAGCCGATCAGCAGCAGGCCACAGCTGGACAGCACGAGCGCGGCCACGGTCTGGCGTGAAATGCGGAACTGCGTCATCACCGCCATGATGACGACGGTCCAGAACGGGATGCCGCCATTGACGAATACGCCGGCATGCGCACTCGGCGCAAAGGCGAAACCCGAATAGACCATGATGCCGTAGCCCAGCCCGCCAAACGCCGCCAGCACCGCATGCCGTGGCCAGTCCTGCCGCGGCACGTAGCGCAGGAAAAGCGGCAGCGCGATGGCGCCGGACACACCGAAGCGCATCGCGGCAATGTCGAAGGGCGTGAAGGTGGCGGTGGCGCCGAGGCGCGACACGATGTTGAAACCCGACCAGAACAGCACGACGGCAAGCGCGGCGAGCAGGCCCTTGCGTGTGTCCGGGTTTCCAGGGCGATGCGCGTTCAATTTAGCTCCGCTTGAGGGCAGGGGCCGACCGTAGCCCTTGAGCCGGGACAGTCGGCTGGTCTGAGGGGTGTCGTCCAGCATCGATTCGTCGTAGGGACGGCATGGTTGTCATCTCCGTCCCCCGAGTATGCATCGACCTGATGCAAAAAGCGTTCAGGCCAGGCTCATGCGCCGCGCCGCCTCGCGCAGTTCGGCACGGAAGTCCGGATGAGCGATGCCGATCAGCGCCTCGGCACGCTGCTTCGCGGTCTTGCCCCGGAGCTGGGCGATGCCGAACTCGGTGACGACGTAATTGATGTCGTTCTTGCTGGTGGTGACGTGGGTGCCCGGCGACAGCACCGGCGCGATGCGCGACACGGTGTCGTTCTTCGCCGTCGATGGCAGCACGATGAAGGCCTTGCCGTTCTTCGAGCGGTTTGCCGCACGCACGAAATCCACCTGGCCGCCGGTGCCCGAATAGGGCAGATGGCCGAGACTCTCGGAGCCGCACTGGCCGAGCAGATCGATCTGCATGGTGGCGTTGATCGCGCACAGATTGTCATTGCGCGCCGCAATGTAAGGGTCGTTGGTGAAGTCGACCGGGTGCATTTCCACTGCCGGGTTACGGTGCAGGTGGCGGTAGAGTTTGTTCGAGCCGAGCGCGAAGGTGGCGATCGTCTTGCCCGGCATGAAGGTCTTGCGCCGATTGGTGACGGCGCCCGATTCGATCAGCGACAGGATGCCGTCACCGATCATTTCGGTGTGGAGGCCGAGGTCGCGCTTGTGCTGCAACTGCATGACCACCGCGTCGGGAATGCCGCCGTAGCCAATCTGCAGCGTGGCACCGTCGTCGATCAGGTCGGCCACATACTTGCCGATGGCCTCCTGCACCGGGCCGATCTGCGGCAACCCGACTTCAAACAGCGGTTCATCGCGTTCGACCAGGGCGGAAACCTGCGATACATGGACATGGCAGTCGCCATTGGCGAAAGGCACATTCGGGTTCACTTCGAGCAGGATGACGCGGGCGCGGCGCACTGCGGCCATCGTGTAATCCGGCGCCAGCGACAGGCTGAAGTAGCCGTGCTCGTCCATCGGCGAAGCCATCGACACCACGACATCGGCAGGTAACAGGCCACGGTCGAGCAACATCGGCAGCTCGGAAAAGTAAGCGGGGATGTAGTCCACCCAGCCCGCCTGGCCGCCGGCGCGGGTTGCGCCGCCAAAGAAATAGGCGTCGTGGCGAATGTTGGCGCGGGTCTCCGGGTCGAGGTAGGCGAATTTGCGCAGCGGCAGGATCTGGCTGACGGCCACGTCCCGTAGCGTATGGCGGCGATCGGACAGCGCCTGCAGCAGGGCGGGCGGTTCGCCCACGCCGGTGGGGACGACGACGGTGTCACCATCGCGGATCAGGGCGACGGCATCGGCGGCCATCATGCGTTTTTGTTGGTATTGGGCTTCCGGCGTGCTCATGTTGTCTCCACGGCGAGGTGACGGGCTGTCTCCATGCGCCCGGATTATACCTTTTTCCATACTAAAGCGTATGGAGTTGGCAGTTCGCTCCGGATGCTTACTGCCCTTGCTGTCGCGCGCGGCAGACGCTCGTTGGAGCGTCCTCCGCGCTGAACGTCAACGTCCGCCGCCGGATTTGGCCGAGAACAGGGCGGCACGCGGCGCAGGGCGGCGATTCTGTCCCTGTCCAGCGCCGCTGCCTTCCGGGCGACGGTTGGCCGGTGCGCGGTTGCCATCCACTTCTGCATGGCGTGACGGTGCGTTGCGATTGCCGTCGACGTCCCCGCGCGACTGGGGTGCTCGGTTGCCATCGACCTCGCGCGGCCCGTTCTGGCGCGGTGCGCGGTTGCCGTCGACCTCGCCGCGTGGGCCTTGGCCAACGCGCGCGGCGGGCTTGCCCTGAGCGCCGCTGCGTCCGCCGCCGGCCGGGCGCTCGGTGCTGCGCGGGCTGCTGCTTGCGGCTTGCGGACGACCCTGGCGGCCACCGCCGCCGCGACGCGGCATGGGTTCGCGCTGATGGTCAGCGTCGTGCGCAGCTTCGCTGCCGGCGCTGGGCACGAAGTCCTCGGCGACGGCACGCTCGATGCGGCGCTTGATGAGGCGCTCGATCCCGGTCAATAGATTGACTTCTGAGCTGTCGACCAGCGAGATCGCATGGCCGGCAGCGCCTGCACGACCGGTGCGGCCGATGCGGTGCACATAGTCTTCAGCAACATTGGGCAGCTCGAAGTTCACCACCTGTGGCAACTGGTCGATGTCCAGACCGCGTGCAGCGATGTCGGTCGCGACCAGCACCGGCAGCGAGCCGTCCTTGAACTGCGCCAGCGCGCGGGTGCGCGCGGCCTGGCTCTTGTTGCCGTGAATGGCCGATGCCGGGATGTCGTGCTTGGTCAGGTATTCGGCGAGCTTGTTGGCACCGTGTTTGGTGCGGGTGAACACCAGCGCCTGAAACCACTGCTTTTCCTTGATCAGGTGGGCAAGCAGCTCGCGTTTCTGCTTCTGACCGACCATATACACCGCCTGCTCGACGCGCTCGGCGGTGGTGTTGCGCGGTGCCACTTCGACGGTGGCTGGGTCGTGCAGCAGGCCCTTGGTCAGCTCGCGGATCTCGTCCGAAAAGGTGGCCGAGAACAGCAGGTTCTGGCGCTTCTTCGGCAGCAGTGCAAGCACCTTGCGGATGTCACGGATGAAGCCCATGTCGAGCATGCGGTCGGCTTCGTCCAGCACCAGGATCTCGACCCCGGACAGGTCCAGCGTCCTCTGTCCGATGTGGTCGAGCAGACGGCCGGGCGTGGCGACCAGGATGTCGACGCGTTTCTTCAGGGCGCTGATCTGCGGGTTGATGTTGACGCCGCCGAACATCACCAGCGAAGTCAGCGGCAGATGCTTGCCGTAGGTTTTCACCGACTCTTCGACCTGGGCGGCGAGTTCGCGCGTCGGGGTCAGGATCAGGCAGCGCGGACGGCCGGGAGGGTGAGGATGAGCGTGGGTTTGCGACAGGATGTGCAGCAGCGGCAGGGTGAAGCCAGCGGTCTTGCCGGTGCCGGTCTGGGCGGCTGCGAGCAGATCGCGGCCGGCGAGCACCTGCGGGATGGCCTGGGCCTGGATCGGCGTCGGTGTGGTGTAGCCGGCTTCGCCGATGGCGCGCAGGATGGGGTCTGCCAGCGCGAGGCTGGCGAAAGTCACTTCGGTATTCATGTAGTCATTTCCGGCGCCAATCCGTCGCGCATTTTTGGCGACACCAATCCGGACTGACGGGAGAGATCCGCGGCAGAGCGCCAGCAGGATCGTTTCAGGAGCTGCCACGATCGATTGGTCAATTCGTGGCGAGTTCGCACTATAGAGGCTTAGCAAGGGGGATGCGAGCCTTTTTCGCGCCTTTTTTGTGCAGTGCAGCGCCGAAGCTGCCGCGCATGTCCTGATTCTTCGCCCGCTGTCTTATACAAGACAGCTCAAAGCGCCTGGCTTGGCGTATAGTGAGCGCTGCCAAACATTCCATTTGTCATGAATTCGCCCGCCTCCGGCAAACGACTGTTCATCCTGCGCGCGCGACTGGCGCGGCGCTTGACGCTGCTTGCCGTAGCTGGTTTCGCGGGCTGCATGCTGGTGTGCGGCGCGCTGGCGGGTGGCATGTTGCTGGCGCTGGGCAAAAGCTGGGACGCAATTGCCAGCGGCCACCCCTTTTCCAGTGGCTTGTGGAGCTTGACGGCCGTTACGCTTGGTCTCGTGGCGATCAGCATCGGCGGTGTGGTTTTCAGCGTGTCGCCGCGACCGGAGGGGGTCCGCCTGCCGCGTGTGGCGGCCGAGAATCTGTTCGTTCTGCTCGACGGCATGGCGGCCCGCCTCGCGATAGCGCCGCTGCGGCAGGTGCTGATTACCGACGAGATGAATGCCTACATCCACCAGCGGCCGCTGTTTGGACTGGTCGGGCCGCTTCGCAGCTACCTGATGATCGGGCTGCCACTGGCGCACAGCCTGTCTCCTGCGCAGTTTGCCGCAGTGCTCGCACACGAAATGGCGCATCTGTCGACCCAGCGCCGTGGCTGGTCGGGTGCGGCCGGCGCGTGGCGTGCCTGGTGGGCGCGCACGCTTGATCGTGCATGTTCTCGTTTCGAGTCGATCGCACCCTGGCTGGATGCGCGATCACACAATTTCTGTGTGGCGATGGTGCGTCTGGCCCGTATCGAGGAGTTCGAGGCCGATGCGGTTGCAGCCAAACTCGTGGGGCAGGACTTGATGGGCGAAGCACTGGTCGAGATCAGCCTGAAGTCACATTTTCTTGAGCACGACTACTGGCCGCATGTCGAGGCCAGTAACGCCGCGTCTTCGCGCCCTTCGCTGAGGCCCTACCGCGATATGGCGCTGGGCGTCGAGGCGGGCTTCATGCGTACGGTGGCAGATCATGCGGTGGCCATCGAAGAGCCCGCAGTCGAACGCTTTGCCTTCCATCCGTCGCTGCAGCAGCGTCTTAGTGCCTTGCGCGTGCCGTGCCGTGTGCCCGAGCACAATCCCACTTCGGCGGCGACGTATTTCCTCGCCCCCTTGTTGCCGAATCTGGCCTGGGTTTTTGATCGTGCCTGGTGGCGGGCGTCGCGGCCGAGTCGGCGCATGCGCTACGAAATGTACCGCGACAATTACAGCTGAAACGCCCGAATTCGTGCTGCGAACTCATCTGGCTGGTGGTGGTGCGTTGCCGCGCTTTGCGCGCACCGATTCGAGCTGTTCGCACAGGCGACTGGCGCCGTCGAGAATGCGCGGCGTGTGGCGTTGCAGGATGTCGGGCGGGATGAAGAACAGACTGCCACTGGCGTTGGCGGCAAGATCGGGCCAGCGTTTCCATTGACCCAGCCATTCCGGGCGTGCTTCACCCATGCCGCTGGCGACGATCGCCTGCGGATTGGCCGCGAGCACGGCCTCGACGCCCACCGTAGCCGACAGGGTGCCGAGCGTGCCAAAAACGTTGCGCCCGCCGCACAGGCGTATGACGTCGGCGATCAGGTGCTCATCGTTGATGGTCATCAGCGGCCGGTCCCAGATCTGATAGAAGGTGCTCACGGGTGGGCGTTCGCGGTAGCGTGCCGAGAGGGCGGCGTGGCGCGCGCGAAAGGCCCGCGCGGCATCGGCGGCCACGGTATCGGTGCCCGCCAGCGTGCCGAACTGCTCCAGGCTGCGGGCCACGTCCTCCAGGCTGCGGGGTTCGTTCAGGAACACCGGAATGCCGAGTGCGCGCAGGCGGTCGAGGTGGGTGTCGCGATTGCCGCTCTTCCAGGCGATAACCAGATCGGGCTGCAATGCAGCCACCGCTTCCAGGTCCACCTTGCTGTAACCGCCCACTTGCGGCAGGGACTTTGCTTCTGGCGGGAAGTCACTGTAGGCGACGACGCCGACCACTCGGGCACCCGCCCCCGCGGCGAACAGCAGCTCGGTGACGTGGGGCGCGAGGCTGACGATGCGCTGCGCAGGATGCTCGAGCCGGATGCGGTTGCCGGCGTCGTCGGTGATGTCGACGGTGGCGTGGGCGCGCTGCGTAAAGAACAGGGACACGGACAGGAACATGACCAAGGACAGGCTCGGCAGCGTGGCCTGGGTGATGCGAATGCGGGGCAGTGTGTCGGACATGGTCGAGGGGGCGGGTGGGGTCATGGTCAGGGCCGAAGTCATTGAGTTCGGAGTCATTGAGGCCGGAGCCAGCATATCAAGGGATGTTCTGCGACGGTCGTGATCGCAGGCGCGAATGAGCGGCTTGCGCCGTGGGCCCCCTGCGGACAGCGCGGGCTATCCGGCCAGCAGGCAGGCTGCCAGGGCCTGCTCCAGTCTCGCCCAGCCCGCCTCGTCGGGCGGCAGGCCGAAGCGGAGTGAGGGTGGATCGGAGAACAGTCGGGTCAGGATGCCACGCCGCGCAAGTGCGTCGTGCACCGCCGCAGCGTTCGGCAGCGTGCACCATTTGAACAGGGCGGGGCCTGCGGCTGAGTCCAGGCCGGCGTGCCGCAGCAGCGTGGCGAGGCGTTCGCCACCGGCGACGAGCTGTATGCGTGCCTGCGCCTGCCAGGCCGTATCCAGCAGCGCTGCGCGCGCGACGTGGCGCGCTGGACCGCTGATCGTCCACGGGCCGAGCCCCTCCGCCAGGGCGGCGCGTACGGCGGCCGGGGCGAAGACGAAGCCGACGCGTGCGCCCGCCAGACCGAAGAACTTGCCCAGCGAGCGCAACACCACCAGGCCATCCATGCCGGTCATCGGCACCAGGCTGGCGTCGGGCGTGGTGTCGATGAAGGCTTCGTCCACCACCAGCCAGCCGCCGCGCCGCGCAAGGCGGGTGTGCCAGTCGAGCAGGCGCGCTCGTTCGAACAGGTTGCCGGTCGGGTTGTTGGGTTGTACCAGCACGACGATATCACTGTGCGCGACTGCAGCTTCGGCTTCATCAATAGTGCTGTTGAATAGCCGGGGTTCGCGCGAACGCCAGGCGTGGGCATGTTCTGCGTAGCCGGGCGCCAGCAGGCTGACGCGCCTGCCCCGCAGCACCGAGGGCAAAGCCTGGATCGCCGGCTGGGAGCCGGCCACCGCCAGCAGCGCGTGGCTGCCGTAGTAGCGGGCAGCGGCCGTTTCCAGACCGTCGTCATCCTCGGGCAGGCGGTGCCAGGCGGCGTCGGGCACGGCAGGCACGGGGTAGGCGCAAGGGTTGATGCCGGTTGACAGGTCCACCCAGTCATCCAGCGCGATGTCGTATTGCTGTGCGGCGCGGCGCAGGCGGCCGCCGTGTTCAAGCATGGGCCAGGCCTGCATGGTGGAGGGACAGGGCGACGGCCGTGGTGGCGGCCAGCCACAGCAGCACGCCGCGGCGCACCAGTGTGAGGGCGGCGCGGATCGAGCGGGCGTCGGGCGGCGGCCCGTCACCGAGCGGAGGCCGTGTTTCCAGCTGGCCGTGGTAGATCGCCGAGCCGCCCAGGGCAATGCCAATCGCGCCCGCACCCGCAGCCATCACCGACCCGGCGTTGGGGCTATCCCACCGCGCTGCCTGCGTGCGCCAGCAGCGCAGTGCCCGCCGGGTGTTGCCGAGCAAGGCGTAGGTCAGCGCGGTCAGCCGCGCCGGCAGCATGTTGAGCACGTCGTCGAGCCGTGCTGCGGCCCAGCCGAAGCGCAGGTAGCGCGGTGTGCGATAGCCCCACATTGCATCAAGCGTATTGGTCAGCCTGAACAGCAGTGCGCCGATGCCTCCGCCCAGCACGAACCAGAACAAGGCGCCAAACACGGCGTCGTTGCCGTTCTCCAGCACCGACTCGGTTGCTGCACGGGCTACGCCGGTGGGGTCGAGTTCGCGCGTGTCGCGGCTTACGATCCAGCCTACGCGTAGGCGTGCGGTATCGAGGTCCCCCGCAGCAAGCGGTGTGGCCACGGCCTCGGCATGTTCGGCCAGACTCTGTCCGCCGAGGGTGAAATACAGCAGCAGGATGTCAACCGCCCAGTGTGCCTGCGGGTGAAGTTCGCGCACCCACAGCGCCAGCGTCACCCAGGGCAACACCGCGATCGCCCATGCCAGCACGCCCGCGAGTCGGTGCTCACCCACGATTCGGCGCGTGGCCTGTTCCACTGCATTCGCCCAGCGCCCGAAACCCACCAGCGGATGAAATCGCCGCAGCTCGCCGAAAACACGGTCGGCCAGCAGGCTTGCTGCCATCTTCAGGGTGATAACGATCGGGAGGGAGAGGAACATCGGTGACAGTGACGGGAGCCAGAAAGGAATGCGCACTGCAATGCGCATCGGTCAGGGCAAGACCAGCCGGACAACTGGAACGAGCGAGTTACACGGGCAGCGTTCGGGTGGGTCCAACGGGTCGGGGCTGTACCTCATCGCGTTGACGCGGATGCCCCACGCCCCAGCCTCGGCGAATCGGCGATAATTCCGCGCCTCGACCCGAGGAGCCCGGATTCTACGCCATGCCCCCCCCGATTACCCTCATGGTGCAGGGCACCACTTCCGATGCCGGCAAGAGCACGCTCGTTGCCGGCCTGGCGCGCGTCCTGCGCCGTCGTGGCTTGCGCGTGGCGCCCTTCAAGCCGCAGAACATGGCGCTCAACTCCGCCGTGACCGTTGATGGTGGTGAAATCGGCCGTGCCCAGGCGCTGCAGGCGCTGGCGGCCGGCATCGAGCCACATACCGATTTCAATCCCGTGCTGCTCAAACCCTCGAGCGATATCGGCGCCCAAGTCATCATCCACGGCCATGCCGTCGCCAATCTATCGGCACGCGACTACCACGCCTACAAGCCGACCGCGATGGCGGCGGTGCTGCAAAGCTGGGGCCGGCTGTGCGCCAGCTACGACGCCGTCCTGGTCGAAGGCGCAGGCAGCCCGGCCGAGATCAACCTGCGCGACCGTGACATCGCCAACATGGGTTTTGCCGAAGCGGCCGATGTGCCGGTCGTGCTGGTGGCCGACATCGACCGCGGCGGCGTGTTCGCCCATCTGGTGGGCACGCTCGAATTGCTGTCACCGTCCGAACAGGCGCGGGTCAAGGGCTTCATCATCAATCGTTTTCGCGGCGACATCAGTCTGCTGCAGTCGGGCCTCGACTGGCTGGAAGCGCGTACCGGACGCAAGGTGTTCGGCGTGCTGCCCTATCTCCACGGCCTGTTTCTCGACGCCGAGGATGGGCTGGCCGATGGCGCGGCCGATGTGTCGGCCGGTGAAGGCGCACTGCGCGTGGTGGCGCCGGTGTATCCGCGCATCTCCAACCACACCGATCTCGATGCGCTGCGCCTGCATCCGCAGGTAGACTTCCGCTGGGTCGGTCCGGGGCAGACAATTCCACCTGCGGATCTGATCGTGCTGGCCGGCTCCAAAAGTGTGCAGGCCGACCTGGCCTGGCTGCGTGCGCAAGGCTGGGAAGATGCGATCTGTCGTCACCTGCGCTACGGCGGCAAGGTGATCGGTATTTGTGGCGGTTTCCAGATGCTGGGCCGTAGCCTGGCCGATCCGCTCGGACTGGAAGGCCGGCCGGCCACCCTGCCTGGCCTGGGCTGGCTGGCGCTCGATACCGTACTCGAAGCGCACAAGCAGCTCGGCAACGCCCGGGGTCATCTGGCTGCCCAGGTGGTCACTGGCGGCGAGGTGGGTACTTACGGCGAGGTGCAGGTGCGCGGCTACGAAATCCACATGGGCGTATCGTCCGGCCCGGCGCTGCAGCGCCCGGCGCTGTGGCTGGAGGGGCCTGATGGCAGGCGGGCTGACGGTGCGCTGTCGGACGATGGGCAGATTCTCGGCACTTACCTGCACGGCCTGTTCGATACACCCGAGGCGCTGTCCGTGCTGCTGGCCTGGGCCGGGCTAAAGTCCGCACAGCGGGTCGATCTGGCGGCACGGCGTGAGGCTGATCTCGATCGCCTTGCCGACGCGGTTGAAACCTCTTGCGATATTCACGCTCTCTTTGACAACCGATTGCCTGAGCCCTTGCCCCGATGAGCACTCACTCTCCGCGCCTGCATGGCGCCGAATCCTCGCCGCTGGGCCGCCCCGTTGCCTACCGCGACACCTATGCGCCCGAACTGCTGTTTCCGATCGAGCGCCAGCTGAAGCGCGGTGAACTGGGCCTGAAGGCCGAGGCACTGCCTTTCGTCGGCGAGGACTTGTGGAACGCTTACGAACTCTCCTGGCTCGACCCGCGCGGCAAGCCGGTGGTGGCGCTGGCGCAGTTTCGGGTGCCGGCGACGTCACCGAAGCTGATCGAGTCCAAGTCGCTCAAGCTCTATCTCAACGCCTTCAACCAGCAGCGCTGTGCCGATGTGGCCGAAGTACAAGCCCTCATTGCGCATGACCTGTCAGGGGCTGCGGGCGCAACGGTGACGGTGCGGGTTCAGCCACTGGCGCAGCGTCCACAACGGCGTTCGAGCTATCCCGAGGGGTTTTGCCTCGATGAGCTCGAAACCGATATCGACACCTATCAGCCCGCGCCCACCCTGCTGCGGGCGGCGGGTGGGGAGGTGAGCGAGACCCTGTACTCGCATCTGCTGAAGTCGAACTGCCTGGTGACCGGTCAGCCGGACTGGGGCATGTTGGTGGTGCGCTACACCGGGCCGGCGATCGACCGCGAGGGCCTGCTGCGCTATGTGGTGTCCTTTCGCGAGCACAATGAGTTCCACGAGCAATGCGTCGAGCGTGTGTTCTGCGACATCCTGGCACGCTGCAGGCCGCGCGAACTTGCCGTATGGGCGCGTTACACGCGGCGTGGCGGGCTCGACATCAACCCCTTCCGCGCAAGCCATGCTGGCCTGTGCGGTGACGAGGGGAGGGAAGTTCGACAGTGAACAGAGAGTGAGCAGGGGGTGATTGGGTGCGCTCAGCGGCGGCTTCTTGATTTGTGCTAAGTTCAGACGTTGGATTCGTAATTCGAGCGTGAAAACGTGTTTCCAAGGGTGTCCGCAAGTAGGAAAATGCGAGTCCCTAGGTTAACATCTTCATGGTCTTAATCGGGTCAATACATAACGAGGTAAAGAATATGAAACTGTTCGTCGCAGCCGCAGTTGCCGCAGGTCTTCTCTCGAGCGCTCCGGCTTTCGCCAGTGCCGACCTGGCCAAAGCCAAGAACTGCATGGCCTGTCATACGGTGGAAAAGAAGCTGGTTGGCCCGGCCTACAAGGAAGTGGCTGCCAAGTACGCCGGTCAGGCCGACGCGGTCGCCATGCTGACGACCAAGGTGCAGAAGGGTGGCGTGGGTGCCTGGGGCAAGGTCCCGATGCCTCCCAACCCGCAGGTGAACGAAGCCGACGCCAAGACGCTGGTCGAGTGGGTTCTTTCGCTCAAGTAAGTTGCCGCAGGGTTTACAAGTGCCGATCGGGCGCTTGCAGTATGCAGAAGGCCGACAGTGATGTCGGCCTTCTTTGTTTACGGGTGTGCCTGGTGCGCGTGCCGTTTCAATGGACGGGAAACACCAGGGCAGGCTGGCGCAGCCACTCGAGCACTTGATGGGCTGGCGCCGGTCGCGCAAAGTAATAGCCCTGCATGACGTCGCAGCCCAGCAGTTGCAGGGCTTCAGCCTGTTCGGGCTGTTCGACGCCCTCGGCCACGATGTCGAGATCGAAACCACGTGCGATGCCGGTGATGGCTGAGATGATCGGATTGGTCATCGGGCCATCGAGGTCACGGACGAAGCTGCGGTCGATCTTGAGTGTGCTGACCGGAAATTTCTGCAGGTAGGCGAGTGCAGAATAGCCGGTGCCAAAGTCGTCGATTGCAACGCTGACTCCGGCGCTGCGCAATTGCCTGACCTTGGCGGCGATGTCGGCCGAGTCGCTCATCATCAGGCTTTCGGTGATCTCGAGTTCCATCCGTCCGGGCGGCAGCGCGTGACGCACCAGGCATTCGGTGATCGAGGTCACGATGTCCCGCTTGTCGAAATCAAGCGGCGACATGTTGACCGACATGCGTAAGTCCAGGTGGCCGTCCAGACGCCAGCTTGCCAGCTGCGCGCAGGCTTCCTCCAGCACCCAGCGGCTGATGTCGCCGATCAGGCCGAGCTCTTCCGCCACCTGGATGAAGCCGGCTGGCGTCAGGTGGCCGAGCACCGGATGATTCCAGCGCAGCAGGGCTTCCATGCCGACGATCTGGCGCCGGCCAACGCTGACCTGGGGCTGATAGTGCAGCTCGAACTCCTTGCGCTGGAGGGCGTCGCGCAAATCGTTCTCAAGGGCGATGCGCTCGCGGTGATGGGTGTTCAGCGTCGGGTCGAAGAAGCGGAAGGCGTTCTTGCCCGAGCGCTTGACCTGGTACATCGCGAGATCCGCATGGCGCGTCAGGTCTTCGGCGGTGCCGCCGTCGCGCGGGAAGAGCGCAATGCCGATGCTGACCGTGGCGCGGTAGTCGCCCTGGCTGAGCGGGATCGGTGCGGCGAGGGCGTCGAGAATCTTGGTGGCGATGACTTCGGCGTCTTCCGGCACATTGATGTCGGGCAGCAGGACTGTGAACTCGTCGCCTCCGAGTCGGGCCAGGGTGTCGCCGCGGCGCAGCGTGGCCGACAGGCGTGCGGCGATGGCGCGCAGCAAGGCGTCGCCTTCAGCATGGCCGTAAGTGTCGTTGACCAGCTTGAAGCGGTCGATATCGATGAACATCACGGCCAGCGCACCGGTTCGACGCTGCGCCTGGGCGATCGCGAGCTCGAGCCGGTCCTTGAACAGCATGCGGTTCGGCAGGTGTGTGAGCTGGTCGTGATAAGCCTGAAAGGTGATGATCTCCTCGGCGCGCTTGCGTTCGGAGATATCGCGGGCAACGCCATACAGGCCGGCGTTGCGGGTGTCGCCCGACGGGGTCTGCATCGGCAGGCCGGTGAGCGAGATGGTGACGCTGTCGTCTTCGAATCCGCTGTCGTGGTTGCGGCGCAGACGCAGTTCGACGTTGAAGCTCTCGCCCGGCAGGACGCTGGGCTGGGCGAGCAGGTTGCAGACCCGATCGACGTCCTCGGGCATGATCAGGGTGGTGAAGGGCCGACGCATCAGGGCGTTGCGCTCGAATCCGAGCAGCGGTTTGACGCGCGGGTTGATGTAGCTGAAGCGGCCCTCGGCATCGAGGGTGAAGATCAGGTCGGGCGAGCTTTCGACCAGATAGCGGTGCAGCCGCTCGGAAGCCTTCAGGCGCTGGCTCATCGCGCGGTTGGCCTTTTCGAGGGCACCCTTGTGCAGGGCGCTGTCGACCGCCCGCTGCAACTGCGCCACGTGATAGGGCTTGCGTACGTAGTCGTCCGCGCCACGCCGCAGCGCGCCGATCGCGGCGTCGATTGCATCTTCGCCGCTGATGATGATCACGGCTTCGTCACGGCGACGCTCTACCAGCCAGTCGAGCAAGGCGAGGCCGCTGGCATCGGGCAGGTGATAGTCGAGCAGCACGAGGTCGTAGTGCTGCTGTTCGAGACGGATGATCGCCTCGGAGATGCTCCCCGTCTCGTCAAAGCTGCGCCCTGCATGGGCGAGCACGTGAGGAAAGGTGCGACGCAATGCCGGGTCGTCATCAACGATCAGGATGCGGAAGTCCGGCTCCGTGGCGCTACTGCTTTTCGGGGGCTGGAAAGGTCTATCGCCCGGAATCGACATGAGTCGGTGAAAGCGTCTCTAAATAGTTTTGTGGTGGACCATGATGCAACACTCAGCTCGATTGTTCCAGCGGCAGAAAGAGCTGGAAGCTGGTCCCGCTGCTGGCCTGGCTGCGGCAGAGGATTGTGGCACCCCATTGCGAAAGGATTTCGCGCACCAGGGTGAGGCCGACACCTTGATGGCGGTCGCCCTTGGCGCTGGTGCGCGATGCAAACAGGTCGGCGGCGCGTTCGGGCGGCAGCCCGGGGCCATTGTCGACCAGGCGGATCTCAAGGCTGGCCTGGCCGTCCACGGTGACCTGCGACGATGCCGACACCACCAGGCGCTGGCCGGGCAGCAGGGCCTCGGAGGCATTGCGGAACAGGTTCAGCAGCACCTGCTTGAGTGCCGAGGCGGGCATCGCCGCGGCCGGGAGGTCTTTTGCCGCACGCAATTCCAGCTGGATGCCCCGCTCGCGAAAGAGCGCATCGCCATAGATTGAGCGCATGTCGAGCAGCAATTCGGGGACGCGGCAGCGTGGCACTTCGATGGTCTCCAGTGGCAGCTTGCTCGCGCTGCGCAGCAGGTTGTCGATGCGATCCAGTTCGGTGTTCAGCAACACCATTTCGTCCTGCAGTGGCATGTCATCCGGGCGCTGCATGCCGAGCATCTCCAGTCTGCTCTTGATGACCGTCAGCGGATTGGTGACCTCGTGGGTGATCTTGCGCATATGGCTGTGGAAATGCTGGTGAAGCACCGCCTCGCGTGCCGCGATCTCGTTCCGCTGCCGCGCCGCCGCGCGCAGTGAGCGTGCTGCCGCACCGAGCAGGGCTGCGTAGCGCCAGCGCAATTCACTGCCCAGTGCATTGTCGGGTTCCACACCGACCACGGCCACCGTGGCCTGGCCGTTGGTGGTGAGCGGCAGGCAACATAGCCCCTTCTGTCCCAGCCAGCGCGCGACCTGCCAGTCCGCCAGGCTGCGTCCGACGTGTTTGCCGTGAAAGCTCACGTTGCTTGCATGCTCGCTGCGCGCGCATAGCGCAATCGCACTATTGTCGTCGTCCAGTCGCAGTCGCAGTTCGTCGATGAGTGCTGCTATCCCCGCGTTTGGCGCGGGTAGCATCGACCACAGGCGACCCTCGCCGTCGGCTGCCAGCAGGGCGGGCATGGCGGGCAGGCCGAACAGCGGGCAGGCGATGGCAAGGCGGTCCCCCACCTGTTGCGGATCGAGGTCGACGAATGCAGCCGTAAGCAGGCCGAGCATGCCCGCACTGCGATAGGGGTCGTCGGTGATGGCAGCCGGCAGGCGTGACGGCAGGCCCACGGGCAGGGGCGGCGGCGGCGGGTAAGCTGCATGTCCGGACACGATGAAGGCTACGTCGGTGCGCATGCTGGTCAGCACGCCTTCGTGCAGCCCGGACAGGCGGGCGATTTCGGGCAGATGGTGCTGCCACTGCGGGTCCGCAAGCCGTTCGGCGGCCGCCACCAGTGGCAGCAGCGGGTGGGCGCCACCGAATTGTTCTTCCATCACCGCGCCGAGTTCGAGGGCATCGCCCAGGCTGGCGGGGAGTCCGCAGTCATGGATCAGGGCGGCCAGAGGGCGCGGTGGGGGCCCGTGTGGGACTGCCGTGCGTGCATCGCCGGTGTCCTGCCGTGTCGGGCGAGCGTGTCCGAAGCCGCGCCACAGACCGGCGAGGTAGGCCTCATCCGGGCGCACGTAGTGTGTTTCGATCGCCAGGTGAAGCGCGCATTCGGCCCGCAACAGGGCGAGCTCGGGAGCGGCTTCGCCAGGGTTGGCGGTATTGCCCAGTCCGAGCAGCCAGGCCCGCATCAGATCGGTGCCGATGCGCTCGAGGCGCCGTCTCAGCACGGTGTTCAGCCCATCGGCGAGCTCTCCGTCGGCCAGTGGCTGGGCAAGCAGCAGCGCCAGGCTGAGTGCCGGGTCGCGCGCGACGACGAGCGCCACTTCCGGCCAGTTGGGCGAGTTCGCGGCCAGCAGGCGCAGGATTGTCATGGCGCCCTCTGCCTGAGGCTGGAGCTCGAGATCACTGAATGCTGCAGGAAGCATGGGCTGACGTGCTGGTCATTGGAGGTGAGAACCCGATTTTAGCGGACGGTACGGGCCCGACGTGTGACCCAGTTTGCGAGGCGTGGCGATGCTGTTCCTAGACCTGCAGGCTGTCGGCGAAGCCCAGGCCGGTCAGCAGGGCATGGTTTACGCGCTCGCCGGAGAGGTGCAGGTCGGCGGCCAGACTACTCAGGCCGGCACCGTCGAAACCCTCGCAATGCTGTGCCAGGCGAAGGAAGGGGGCGAAGTCGCCCTGGCCATGAACCAGCGCATCGGTGACGCTGATTGGCAGGTTCATCTCGTCGAGCACCGCCTGCATCGAGGTCCCGAGCAGCAAGGGCAGTAGCGAGAAGGCGCCGGTGATGAAGAGGTTGTCGCGTTCGGCCGCGTCGAAGTAACCGGCACCGATTTCTTCCATGAAACGCCCGCGAGCGATCGCCGTCTGCATCATGGCGGGGGCGCTCGGGTCGCGGCTGGCGGTGACGAGCAGCAGCGACAGCCATTTGTTGAGCGCGTCGAAGCCGAGGATGCTGACGGCGTGGCGGAAGGACTGGATTTCGCACATCAGACCGAAGCCAGCCGAGTTGATGTAACGCAGCAGCTTGTAGGACAGCGCCACATCCTGCTTCAGCACCGCTTCGATATCGCGGATTTCGGCATTCTTGCGCACCAGATTCAGCAGGCGGACGATCTGCGCATGGCCGGGTGACAGTTCCTTGGCCGGCGGGTTGCCGTGCAGAAAGAACCAGCCCGATGCGCCGTCGAAGCCCGCGCCGATGACCTGGCGGAAGGCGTCGACGTCTTTCAGTCCCCAGGCCAGCTTGAGGTCGGGAGCATTGGCGGGCGAGCTGACGCGGCGCGCATCCATCAGCACGAAGCGCCAGTCGATGTCGGCGGGCAGCGCGATGCCCGGGGTGAACCAGGTCAGGTTCAGCGCCACACCCGCGTCGCGCAATTGCGCCATCAGGGCCTGAGTCTGCGGGTGTGCCAGGGTCTGGGCCGGAATCTCGATCGACACGTTGGGCGGGATCTGCCAGTTCATCAGCTCCGGCGTCGGCACCAGCCGGCCGAGGCTGACGAACACCGGGCGGTGCCCGGGCCAGATATCGGTCTGCGCGTTCAGGGCCTCGACCACTGCGCCCACGCTCGGGCCATGGGCAATGAGGCGGTTGGCGGTGATCGCGCGGCTCTTGTTCACCACCGGTTCGCGGGTCAGCAGGGTGATCTGGCTCATTGGGGCTCCAGGGTGGCGACGGGTGTGGGGCGAAGAGCCCGGGGTGTCGATCAGTCTGCCGCAGTGGCGAAGGTGAAGGCGTCGGCGAAAAAGGCGTCTTCGGGCAGGCCGCGCTTTTTGCGGAAATCCTCGCGTGCCGCATCAATCATCGCTGGCGCGCCGCACGCATAGACCTCGTGTGCCGACAGATCGCCAAAATCGTCCAGTACCGCCTGGTGCACCAGACCACGACGGCCGCGCCAGGCACCATCGCTTCCTTCGTCGTGCTGCGCGTCGGACAGCACCGGGATGTAGCGCAGACCGGGCAGGGCGCCCTCCCAGCTGCGCGCCAGTTCGTCGAGGTACAGGCCGGCACGGTCGCGTGCTCCCCAGTACAGGGTGATCGGACGCTTCAGACCGATCTCGATGGCGTGTTCGATGATGCCCTTGATCGGAGCGAAGCCGGTGCCGCCGGCGACCATCACGATCGGGCGCTGCGAGTCCTCGCGCAGCCAGAACGTACCCAGCGGCCCTTCGAAGCGCAGGATGTCCTTTTCCTTCATCGTTTCGAACACATGGCCGGTGAACTTGCCGCCCTCGATACGACGCACATGCAGTTCGATATGGCTGGCGTCATGCGGGGCGTTGGCGATGGAGAAGCTGCGGCGCTGGCCGTTGGCGAGCAGGATGTCGACGTACTGACCGGGTAAAAAGCGGAAAGCCTCGCTCGCCGGCAGCTTCAGGTCGAGCAGCATCACATCGTCGGCCAGACGCTGCAGCTTGTGCACACGGCAGGGCAGCTTGCGGATCGGGATGTCGCCGGCACGGGCCACGTTGCGAGCCTCGATCACCAGGTCGGAAAGTGGCTTGGCGCAGCAGAACAGCGCGTAGCCCTCGGCCTGGTCAGCGGCGCTCAGTGCGCCGGCGGAATACTTGCCGTAGTCGACCGTACCCTGCACGACCTTGCCCTTGCATGCGCCGCAGGCCCCGTCGCGGCAGCTGTGTGGCAACAGCAGGCCGGCGCCGAGCGCCGCCTCGAGCACGGTCTGATGGTCGGCGGCGTCGAACGCGTGGCCGGCGGGCTGGATGGAAATCCGGTAGTTCATGGTGCGTGTGATAATTGCGTGATGAAAAGAATCCTGATTGTCGGCAGTGGCGACGTGGCCACCCGCTGCCTGCCCTGGTTGACCCGACGCTTCCGTGTCTTTGCGCTGGTGCGTCGCCCGGAGGCGGCCGCGGCGCTGCGTGCAGCGGGTGCAGTTCCGCTGCAGGCCGATCTCGATGATCGCCGCAGCCTGATGCGTCTGGCGGGGCTTGCCGACACCGTGCTGCATTTTGCGCCGCCCCCGCCACAAGGCGCTGGAGACCCTCGCATGAAACGGCTTCTGGCGGCGCTCGGAGCCGGCGGGAGTCTACCACAGGGCCTGGTATACATAAGTACGACGGGGGTTTATGGAGACTGTGGTGGCGTGCTCGTCAATGAGACCCGGCCCTGCCGTGCCAGCACGGCGCGCGCACTGCGCCGCGTCGACGCCGAGCGCCGGCTGCGCGACTTCGGTCGGCGCAGCGGGGTGCGCGTCAGCGTGCTGCGCGCGCCCGGTATCTACGCCGCCGACCGCCTGCCGCTCGACCGCCTGCGGCGCGGCGACCCGGTACTGGCTGCTGCCGACGACGTCTTCACCAACCACATCCATGCCGAGGATCTGGCCCGACTGGCCTGCCTGGCAATGTTCCGCGCGCCTGCAGGGCGGGTGTACAACGCCACCGACGACTCCGACCTGAAGATGGGAGACTACTTCGACCTCGTCGCTGACGCCTTCGCGCTGCCGCGCCCACCGCGTCTGTCGCGGGTGGACATTGCCCAGCGCCTGTCGCCACTGACCCTGACCTTCATGAGCGAATCGCGCCGGCTCGACAATCGTCGCCTCAAGCAGGAACTGTGCACCGCGCTACGCTATCCGACGATCGCGCACGGCCTGGAAGACGCGCTTGCGCGCCTTGCCTGAATCCGTTTGCGCGGGTCGCACGCAAAGCGTGCCGGCCCGGCCCAGTTCGACCATTCCCGCCCACGTCCCTCTTTTTTCTTCACTGAGCTGCCATCGCAATGCTGACCGTCAAGGCCTTACACATCATCTTCGTCGTGAGCTGGTTCGCCGGCTTGTTCTACCTGCCCCGTCTGTTCGTCAATCACGCCATGGTGGACGACGCCGCCACCCGCGAACGCCTGAGCCTGATGGAGGGCAAGCTGTACCGCTTCATGCTGCCGCTCGCCATTCTTGCGGTGGTGTTCGGCCTCTGGCTGTGGTTTGG
>DAORUJ010000045.1:0-20804 GCA_035433105.1 Thauera sp.
TTGACGCCCTGGGCGATGTCGGGCGACTGGCGGTTGATCGCCGCCAGCACCGCGCAGCTCTTGTAGTCGAAGCCGATGTCGGAGTTGTCGTAGCCGATGCGGCGGATGACGTCCTGCGCGATTTCGCGGTAATCGGGGTGGGCGGTGGTAGTGATTTCGCCCGAGATCACCACCAGACCGGTGGAAACCATAGTCTCGCAGGCAACGCGTGCCTTGGGGTCTTCGGTCAGGATGGCGTCGAGCACACCGTCGGACACCTGGTCGGCAACCTTGTCGGGGTGGCCTTCGGAAACGGACTCGGACGTAAACAGAAATTCAGCCATGTTGCTCTGCTCCAGAAACAAAAAATCCCCGATTAGCCAATGACTTGCGTCTGCGGCTAGCTCCGGGGATTTCATCGGGCAGCCGACGCTTTAGCAGTATTTGTGTGCGCTGGAAACCATCCGCGCCACCGCCCTGCAAGTTGTCGATTTAACTCGGCGATGCGGCGGATTATAGACCGGGATCGTTGGGTGTGTAAGCATTCGGGGCTTGGCGCAAGAATCATCCCTTGCATCTTCCCGGCGCAAAGCCCCGCCGCTGCCGCGCTCCCGACCCCCTATCCTTGGCCCGACTCTGACGTGCTGGTCGAACTTTCGTTCCGTCTCCTGTCCCGCCTGCCCCTGCCCTGGCTGCATCGCCTGGGTGGCTGGGCGGGGTGGCTGGTGTATCGCGCATCAAAGTCCTATGCGCGACGCCTGCGTGCCAATCTGTTCAACGCGCTTGGCCGCGAGGACAAGGCGGTGCTGCGCGCAGCCGTCGCCGAGGCAGGGCGCCAGGCGCTGGAGTTGCCGTGGATCTGGCTGCGTCCGGCGGCGGAGGTGGTTGCCAGCGCGGTGCGCACCGAGGGCTGGGAACTTGTCGAGCAAGCGCGGGCAGATGGGGCCGGCATCCTTTTCATCACCCCGCACCTCGGCTGCTTCGAGATCACCGCGCAGTGCATCGCCGCGCAGATCCCGATCACGGTGCTCTACCGTCCGCCGCGCAAGCCCAGGCTGCAGCCGCTGATGGAGGCGGGTCGCGCGCGCGGCCAGATGCGCACCGCGCCGGCGGATCTGTCCGGTGTGCGCAAGCTGGTCAAGACGCTGCGCAGCCATGAGGCGGTGGGCATGCTGCCCGACCAGGTGCCGGGCGAGGGCGAGGGCGTATGGGCGCCCTTCTTCGGCAAGCCGGCGTGGACCATGACCCTGGCCGCGCGCCTGGCAGCGGTGAAGGGCGTGCGCGTGATCTACACCTGGGCCGAGCGCCTGCCTCGTGGCGAAGGCTACGTCTTTCGCCTGCAGGCGCCGACCGAGACGCTGACGGGCGTGCTCGAGACCGACGTCGGGATCATCAACCGCGAGGTGGAGCGCATCATCCTGCGGTGTCCGCAGCAGTACCTATGGGGTTACAACCGCTACAAGCAGCCGCGCAGTGAGCGTCCCGCCGCGGATCAGCCCCCCGGCGGCGAGGGCGCGGAGCAATGAGCCAACTCGCCATCGGCCTGTTCTGGCTGCTGCACTGGCTACCGCTGTCGGTGCTGTCGCGCATCGGCGAGGTTTTTGGCCTGCTGCTCTACCTGGTCGTCGTGCCGCGGCGCAGGGTGGCGCTGACCAATCTGCGGCTGTGCTTCCCCGAACTGTCGGTAACCGAGCGCCGTGCGCTGGCCCGGCGTAACTTCGCCGTGACCGGGCGCAGCATGCTCGAACGCGGCCTGGCCTGGTGGGCGAGTCCCGAGCGCATGCGCCGGCTGGTGCGCATCGATGGTCTGGAGCGGCTCGATGCGCTGAGGGCAGCTGGGCGGCCGGTGATCCTGCTTACGCCGCACTTCGTTGGCCTCGACGTGGCGGGCACCCGGCTGTCGCTGGAGGGCAACTTCGTCAGCGTCTATGCGCAACAAAAGAACAAGGTCTTCGACCGCTGGCTGCACCATGGCCGCAGCCGCTTCAACGACCAGTTGCTGCTGTCGCGCCACGACGGTGTGCGGGCCACGGTCAAGGCGATGAAGGCCGGGCGGCCGTTGTACTATCTGCCCGACCTCGATTACGGCCGCAAGGAATCGATCTTCGTGCCCTTCTTCGGCGTGCCGGCGGCCACCATTACCGGGCTGCCGCGCCTGGCTCGGCTGGCCGGGGCAGTCGTGATGCCCTGTGTGGTGCGGATTCTGCCCGGCGGCGCGGGTTATGTGCTGACGCTTGGCGAGCCGTGGCAGGACTACCCTTCGGACGACGTCGAAGCCGACACCCGGCGCATGAATGTCTGGCTCGAAGGTGTGGTGCGCACCATGCCCGAGCAGTACTACTGGGTGCATCGCCGTTTCAAGACCCGCCCGGAAGGCGAGCCGCGCATTTACTGAACCGCCTCGCGGTGGACGCTGGCCGGCGCGGTAGAGGACAATTGCGCTTTGCGGGCGGCGCCCGTCCCTTGCTGACCGAGCTGCGATGAAACTGCGCTTCACCAAGATGCATGGCTTGGGCAATGACTTCGTCGTCATCGATGCGACGCGTGTCCCGCTTGAGCTCACCCCGGCTCGCGTCAGGGCAATCGCCGATCGCCACTTTGGTGTCGGCTGCGACCAGTTGCTGGTGGTTGAGCCGGCGAGCCAGCCGGGTGTCGATTTCCGCTACCGCATCTTCAATGCCGACGGTGGCGAGGTCGAGCAGTGCGGCAATGGCGCGCGCTGCTTCGTGCGTTTCGTGCATGAGCAGCGTCTCACCAACAAACGCGAGATCCGCGTCGAAACCCGCTCGGGCATCATCACCCTGCGCCTGCGTGAGGACGGACTGGTGACGGTCGACATGGGCGTGCCCGAGCTGGCGCCGGCGAGGATTCCCTTCCTGTCCGAATCCGACGCAGTGGTCCAGCCGCTGGAGGTGGGTGATGCCACGGTGGCGATCACCGCGGTGTCGATGGGCAACCCGCACGCGGTACAGGTGGTGGCCGACGTGGATGCGGCGCCGGTGGCCGTGCAGGGTGCCCTGATCGAGCGTCATGAACGCTTTCCGGCGCGGGTCAATGCCGGGTTTCTGCAGGTGGTCGATCTGCATCGCGTGCGTTTGCGCGTGTTCGAGCGTGGCGCGGGCGAGACCCTGGCCTGTGGCACCGGCGCCTGTGCCGCAGTGGTCGCCGCCATCCTGCGCGGCCTGGTGGCGTCGCCAGTGCGGGTGGAGACCCGTGGTGGCGAACTCGAGATTGCCTGGGCTGGCCCGGGTAGGCCGGTGCGGATGACCGGACCGGCCGTGACTGTTTTCGACGGCGAGATGGTGCTTGACTGAAGGCTGGCCGGTATCCCGGCCGCCTGCCCAATAGCTGATCCCGGACGCCTTGCGCGCCCGACCGGAGTGATGAACATGAATGCCGACGACGTCGCCCGCTATCTGCGCGACAACCCTGATTTTCTCTCCCATCATGGGGAGCTGTTCACTCAGCTGACCGTGCCGCATCCGCAGCATGGTGGCCAGGCCATTTCGCTTGCCGAGCGCCAGCTCTACGCCCTGCGCGACAAGATTCGTCAGCTCGAAGTCAAGCTCGCCGAACTGATCCGCTTTGGCGAGGAAAATGACGACATCAGTACCAAGGTGCATCGCCTGGCCGTGGCCCTGCTTGAGCCTGGCAGCGTGGAAGCGGTGCGCCATGCGCTGATCCTCAGCCTGCGGGAAGACTTTTCAGTGCCACATGTCGCGCTCGAAACCTGGGGGCTGGCGGCGGATCCGGTCGATTCAGCGCGCCTGAGCGAGCAGGTTCGCCGCCAGCTCGATGCGCTGCGTCATCCCTACTGCGGTGCGCCCGAGCACATGGACGTGCTGGCCTGCTTCGGCGAGGCGGCGCCGCACCTGCGTTCGGTTGCCCTGATTCCGCTTCGGCGCCGGGGCGCAGCCTTTGGCTTGCTGGCGCTGGGCAGTGCCGAGAGCGAACGCTTTTACGCCGACATGGGCACCCTGTACCTTAGCCGCATTGGCGATCTGGCGGCGGCGGCGTTGTCGTCTGCCGCTCACGGCTGACGCGATCGGGCCCGGCGTGTGAAGCCCGCTCCCCGCTCCGTGCCTGAAGTGATCGTGCTGCCCCCCGAGGCCGAGGCCTGGCTTGGCTGGCTTGCCAGCCAGCGCCGCGCCGCGGTGCTGACCCTGCAGGCCTACCGCCGTGATGTCGAGGCGCTGTTGCAGCTCGCCGACGGGCGTGCCCTCGCGACGCTTGCACCGCAAGACATTCGCCGCTTTGTTGGCCGCCTGCATGGCCAGGGGCTGTCGGGGCGTTCGATTGCGCGCCATCTTTCCGCCTGGCGCGGGCTTTACCGCTGGTTGGCGCGCCACCATGGCGTGCGCGCCAACCCGGTAGAGGGTATCCGTGCCCCCAAATCGCCCATCACCCTGCCGCGTTCCCTTTCGCCCGACCAGGCCCAGGCCCTGCTGGAGGCTGAGGTCGGGAGCCTGCTCGAGGTGCGTGACGTGGCGATGTTCGAGCTGTTCTATTCATCCGGCCTGCGCCTTGCCGAACTGGCTGCGCTCGATGTGGGCGGCGGCCTGGATCTGACTGAAGCCCTGGTCAACGTGACTGGCAAGCGCCAGCGCCAGCGCAGCGTGCCGGTGGGCGGCAAGGCCCTGGACGCGGTGCGGGCCTGGCTGGCGGTGCGCGGACAGGTGGCGGCAGCGGCCGAGAAGGCGCTGTTCGTGTCGCGCACCGGCGCGCGCCTGTCGTCAGCGGGCATCCGCAGCCGGCTTGCCCACCGTGCTCGCCTGATCGGCCTCGGCATCCATGTCCATCCGCACATGCTGCGGCACAGTTTTGCCAGCCACTTGCTGCAATCGAGTGGCGATCTGCGTGCGGTCCAGGAGCTTCTCGGCCATGCCAGCATTCGCAGCACGCAGGTGTACACCCATCTCGATTTCCAGCATCTGGCGCAGGTCTACGACAAGGCTCATCCGCGCGCACGGAAGTGAATGTCAATTATGCTAATTTTGCCCATATTGGGCATTGCCAAAGGCTGAGGTCGTGCGAAGCCGGGATATGCTGACGAATTCATGCATGCAGCAATAACTCAGGATGGATGAACGTGCCATCGTCCCGCAGGGGGGATGCGTTCCGGTAAAACATGCCAAACAAAGCCAGCCCCAAGGGGGTGTCGACTCAGGACGTTGCGGCCGGCACAGCGCAATCGACCGGTAGCTGGTCGCGTTCGGCAATGCGCGCCGTGGTGGTGGTGCTGGTCCGTCACGAGATCCGCAACCTGCGTCGCTGGTTCGACGAATTCGACCGCGATATCCTGCTGCCCATCCTGTTGGGCGAAATTGGCTTGCACAATATCGGGGCGCTCGAAAACAGCACCGCGAAATCGGTTGGGGATACGCCAGACGGTCAGGAGCCAGTTTCGGCTGACGGATTGATGTCGCAGGCGCGTTTCCGCCCCTGTAATGCCTATTCCATTGCGGCGGTCACCGGACTGCCACGCGAAACCGTGCGGCGCAAGATCGTACGACTGGTCGAGCTCGGCTGGGTGACACGTCGCGACAATGGTCACCTGTTCATCACGGCGGCCGCGCTCGAGCATTTCGGCGCCGTCCTGAGTTCGCGCGAACTGATCGAGATGATCGACACCGCCGATCGCTTGCGTGCGCTGATGGCCGAACACGAGCCTGCCGAAGCGCCTCCCCGAGACGCTGAATGAGTCGCTCGTTGAATCGCCGAATCTGGGCTCGCCTAAGGGCCTGACCCGGCAGTGCCGCGTGCACGGTAGTCCGGGTTGGGGCCGCGTTCCGCTGTCAGCAAGGCCCCGGTGATCAGCGCCAGCGCCAGCAGCAGGGACGCGAAGTATCGGCGCTGTCCCGCACCGTTGGGTAGCCGTCGTTCCTCGCTGTAGTACATGGCTCGCAGGTATTGTCCGCCCACGGCGGCAAGCGCCAGCAGGCCCGCACCGAGCAGGCGTGAGGCAGTGGTGCCGAACTGCAGGCCGATGGCCGGGTTGCCGCGTGCCGGCATGAAAAAGGGCGGCGCCTGGGTCAGCAGGAATAGCCCGCCCACCACGCACAGCATGAACATCACCATCTGCAGCGAGCGCATGGTCGGGTGCTCTCAGGCCTCGAACAGGTCGCCGCCCGTGCGCGGCGGCGCCAGCCCGAAGTGTTGCCAGATCGAAGGCGTGGCCATTCGCCCCCGCGGTGTGCGCTGCAGATAGCCCTGCTGGATCAGGTAGGGTTCGATGACATCCTCGATGGTGTCGGTGGATTCGCCGATGGCCGCCGCAATGTTGTCCAGGCCGACCGGGCCACCGCCGAACTTTTCCAGCATCGCCGACAGCAGCTTGCGGTCCATGATATCGAGGCCAAGGGTGTCCACGTCCAGCATGTGCAGCGCGGCATCGGCCACCGCTGTGGTGATGTCGCCATTGGCCTTTACTTCGGCATAGTCCCGTACCCGGCGCAGCAGGCGGTTGGCGATGCGCGGCGTGCCGCGCGCGCGGCGCGCAATTTCGAGTGCGCCGCGGTCGTCGATCTCGACCTTGAGCAGGCGTGCCGAGCGGCTGACGATGAAGCCGAGTTCTTCCGGTGTGTAGAACTCCAGCCGCGACACGATGCCGAAGCGGTCGCGCAGCGGGTTGGTCAGCATGCCGGCGCGGGTGGTGGCGCCGACCAGGGTGAAGGGCGGCAGGTCGAGCTTGACCGAGCGTGCCGCCGGGCCTTCGCCGATCATGATGTCGATCTGGAAATCTTCCAGCGCCGGGTAGAGGATTTCCTCGACCACTGGCGACAGGCGGTGGATCTCGTCGATGAACAATACGTCGTGAGGTTCGAGATTGGTCAGCAGCGCGGCCAGGTCGCCCGCGCGCTCCAGCACCGGCCCCGAGGTCTGGCGCAGGTTCACGCCCATCTCGGCGGCGACGATGTGGGCCAGCGTGGTCTTGCCCAGCCCGGGCGGGCCGAACAGCAGCACGTGATCGAGCGCCTCGCTGCGCTTGCGCGCGGCCTGGATGAAGATCTCGAGCTGTTCGCGGATCTTGGCCTGGCCCACGTATTCGGCCAGGCGCTTGGGGCGCAGCGCGCGCTCGATGGCGTCTTCCTGGCGGTCGGCGGGCTGGGCGGAAATCAGGCGTTCGGGACTGCCGGCTCGCAGCTTGTCAGTTTCGATCATGGCGCCAGTTTAGCCCTTGGACAGCAGCTTCAGCGCCTGGCGGATGCCGTCGGACACGCCGACTTCCTCGGCCAGACCCTTCATCGCGCCCAGCGCCTCGCGCTCGTTGTAGCCCAGCGCCAGCAGCGCGTTGAGGATGTCGCTCTTTGCATCAGGCAGCGCGCCCGGCGTGACCGGCAGGCGGGCGCCGGCGATGTTCGGCAGCGCCTTGCCAAGTCTGTCGCGCAACTCAAGCAGCAGGCGCTCGGCAGTCTTCTTGCCGATGCCGGGGATCTTTACCAGGCGCCCGGCTTCCTGCAGCGCCACCGCCTGCGCGAGGTCGTTTACCGACAGCCCGGACAGCACCGCCAGCGCCATGCGTGCGCCGATGCCCGATACCTTGAGCAACTGGCGAAAGGCGGCGCGCTCCTCGCCGGTGGCGAAGCCGAACAGGAAATGGCCGTCTTCGCGCACTACGTGATGGGTGTGCAGACTGAGCTGGGCGCCGGTGGCAGGCAGGCCGTAGAAGGTGCTCATCGGCACGTCGACCTCGTAGCCGACGCCCTGCACGTCGATGAGAATCTGCGGCGGGTTCTTTTCGAGCAGGGTACCGGTGATGCGTCCGATCATGATTGCGGTGCTGGGCAGCAGGCAGTTTGGGATGCGCAAGTCTAGCAGCGCCACCCGCCGCTGCCCGTGCCTACAGGTGAAATTGCATACAGTTGATCGCTGGCGCTCGCTTTGCCCGACTGCGGTGCGCTGACGGGCCTGCCCTTCCAGGCTCGTGGCGGGGCCAATAGGGCGTCGAGAGTGCAAGGCGCCGGCGATGCGGCGGCGATTTCCTGCTGCCCACCGCTGTGCTCAGGCTAAAATCGGGCAAATTTGCCTGAAGGCACGCATCGTGCCGATCCTGCGCGGCGCTTTTGTGGTGCTGTGCAGCCCTGTAAAAACAAGTGAGGAGCGCTCCGCATGCTGCAGATGAAGAACCTGGCCGTCGCCCTGGCGCTGTGCGGCGCCACCGCCGTCCTGGCTTCCGCTCACGCCGCCGACATCAAGGTCGGCATCGCGCTGGACATCTCCGGCCCGTTCTCGGCACTGGGTGCCGAAGCGCGCGACGGTTTCGAGCTGGCGATCGAAAAACTGGGTGGACAGCTTGGCGGCCAGCCGGCCGAGTTTCTGCGCACCGACTTCGGCGGCAGCCCGGAGCAGGCCAATCAGCTCGTGGCCCGCTACCTGCAGCGCGAGAAGATCAATTTCTTCACCGGCCCGATCGGCTCGAATGCTGCGCTCGCGGTCGGGCCGGCCCTGTTCGCGGCCAAAGTGCCCTATCTGTCGAGCAACCCCGGGCCCAGCGCGTATGCCGGCGAGCGCTGCAACCCCTACTTCTTTGCCCAGTACCAGAACGACACCTATGACGAGGCCGCGGGCAAGGTCGCCAACGAGAAGGGCTACAAGCACGTCGTGCTGATCGCGCCCAATTACCCGGCCGGCAAGGATCACCTCAACGGCTTCAAGCGCTTGTACAAGGGTGAGGTGAAGGACGAGATCTACACCAGGCTCGGCCAGATCGACTACGCCGCCGAGGTCGCCCAGATCCGCGCTGCGAAGCCGGATGCGGTGTTCTTCTTCCTGCCGGGCGCGATGGGCATCAATTTCGTCAAGCAGTTCGTCGGCGGTGGCCTGAAGGATCTGCCGCTGATCGCGCCCGGCTTCTCCGCCGACGAGGACGTGATCCAGGCCGTGGGCGAGCCGATGATCGGCGTGCTCAATACCGCGCACTGGACGCATGACCTGAAGGTGCCCGCCAATGCCGAGTTTGTCGCCGCCTTCCGCAGCAAGTACGACGGCCGCTACCCCTCGGTCTATGCGGCGATGGCCTACGACACGCTGATGGCGATGGATGCTGCCGTGCGCGACGTCGGCGGCAAGATCGATGACCACGAGGCGGTGTTGAAGGCACTGAAGAACCCGAGCTTCAAGTCGGTGCGTGGTGACTTCAAGTACGGCGCCAACAATTTTCCGGTGCAGAACTACTACCTGCGCGAAGTCGGCAAGGATGCGGAAGGCCGCCTGACCAACAAGCTGGTGGGCACCACGCTTGAGCAGCACCAGGACGCCTACGTCGGCGCCTGCAAGATGTAAGACGCAGGGGCGCGGGGCCCTGTTCCCGCGCTGTGCCACGCTGCGGATTCACCCCCCGATGGATGCCATTTTCGTCTTCGAGCAAGTGCTCAATGGTCTGGGCTACGGCCTGATGCTGTTCCTGATTGCCGCCGGCCTGACGCTGGTGTTCGGCATCATGGACACGATGAACCTCGCCCACGGTTCGCTGTACATGGCTGGCGCCTATGTTGCCGCGCGCGTGCATGTGGCCAGCGGCTCGTTCGCCGGCGCGGTACTGGCCGCGGTGCTCGTCACCGTGGCGGTGGCGGCCGTGCTCGAAATCCTCATCGTGCGCCGGCTGTACCGGCGCGACCATCTTGCCCAGGTGCTCGCCACCTTCGGCATCATCCTGATCGCCGACGACGCGGTGAAGGCACTGTGGGGCGTGGCGCCCGTGATGGCGTCGACGCCCGCAGCCCTCGCCGGGCCGGTGCAGCTGCTCGAGGGTCTGCCCTATCCGGCCTACCGCTTGTTGCTGATCGGCGCCGGCCTGCTGGTCGCCCTTGGGCTCTACCTGCTGGTGCATGGCACGCGTGTCGGCATGCTGGTGCGAGCCGGCGCCTCGAACCGGCAGATGGCCGAGTTCATGGGCGTGCGCGTGGGGGCGGTGTTCGCCTTCGTGTTTGCGCTCGGCGCGGCGCTGGCGGCGCTGGCCGGGGCACTGATGGCGCCGATCAGTTCAGTGCAGATCGGCATGGGCGAGGCCATCCTGATCCCGGCCCTGGTGGTCATCGTCATCGGTGGCATCGGCTCGATCCGTGGCGCCTTCGTTGCCGCGCTGCTGGTGGGTCTGGTCGACACCGCCGGCCGCGCATTTTTGCCGCTAGCGCTGCGCGCGGTGCTGCCGCCTGCGGTGGCGGCCGATCTCGGGCCGGCGCTGGCCGGCATTGCGATGTACCTGCTGATGGCAGCGGTGCTTACGCTCAAACCTGCGGGCCTGTTCCCCGCCCGCGCCTGAGGCTTGTAGTGTCGAATCCTGCGCTGTGGTCCTTGCACCCTGTCTTCGCCAGCCGCTTTCCCGGCCTCGTGCGCCGCCTGCCCTGGCTCGTGCTGGCGGTGCTGGCGGTGTTTCCGCTACTGGCGCCGGCGCTGGGGCTGGAATACTACGTCGGCTTCGTGCGCCGTCTGCTGATCGTGGCGATGGCGGCGACCAGCCTGAACTTCATTCTTGGCTACGGCGGCATGGCGGCGCTGGGTCACGCCGGCTTCATTGGCGTGGGCGCCTATACGGTGGTTGCGCTGGTTGACGCTGGCGTGTCGTCCGCCTGGCTGGCATGGGGCGGGGCGCTGGTCGTGGGCGCTGCGTTTGCGGGTCTGATTGGTGCGGTGTCGCTGCGCACACGCGGGGTGTATTTCATCATGATCACGCTCGCCTTCGCGCAGATGCTCTACTACCTGGCGGTGTCGCTGCGCACCTATGGCGGTGACGATGGCTATGGGCTGTACACCCCGCTCGAGATGGGCGCTTGGCTGGATGGCGCCCATCCGGATGTCTTCTACTGGGTGGTGCTGGGCATTGCCGCGCTGCTGTTTGCCGGCTTCAGCCGCGTCGCGCATTCGCGCTACGGCCATGCGCTACGCGGCATTCGCGACAATGAGACACGCATGCTTGCCCTCGGCTACCCGGTGTATCGGCTCAAGCTCGCAGGTTTCGTTGCCGCGGGGGCAGTGGCGGGGCTGGCCGGCGGCCTGCTTGCCAGCCACAACGCCTATGTCAGCCCGTCGCTGATGCACTGGACCCAATCGGTGTTGTTGCTGGTGATGGTGATGCTGGGCGGTGCCGGCCGGCGCTGGGGTGCAGCGCTGGGGGTGGCGGTGTGGCTGACGCTGGAGGAGGTGTTGAAGGTCTACACCGACTATTGGCACTGGCCGCTCGGCGTGTTGTTGCTGCTCGTCGTGTTCCTCGCGCCGCAGGGGCTGGCAGCTTTGTTCGAGCGACGCGACGCGGTGTCGGGGGGTTCGGCATGAGCCTGTTCGTGGCCGAAGGTCTGGTCAAGCGCTTCGGCGGCCTGCTCGCCACCGACCATGTCAGCCTGACGGTGATGCCGGGTGAGATCCATGCCCTGATCGGGCCGAACGGCGCCGGCAAGTCGACCCTGGTCAATCTCATTTCCGGCCTGCTGCCGGCTGATGGCGGTCGTGTGTTGCTGGGCGGGGTCGATCTCACCGTGATGGCTCCGCAGCAGCGCGTCCGGCATGGCCTGGCGCGCTGCTTCCAGATTGCCAGCGTGTTCCGCAATGATTCGGTGCGTGACAATCTGCTGCTGGCGGTGCAGGCCCGGGCGGGCTCGAGTTTCCGCTGCCTGCGCCGGCGCGCGGCCGAAACGGCGCTCATGGATGGGGCGCTGGCGCTGGCCGACAAGGTCGGGCTGGGCGAAGTGCTTGACCGCCCGGCAGGGACCTTGGCGCACGGCATGCAGAAGCGGCTGGACGTGGCGCTCGCGCTCGCTGCGCGGCCCAAGCTGCTGCTGCTCGACGAGCCGATGGCGGGCATGGGGCCGGAAGACTCCGTGCACATGATCACGCTGATTGATCGCCTGCGTCGGGAAGTCGCCATCCTGCTGATCGAGCACGACATGGATGCGGTGTTCCAGCTTGCCGACCGCATCTCGGTGTTGGTGTATGGCCGCGTGCTGACCTCGGGCGACGCTGCGCATGTGAAAGGACATCCGGAGGTGCAGTCGGTCTACCTGGGCATGGAGGCGCAGGCGTGATTCGTCTTTCGTTCTCGCCCGCCGGCAGCTTGCGAGGGCTCCGCCCCCAGGAGGCGGCGTGAAGCCCACCCCCTTGCTGAGTTGTCGTGGTCTGGAGGCTGGCTACGGTGCCAGCCAGGTTCTGTTCGGGATCGATTTTGCCATTCAGCCGGGTGAGATCGTGGCGCTGCTCGGCCGCAACGGCATGGGCAAGAGCACCACAATCAGGACGCTGGTTGGCGGTCTGCGCCCGCAGCGCGGCGAGATCCATTTTGACGGCCAACCCATCCATGCCCTGCGTGCCGACCGCATTGCCCGTCTGGGCGTGGCGATCGTGCCCGAAGGCCGGCAGTGCTTTCCCAACCTGACGGTACGCGAACATCTGCTCGCCTTTGCCGACACCCGCAACGGCGTGGCCGAGCCGTGGACGCTGGAGCGCCTGTATGGGCTGTTTCCGCGCCTGGCCGAGCGTGCCGGGCACATGGGCAACCAACTCTCGGGCGGCGAGCAGCAGATGCTGGCCATTGCGCGCGCGCTGTCGACCAACCCGCGCCTGCTGATTCTGGATGAAGCCACCGAAGGGCTGGCGCCGGTGATCCGCGACGAGATCTGGCGTTGCCTGACGCTGTTGAAGGCGCAGGGCCAGACTACGCTGGTGGTCGACAAGTATGTCGACAAGCTGCTGCCGCTGGCCGATCGCAACCTGATCCTGGAGCGCGGCCGCATCGTCTGGCAAGGCAGTTCGCCCGAACTGGATGCGCAGCGCGAGCTGTGGACGCGCTATCTGGGAATCTGACTGGACCGCGCCAGGACTGCGAGGCAGTGGCAGCCTAACAGTGAAAAACAGGGCTCGACAGTCACACTGCTAGCGCTGGGCCAGGCTCGTTGGGCCGTGTTCAGCGAGGAGATCTGTCTGCTTCGGGGTCTGCCTGCACGTCGGCAAAGACATCTTCCGCGAATGGTTCGACGAGATCCCTGACGAGTTTGCCGTTTCGTACGATGACGATTCGAGTCCGGGTTTGTGCGGCGATGACCCGAGCTCTGCGAGCTGCACGCACAAGAGCCGCCTCGATATGCCGAGCATCCTCGTCACGCGCGTTCGATAGCGGAACCTTGTTCATTTCTCACTCCAATCGATCAGTTTCGGTACATCGCCGGAGTTGTCGAAATGTAGCCAGACATCTACCAGAGGCTGGTACGTCTCGAGGAAGTTCCTGAGTCCGCTCTCGAAGCGCCTTCTGATGACTGACTCCGGAATGTGATGACCGCCTTGACGGACTCGTTCGGCAACGCGGGCGATGGCTGTTTCTGCATCGGGCAGTTAATTAGTAGCTTGACGTGATATCCCAGGGCCCGCCAGCCTGGGATGGCGCGCGCGTATCCCAGACCGCTTAACGTCGTCTCGAGTGCGAACCTGCGTCCGTGTGACGCGTGCTCCTTGATGGACTTTAGCATCAGCCGTCCGGCCTTGACGGATGCCTGCTCGGGCGCAAATGGCGATAAGCCGGCCGCGATCAGATCCGCATTGATAAAATTTGGACAGTGGCCCTCATTGGGTAGGAACTCTCTCGCAAAAGTTGTCTTTCCAGCCCCGTTCGGCCCGGCGATGATGACGACCTTCTTCTGATCGTTCATTGACCTGTCTCCTGCCCGAATGTCATGAGTGCCGCACTCACAGCAGCACGATGTCGTACTGTTCCTGCGTGCAGCTGGCCTCGGCATGGAGCGAGATTTTCTTGCCGATGAAGTCCGACAGCATGGCCAGCGACTGACTTTCCTCGTCGAGGAAGAGGTCGATCACGTCGGGCGCGGCGAGCACGCGGAACTCCCTGGCGTTGAACTGACGCGCCTCGCGCAGCAATTCGCGCAGGATTTCGTAGGCCACGGTGCGCGCGGTCCTGACTTCGCCGCGACCGCTGCAGGTGGGGCAGGACTCGCATAGCAGGTGGGCCAGCGACTCGCGCGTGCGCTTGCGCGTCATCTCCACCAGACCGAGTGCGGTGAAGCCGTTGATGCTCATCTTGGTGTGGTCGCGCGACAGCGCCTTGCGGAACTCGTCGAGCACCATGTCGCGGTGTTCGATGTTTTCCATGTCGATGAAGTCGATGATGATGATGCCGCCCAGGTTGCGCAGCCGTAGCTGGCGGGCGATGGCTTGCGAGGCCTCGAGGTTGGTCTTGAAGATGGTGTCGTCGAAGTTTCGGGCGCCGACGAAGCCGCCCGTGTTCACATCGACGGTGGTCATTGCCTCGGTCTGGTCGATGATCAGGTAGCCGCCGGACTTCAGGTCCACGCGGCGGGCGAGTGCCTTCTGGATTTCCTCTTCGACGTTGTAGAGCTCGAACAGCGGACGTTCGCCGCTGTAATGTTCGAGCAGGGGCAGGACTTTCGGTGAGTACTCTTCGGCAAAGGCGGTGAGTTTTTGAAAGTTCTCCCGTGAATCGACCTGAATACGCGCGGTTTCCTCGTTGGCCAGATCGCGCAGCGCACGCTGGCCCAGGCTCAGGTCCTCGTGCAACAGCTGGGGTGGGAGCAGCCCGGTCGTGCGGTTGCCGATTTCGCCCCACAGCTTGCTCAGATAGGCGATGTCGGCGCCCAGTTCGGCGTCGGAGGCGGATTCCGCCATGGTGCGCACGATGTAGCCGCCGGGCTCGTCAGCGGGCACCAGTGCGATAAGACGGGCGCGCAGGGCTTCACGTTCGGCTTCGTCCTCGATGCGCTGCGAAATGCCAATGTGCTTTTCCTGTGGCAAATAGACCAGCAGGCGGCCAGCCAGGCTGATCTGCGTCGATAGCCGCGCGCCCTTGGTGCCGATCGGGTCCTTCAGTACCTGCACCATCAGGCTCTGGCCTTCGGTCAGGATGCGCTCGATCGGGCGCGCCGGCTCACCATTCTGGCGCTCGCTCCAGATGTCGGCGACGTGCAGGAAGGCGGTGCGCTCCAGACCAACGTTGATGAAGGCCGACTGCATGCCGGGCAGCACCCGCACCACCTTGCCCAGATACACGTTGCCGACGATGCCGCGGCTGGCGGTGCGTTCAATGTGCAGCTCCTGCACCACGCCTTGTTCCACGATAGCGACCCGCGTTTCCTGCGGGGTGAAGTTGATGAGGAATTCGGTGCTCATGACAGCCTGGTTCAATGGGAAATGCGCAAGGGCGGCCCGTATTGCGATGCGGGCCGCCCTTGCGCATGGCTCATCGCGCGCGGACTATAGAGGATAGCCGAAGGCCTCGAGCAGTTGCGCGGTTTCGAACAGCGGCAGGCCCATGATTCCGGAGTAGCTGCCGTGAATCTCTGCAACGAAGATCGCCGCCTTGCCCTGTATGCCGTAGGCCCCGGCCTTGTCCATGGGTTCGCCGCTGGCGACATAGTGGCGGATGTCGGCGTCGGAAAGCTCGCGGAACTTCACCGTGCTGATCGACAGCGCGCTGCGGGTGTGTTTGCCATCGCTCAAGGCCAGCGCCGTCAGCACGCGATGGCTGCGACCGGAGAGACGGCGCAGGATGGCGTGGGCGTCACGCGTGTCGACCGGCTTGCCGATGATTTCGCCGTCCACTTCCAGCGTAGTGTCGGCGGCCAGTACCAGGCGGGGCAACATCTTGCGCCACAGGACGCGGCGCACACCGGCCTCGGCCTTGGTCAAGGCCAGGCGCTCGACGTAGCGCTCGACCTTTTCATCGGCTAACGGTGTTTCGTCCACATCGGCATCTTCGCCGCGTTCGCCGCTGCGAAAGGTCATTACGTCGAATTGCACGCCAATCTGGCGCAGCAGTTCGCGTCGGCGGGGGCTCTGGGAGGCGAGGTAGATGCGTGGGCTCATCGCTGGCGGTCGCTTGTGCAGTTCATTCGCGGTGATAGGGGTGTTTGCACAACACGGTCCAGGCGCGATACAGCGCCTCGGCCAGCAGTGGGCGCACCAAGGCGTGCGGCAGGGTCAGACTGGAGAGGCGGATCGCTTCGTGGGCCGCGGCCTTGAACGCCGGTGCGAGGCCATCCGGCCCGCCGACGATCAGCGCCACGTCCTGGCCTTCGCCCTGCCAGGCTTCCAGCTTGCGCGACAGCGCCAGCGTGCTCAGATCGGCGCCGCGCTCGTCGAGGATGACACGCCGGCAGCGTGGCGGCAGTGCGGCTTCGATGCGCGCGGACTCGGCCGTCATCATTGCGTCCACCGTCTTGCCGCTGGTGCGCGGCTCGGCCTTCACTTCGACCAGTTGCAGGGGTAGTTCGCGCGGCATGCGGCGCGCGAACTCGTCGAAGCCGGCCTCGACCCAGGACGGCATGCGATGGCCAACGGCGACGACCAGAAGCCTCAACTCACTCGCCCGCGTCCGCGCGAGCGGCTTTGCGCGCTGAAGGCGCGGTGTTCCACAGTTCTTCCAGGCGGTAGTGGGTGCGCACTGCGGGCTGCATGATGTGGACCACGATGCTGCCCAGATCGACCAGCACCCATTCGCCGGTTTCCTCGCCTTCGATGCTGAGCACGTCGGCGCCAGCTTCGCGCGCCTTGTCATGCACGTGGCGCCCAAGCGCACGGGTCTGGCGGCCCGACTCGGCGCTGGCGACGATGATGCGGTCGAACAGCGGGGTGTTGCGCGAGGTGTCGATGATTTCGATGTCGCGCGCCTTGATGTCTTCAAGGGCGGAAACGACGAGTTGCTGCAGGGCGGGAGTATCCATCAAGAGGAGATCAGTTCCGAAAAGGTTGGAGGAGGGTGGCAGAGCAAACAGGGGACAGATCCCTATTTCTGGTAAAGCGGGTGCGCGGCAATATAGTCGAGAACCGAATCGGGCAGCAAATAGCGGGCGCTGCGGCCGTCGCCGATCAGCCCACGGATCAGTGTCGCCGAAATGGCCAGCGGGGTCATGTCGAAAGCAATGACGCGGCCGGCGGGCGTGGTTCGGAGATCGGCCGGGTCGGTCGTGTGGCGGTCGTGGCAGGCGGCGATGAGCTCAGGTGACGACATGGCGGGCGCGAGGCGTGCAGATGTCGGCGTTGCAGGGGTCAGCGGGGCGGGTTCGCTGCGGGCATGGGGTGCGTAGCCGGGACGGTTGGCAACGGCGATGTGGGCGAGTGCGAACAACTCCTGCCAGCGGTGCCAGTCGGGCAGGCCGTCGAAGGCGTCAGCACCGAGGATCAGCACCAGCGGGCGTTGCGGGCCGAGTTCGGCGCGTAGACGCTCGAGTGTCAGCACGGTGTAGCTCTTGTGCGCCGCGCGTACCTCGCTGTCGTCGATTTCGAAGCCGGGGTTGCCGGCGGCGGCGAGCCTGGCCATTGCCAGACGATCCTCGGCGGTGCTGCCGGGGGCGTCGCGGTGGGGTGGTCGACCGGCCGGAATCAGCCGCACGCGCTGCAGCGCCAGGGCCTCGCGAGCCTCTTCGGCCAGGCGCAGGTGACCGAGGTGGATCGGGTCGAAGGTGCCGCCGAGCAGGCCAAGCGGCGCCTGCGCGTCGTCGGCGGGCTGGACGTCAGCGTCCCCCGCCGTGGGATGCTCAGTCGTCATTGCCAGGACTTCGGGCTGGAGGAAGGGCGCGCGTGGCACCGTCCTCCGGCAGGCCGAAGACGTCACAGGCGTTGGCGTAAAAGCTGGCGAACAGCACGGGCACCAGAATCAGCGGCACCGGGACGGAGGCCAGCGTGGCCAGCGTGGGCGAGACCATGCCCAGTACGCCGATGAGGATGCCCGGCAGGAAGGCGCCAAACAGCAGCAGGCCAATCGCGTAGGCCAGGAAGGGCCGCCAGTTGCGCAGGCAGGCGTAAAAGCTGAAAAACATCGCCTTGGGCGCAGGCATCTTCCACCATGCAGCCAGCATCGGCGCGAACCAGTAGGCCATCATCAGCGGTGTAGACAGGCTCAGTGCCACCAGCAGCGCAAAGCCAAGGCTGGAATCCGCGGCGGCGGCTTCATCGATCTGGCCGGCACGCATCGCTTCCATCAGCGTGCCGTCGTCGACCAATGAGACCAGCAGCAAGACGATCAGGGTGCCGATCAGGTAGATGCCGCCAATGGCGATCAGGGCCGGCAGATTGGTGCGGAAGCCCGAGAGCAGCACATCGGGCCCTACCTTGCGCCCGGCGTCGACCGCGCGGCAGGCATTGAGCACGCCGACCGACAGGGCCGGCATGATCAGGGAGGCGACGAGCTGGCCGATGATGGGAAAGATGCTGACGACGACCAGCACCAGCAGATAGCCAAAGGCGGCGAAGGTGATCAGCGGCGGATTCTTGCGCCACAGCTGCAGGCCGTCGCGCAGCCAGGTCCAGCCGCGTGAGGAGGGGAGTTGGTTTGCTTGCATGTGTGGGTATTCAGTCTGGAGTGGGGCTGTCGCCGGGCGGTGCAGGCAGCGCGGGCAGCAGTGGCGCGAAGGTTTCCTTCCACGCCGCGTAAAGGGCGCCGGCGATCACCGGGATCAACACCAGCATGCCCAGCCCGGCGGGGATCATCGCCACCCACGCCAGCACGTAGAGCAGCGCGGCCAGCACGATGAAGGCGAGCAGGTTGTGAAAGCAGGCGCGGGCAGACAGCTTCATCGCATCGAGCGGCGCCACCTCATGCAGCATCACCAGCGCCGGTGCGAACCACAGTGCCATCAGCAGCAGCACCCAGAGCACGGTAAACACCAGCACCCCGAGCATCACGCCGCCTGCTGCCACGCTGGCGCCGGGCACGTTGCCGACCACCATGCCGGTCAGCACGGCGCTGCCGCCGATCGCGGCGGCGATCAGCGCTGCCATCAGGGCGCCGAGCAGGTGGAAACCGCCCAGCAACAGCAAATTGCCGGCGTGGCGGCGGATGCCATCGAACAGGTGGTCGATGCGCAGCACGCCGCCGCGGTCGATCACTTGGGCACCGGACAGCATGCCCGCGACCAGCACCGGCAGCGCAATTGGCGCGGCGGCCCAGCCCAGGATGGGCAGCACCCCGAGAGCGGCGATGATGATGAAGAAGATGAAGGCCTGGATCGCCCAGGTGACGGGGGCTTTCAGGAACAGTTTCCAGCCGTCTGTCAGCCACTGCAGGGCATGGGCGGGGGCGACGTCGCCCGGCGCGGGCGGAGGCGGGTGGTGGTTGCGCGCGGAGCTCATCGTGGCAGGAACGGTACGCCGGCAGCGCGCAGACGCAGAATGTCGCGGTATTCGTCGGGGTCTTTGACCAGCACCATCTCGCCGGCACGAGGCAGATGGAAGTCCGCCGCGCGCGACAGCCAGAAGCGCAACGCCGCAGCGCGCAGCATGGCAGGCCAGGCAGCGCGCTCGGCGGCCGTGAACGCGCGCTCGGCGTGGTAGGCGTCGACCAGGGCCTGGGTGCGCGCCGGGTCGAGCTGGCCGTCGGGCTGGGTGCACCAGTCATTGACGGTGACGGCGACGTCAAACAACAGCGCGTCGAAACCGGCAAAGTAGAAATCGATGATGCCGCCGATGTGCGGCTGTCCGCCTTCTTCGTCCCACAACACGTTGTCGCGGAAGAGGTCGGCGTGGATGGCTCCCGATGGCAGCGCGGTGACATCGACCGTGGCCTGGAAAACCACTTCGGTGTCGAGCAGCGCCTGCCCGGCCGCAGTCAGATAGGGGCGCACGATGGTCGCGGTGGCGCAGCGCCAGTCGGCACCGCGCGGGTTGTCCTGGCGGCGGCCATAGGACTGACCCGCCAGATGCAGTCCGGCGAGCATGGCACCGATTTTTTCGCAGTGGGCCACGCCGGGGTTCATTTCGGAGCTGCCTGACAGACGTACGACCAGGGCTGCCGGACGCTCCTGCAGGGTGCCGAGATATTCGTTGTCGCGGTTGGCGATCGGGCCGGGCACCGGCAGGCCGTGGCGCGCGAGGTGTGCCATCAGGTGCAGGTAGTAGGGCAGCTCGGCGCGCGACAGGTCTTCGAACAGAGTCAGCACGTAGCGGCCAAGCGTGGTGGTGACGAAGAAGTTGCTGTTCTGCACGCCGGCGGAAATGCCCTTCAGTTCGACCAACCGGCCAATGGCGTAGTCTTTCAGCCAGTCGGCGAGGACGGGTTCCGGGACGGGGGTGAAGACGGACATGCGGACTCCGGGGAGAAGCGCCTGAGCGCTCAGGCTGCCTGCGCGGCGATGGTCAGAGGGGTGACGGAAGGCAGAACGGCTTCGCGCACGCTCTGCCATGCTGCAAGCTTGGCATCAAAACTGCGCGCGGCGTGGGCCGGGCTGGTCGATGGCAGGCGGATGAGAATCAGGTTCGGCGGCAGTCCGATGCGGCGCTGCACATGGCGGCGGAACGCTGTTTCGGCGACGGTACCGTTGAAGAACACGTGGCTGATTCGCGGGCAATCGCGGAACAGCCGGACGAAGTCGTTGGCTTCGACGCTGGCGGGCGCGATGGCGCTGTCGAGACTGCCGCTGCGCTCGCAGGCAGCGATGACGTCCCACAGCGCCACTCCGGCGGCATTCAGCTGCGCCAGCCGCTCGTGGTAGGGGCGTTCCGGCCCGGCGTCGAACAGCGCGCCCATGATTGGCCAGAAGGCATTGCGCGCATGGGCGTAATACTGTCCGGCTGCGAGCGAGGCAGCGCCCGGCATGCTGCCAAGGACCAGCACGCGCGCATCAGGCCGCACGACCGGTGCAAAGCCGCGATGCGTCTGGCAATCGCGGACGTTGGTGGTGGGGCTCGATTTCCTTTCGGACATCGGGGGTAGCCCCCGACGCCTTGCGGTCTGCGCAATCACCAGGACTTGATGACCCACATCGGCACCGCCAGGCTGGGGGGCGCGTCTTCGCGCACCATCTGGCCCTTGCCATCCTTGTCGATCAGGTAATAGGGCACGCCATGCGGCGGCGTGACCTTGACCATGTAGAGCT
>DAORUJ010000046.1:0-20432 GCA_035433105.1 Thauera sp.
ACCATGCCCCAGACGATCGAACACCTCTTTGGCAACAACAAGGCCTGGTCCGAGCGCATGCACGCCGAAGACCCCGAGTTCTTCACCCGTCTGATCAATCAGCAATCGCCGGAATACCTCTGGATTGGCTGCTCCGACAGCCGCGTGCCGGCAAACCAGATCGTCGGGCTGGCGCCGGGCGAAGTCTTCGTTCATCGCAACATTGCCAACGTCGTCGTCCACACCGACCTCAATGCGCTGTCGGTCATCCACTATGCGGTCGAGATGCTGCGGGTTAAGCACATCCTGGTCGTGGGGCACTACGGCTGCGGTGGGGTGAAGGCCGCGCTCCACGACAACCGCACCGGTCTTACCGACAACTGGCTGCGCCATGTGCAGGACGTGCGCGACCGTCATGAAACACGCCTGGCCCAGATCGACGATCCGGACGCCCGGCTGGACCGGCTGTGCGAACTCAACGCCATCCATCAGGTAGTGAACGTGTGCCAGACCTCGGTGCTGCGCGAAGCCTGGCGCCGCGGGCAGGGCGTAACCGTGCACGCCTGGTGCTACAGCCTCAACGACGGCCTGGTACGCGACCTGGGCGTTAGCGCCAATAGCCGCGAAGAGGCGATGGAGCTCTACCGCAGCGCCGTCGAGCGCATCGCCTGAGCTTTCCTGTCTCAACCCGGCCGGCTATACGTCCAGCGGGTCGACGTCCAGCTGCCAGCGCAAATCGCGCGCGGTGCGCTGACGGTAGAGCTGGGCAACCCAGTCGGCAAGAAAGGCCTGCAGCGGGCTGCGCTGGTCCGCTTCGATCAGTAGCTGCGCGCGCTCGCGGCGCGCCAGCCGCGTCATGCGCATCGGCACCGGGTCAAAGATGCGCAGACCGTCGGGCGCGCGCTCGTCCGCCAGGCGGCGGGCGTGACGCAGAAATTCCACCGCATCGTCCAGCGCCGGTGCGTCAGCGCGCAACATCGCCTGGTGACTGAAGGGCGGAAAGCCGGCGCTGCGCCGGGCCTGCAGTTCCATGCGGGCAAAGGCGTCGAAGTCGTGATGCGCCAGGTGCAGGTACAGCGGATGCGCCGGGTATTCGGTCTGGATCAGCACCTCACCCGGTAGCTTGCCGCGCCCGGCCCGACCGCCGACCTGCATCAATTGCTGGAACAGCCGCTCCGGGGCGCGAAAATCCGCGGCGTGCAGCGAGGCATCGGCGCCGATCACGCCCACCAGAGTCAGGTTCGGAAAATCATGGCCTTTGGCCATGATCTGGGTGCCGACCAGGATGTCGGCGCCGCCGTCAGCGATCGTCGCCAGCAAACTTTCCCACTGTTTGCGCGTGCGCGCCGCATCGCGGTCCACTCGTAGCACGCGCGCCTGCGGGAACAGTTCGGCCAGACGCGCCTCAATGCGCTGCGTGCCACGGCCGAAGGGCTGAATGTCCTGATTGCCACAGCTGGGGCAGGCGTGCGGGATGCCGCCATCGCAGCCGCAGTGATGGCAGCGCAGACGGCGGTCGGCCAGATGCACGACAAGGTTGGCCGAACAGTGCGGACAGCGACTCACCCAGCCGCAGGCCGTGCATGACAGCACCGGCGCATAGCCGCGCCGATTGAGGAACACCAGGCTTTGCTCGCCACGCGCGAGGCGCTGGGCGATCGCCGCCTGCAGGCCGGGGCTGAGCCCCTCGTCCAGTTTCAGGCGCCGCACGTCGATGCAGCGCACCGTCGGCATGGTCGCCGCCACGGCACGCTGGCTCAACACCTGCAACGCATAGCGCTCATTGCGGGCGTGGTACCAGGTTTCCAGCGAAGGCGTCGCCGACCCGAGCACGACCGGCACGTCGCGCTGGCGCGCACGCCACACCGCCACATCCCGCGCCGAATAGCGCACGCCTTCCTGCTGCTTGTAGGAGGCGTCATGCTCCTCATCCACCAGGATCAGGCCGAGTCGCGGCAGCGGTGCAAACACCGCCAGCCGGGTGCCGAGGACGATGTCGGCATGGCCGGTAAGGGCCTGGACGAAGCCACGCGAACGGGCGCCGTCGGCCAGGCCCGAATGCAGGCTGACCACCCTGGCCGCGGCAAAGCGCTGGGCCACGCGGTGTTCGAGCTGCGGCGTCAGTGCGATCTCGGGCACCAGCATCAACACCTGCCTGCCCTGCGCCAGCGCGTGCGCGGCAAGGCGCAGATAGACCTCAGTCTTGCCGCTACCGGTAACACCGTGCAGCAGCCAGCTGCGAAAGCCCTCACCCGCTTCGAGCATGGCTCGTACCGCGCCGTCCTGCTCGGCGGTCAGTGCGGGCAGACTGCCCGTGGCATCACGACGCTGTGTATCTTCGGCAGCGGCGACCAGCCAGCCGCGCCGCAGCAGGTCGCCGACTGCCTCGCCGCCCTCACGCTCGCGCACCACGCTGCGCCGCCAGGGCGAGGCGTCCTGCGCCAGACCCCGCAGCAAGGCCAGCGCCTTGCTCGGGCGCCGCGCGGCCTGTAGCGCGTCCACGCCTGCCGGGCCAATGTCGAGCAGCGGGTCTTCGTCGTCGCCGCTGACACCATCGGCACGGCGCAGGCCGGGCGGCAGCGCGAGCGCCACAACTTCGCCCAGCGGCGCGTGATAGTAACGGGAGACAAAGGCGACCAATTCCAGCCAGTCCGTGGGCAGGGGCGGCACGTCGCGCTGAATGTGGTGAACAGCCTTGAGACGGGCCGGGTCGATGGTCGACTCAGTGGCCAGATCGGCGTCCGCATCGGAGGCTAGCGCGACGATCAGTCCGTTACGCTCTCCGCGGCCGAACGGCACCTTGACGCAACGCCCGACGTCCGCCGCGGACGCATCCGTGGCGAGGTAATCGAACACTTGCGGCAGCGGAAGCGGCAGGGCGACACGAATAATGGGCATGCAGCACGGGGGCAGATCAAGAAAGCCGTTTTACGTCAGTGCCTTGAGCCCGATTCATGAGAACGAACCGGGGAAACGCAGGGCAAGTCATTGGCGGGAAAACCGCTCCGCGGCTTGTCCACAAAACCTGTGGATAAGTTTGTGGGAAAGACGGGCAAATCGCCCTCAAACCTGCGGAGCGTCAGGGTTTTGAACACCTTGCCCCAACATTGCGCATTTTAAAACTCTTTTATTTTCATGCACTTATTGGTTTGGCCGCATAAGATATCAAACCAGGATCGCTTGCCTGCACAGATCGGGCCGATGTGCATAAGTCAAGCCCTCAGACAGCAATTTCGGGCTTGACAGACCGCGGTCGCCGCCCTCGAAAAGCGGCGGCGGCCGAACCCCGCATCAGCCCTGAGCGCGCAGCTTGCGGCTGTGCTCGTGGACGGTCTCCACCAGCACCGTCACGCTCTCGGGCGGGGTGAATTGAGAAATGCCGTGGCCGAGGTTGAAGATATGGCCGGGATGGTTGCCAAAGGAGTCCAGCACACGGCGCGTCTCGTGGGCCACGGCCTCGGGCGGAGCAAACAGCACGTTGGGGTCCAGATTGCCCTGCAGCGCCACCTTGTCCCCCACCAGTTGCCGCGCGCGGCCGATGTCCATGGTCCAGTCCAGACCCACTGCGTCGCTACCGATCGCAGCGATCGACTCCAGCCACAAACCGCCACCCTTGGTGAACACGATGCTGGGCACGCGCTGGCCGTCGCGCTCGCGGATCAGGCCGGACACGACCTGCTCAAGGTAACGCAGCGAGAATTCGCGATAGGCGGCCTCGGACAGCACGCCACCCCAGGAGTCGAAAATCATCACCGCCTGGGCGCCAGCTTCGATCTGGGCGTTGAGGTACTTGACCACCGCCTGCGCGGTGACTTCAAGGATGTGGTGCATCAGGTCCGGGCGGCTGTAGGCCAGGCTCTTGACCTTGCGATAGTCGCTCGACGAGCCGCCTTCGACCATGTAGCAGGCCAGCGTCCAGGGGCTGCCGGAGAAGCCGATCAGCGGCACACTGCCGTCGAGCGCACGGCGAATTTCGCTGACCGCATCCATCACGTACTGCAGTTCGGCGTGCGGATCGGGCGCGCTGAGGTTGCGGATCTCCCACTCGTCCTTCAGCGGGCGCTCGAAGCGCGGCCCCTCGCCTTCGGCGAAGTACAGGCCGAGACCCATCGCATCGGGCACGGTGAGGATGTCCGAGAACAGAATGGCGGCATCGAGGTCGTAGCGGGCCAGCGGCTGCAGCGTGACTTCGCAAGCCATCGCCGGGCTCTTGCACAGGTTGAGGAAGTTGCCGGCGCGCTTGCGCGTTTCGCAGTATTCCGGCAGATAACGTCCGGCCTGGCGCATCAGCCAGACGGGGGTGTAGTCGGTGGGCTGGCGCAGCAGGGCGCGCAGAAAGGTGTCGTTCTTGAGACGGCTCACGTCGAGTCCTTATGGCGGTCGTTCAGGCACAAACCATGATTATCGCCCGTCGACAGCAGCGATGGGCTTGTTACGCATCAAACGGGGGCAAAGCACGCCTCAGCGACGCCAGAAGGCGGGCGTCAGCACGACGAGAAAGGTGAAGATCTCGAGCCGGCCAAGGATCATCGTGAACGCCAGCACCCATTTGTGGAACACGGTCAGGGCCTGATAGTTCGATGCTGGCCCCACCCCCTCGAGTCCGGGCCCGGTGTTGTTAAGGCTGGCAACCACGGCGGAAAAGGCAGTGATCAGTTCCAGCCCGGTCGCCGACAAGAGCAGCGTCAGGCTGACGATGGACACCATGTACATGAAGCTGAAGCCCAGCACTGCATGCAGGATGGTCTCGGGCACCGGTTGCTTGCCCAGGCGCACCGGGCGCACCGCGTTGGGGTGCAGCGAGCGGATCATCTCGCGCAACACCTGCTTGTACAGGATCATCGCCCGCATCATCTTGATGCCGCCACCGGTCGAACCCGAACAGGCGATGAAGCTGCCCATGAACAGCAACCAGAGCTGGGCAAACATCGGCCAGGCGGTGTAGTCGTCGATGACGAGACCGAGCGACGTCGAGATCGACACCACGTGAAACGCCACGTTGCGCAAGGTGGCAAGCGGATCGGCATGGATCTGCCAGTACATCAGGTACAGCGTCAACATGGCAACGCTGAACAGCAACACGCCAAAGTAGAACGGGATTTCGGGATCGCGCGCGTATGGTTTCAGCGAGCGCCGCATCAGGGCGAGATAGTGCGTGGCGTAATTGAGGCCGGCGAGCACCGCAAACAGGATCGTCACCAGCTCGACGTTGAGATTGTCGAAATGTCCGAGCGACCCATCCTTGTTCGAAAAACCACCCAGGCCGGCGATGGAGAAAGCATGGATCAGCGCGTCCCAGCCGTCCAGCCCGGCCCACCACAGGCTGAGCGCGCAGGCCACCGTGAGCAGCAGATAGGTCATCCACAGGCCCTTGGCGGTCTCGGCGATGCGCGGCGTGAGACTGCTGTCCTTCATCGGCGTCGGAACCTCGGCCTTGAATAGCTGACGGCCACCGATCCCCAGCAACGGCAGGATTGCCACCACCAGCACGATGACCCCCATGCCACCGATCCAGTGCATGAAGGTGCGCCAAAGGTTGATCGAAATCGGCAGGTCATCGAGCCCCGACAACACCGTCGCGCCGGTGGCGGTCAGCCCCGAGACGGCCTCGAAATAGGCATCAGTGAAGTGCAGCCCCGGAATGTAGGCGAGCAGGGGCAGGGCACCGAACAACGGCAACACGATCCAGGTCGCGGCGACGAGAAAAAACCCGTCGTGCACCCGCAGGTCGCGGCGCCCGCCACGGGTCAGAGCCCACAGGATCAGACCGATCACGAAGGTGGCAAAGACCGCCTTGTCGTAAGCCAGTGTCGCGCCATCGTCGAGCCAGACCGACACCCCGAGCGGAAACCCCATCAGCAGGCCGAAGATCATGATGATCAGGCCTAGCGCATTCAATGCGGGGTAGTAGGCACGCATGCTGATCGCCCGTCAGAGGAAGTGGAAGCCGACCTGGAACAGCTTCTCGACCTTACGTACCAGATGTTTGTGCGTGCAGAACACGATGACGTGGTCGTTCTCTTCGATCACGGTGTCATGGTGCGGCATGATCACCTCGCGCCGTACCACCCGGCCATCCTCACGCGTCTCGTCGCGCACGATGGCGCCGATGCTCGCGCCCTTGGGCAGCATGATCTCCTCGATCGGGCGGCCCACGACCTTCGAGTCCTTGCGGCTACCGTGGGCAATGAGCTCCAGCGCCTCGGCCGCGCCCCGGCGCAGACTGTGCACCGCAACCACGTCACCGCGGCGAACGTGGGCCAGCAAGGTGCCGATCGAGGTGTGCGCCGGAGAAATGGCGATGTCGATCGGTCCACCCTGCACCAGGTCGACGTAGCTCCGGCGGTTGATCAGCGCCAGGGTGCGACGCGCGCCCATGCGCTTGGCGAGCGAGGCCGACATGATGTTGTCTTCCTCGTCGTTGGTCAGGGCGACAAACAGGTCGGTCTCGTCAATGCCCTCGGACTCAAGGAGCTTTTCATCGGTCGAGTCGCCGCGCAGCACCAGCGCCCTGGACAGCTGGGTGGCGAGCAGCTCGGCCCGCTCCTGCTTCATCTCGAGGATCTTGACGTGATAGTTCTCTTCGATCGATTGCGCCAGGCGAAAACCGATGTTGCCGCCGCCAGCGATCATGATGCGGCGCATCGGCTTGTCCGACCGGCGCAGCTCGCGCATCACCTGGCGGACATGCACGGTGGCGGCAAGGCAGAAGACTTCGTCGCCAGGGGCGATGATGCTGTCACCCTCGGGGATGATCGGAACGCCGTTACGGTAAATTGCCGCGATGCGAACCTCGACGTTGGGCAGGTGAAACTTGAGGGCCTTCAGCGGATGGCCCACCAGCGGCCCGCCTTCGAAGGCTCGCACACAGATCAGGCTGACGACGCCGTCGGCAAACTCCAGCACCTGCAGCGCCTCGGGGAAAGCGATCAGGCGCTTGATGTAGTCGGTGACCACCTGCTCGGGGCAGATCGAGAAATCGACGGCGAAATTCGACTCGTCGAGAAGCTCGGGGTAGTCGACGTAGTCGGTCGAGCGCAGGCGCGCGATGCGTGTCGGCAGGTTGAACAGCGCCTTGGCGATGCGACAGGCGCACAGGTTAGTCTGGTCCGACTGGGTCACGGCGATCAGCAGGTCGGCGTCTTCGGCACCCGCATCGCGCAGCACCTTTGGCGATGCCGCGTTGCCGCAGACGGTGCGAATCTCGAGGCGATCGCGCAGCACAGCGAGGTGTTCCGGGCTGGTGTCGACGAGCGTGATGTCGTTGGCTTCCGAAACCAGGTTTTCCGCCACAGAGGCACCGACCTGTCCGGCACCGAGAATGATGATCTTCACCGAGCGTGTCCGAGATGCGTATCAACGGGCGATTCTACGCTGCCCCGCAACATCCCGAAACCAAACTATTGCACCGCAACATCAACTCACCCTATTGATTTTCCTCATGCCGCCGCCCCGCCTGCAGGCCGAGCTGCTTGAGCTTGCGATAAAGGTGAGTACGCTCCAGCCCGGTCTTCTCGGCCAGCCGCGTCATGTTGCCGCCTTCAAGCCGCAGGTGGTGCTCGAAATAGAGGCGTTCGAAGGCTTCGCGCGCTTCGCGCAAGGGCTGGTCAAAGGACACACCGATCGACCCTGCAGCCGAATCCTGCGGCAGCAGGCGGCGCACATCGGCGGCGCCGATCTCCTCTTCGAGCGTTCCAAGGGCGAGCGATTTCACCGCAGCGCGCAATTCAGCATACCCACCCGGCCATGGCAGGTTGCGCAACTGATTGAGCGCCGCGGTGGAAAAGCGCCGCAAGGGCACCTCGCCACCTTCGACCAGATGCAGCAGCACCTGACTGGCAAGCTCGGGCAAATCGTCGCGGACGTCACCAATCGACGGCGGCGCCAGGCTGACCTCGAACACACGCGACACCAGCGCCTCTTCCCAGCCTTCGGTCAGCAAGGCCTCGGCGCTGCGGTCGGTGGCTACCACCAGGCGCAGGTCGTACCGGTCCAGGCGGTCGACGGCGAAGGCCAGATTCTTCTGCTGCGCACGCGACAGCCGCGCCAGTTCACCGACGAAAAGGACGCCACCCTGTGTCGCCTGCAGTTGACTGATGTCGAGCGGCGCGGCAATGGCGGCCAGATCGACCCAGGCCGCGGAACTGGTCTGCACGCTGCGCGCGACCAGCTCGGCGAGGCTGCCACCGCCAACCCGCAACAACAGCAAGCGCGAACTGTTGGCGATCTGCTCGACGCGACGGCGCAATTCACGCAACTGCACCGAACGCGTAAACGCTGCCAGGGTCAGCGGCGCCGGCGCCCCCGCTGCCGGGGGGCGCTGCAGGCCGCGCTTGACCGCGGCGAGCAGTTTTTGCAGCGCGATCGGTTTTTCCAGGTAGTCAATGGCACCGATACGGGTCGCCTCGACTGCGGTATCGATGGTGCCGTGTCCCGACATCATCACCACCGGCATATTGAGCTGGCCATTCGCCGCCCACTCCTTCAGCAGCGTGATGCCGTCGGTGTCAGGCATCCAGATGTCGAGCAGCACCATATCCGGCCGCCCGGCATTGCGCATTGCCCGTGCGGTGGTGGCGTTCTCGGCCAGCAGGATATCGTAGCCTTCATCGCGCAGGATCTCGGACAAGAGTTCGCGGATGCCGACTTCGTCGTCAACGATGAGTATCTTTGCCATTGTGTTCAGTATTCACCATTTGTTTCGGCCAGGCGCAGCCGGATGCGGACTTCCGCCCCACTGCCGTCACGGTTGGCCAACCGGACGTCGCCACCGTGCTCGTCCACGATCTTCTTCACCATCGCCAACCCAAGGCCGGTGCCGCGCGATTTGGTGGTGAAGTAAGGCTCGAAGGCATGCGCGAGCACTTCGACCGGAAAGCCCGGCCCATTGTCACGGAACAGCAATACCACGCGTTCGCCCTCGCGCCGGGTGATCACGCGCAATTCTGCCTGTGCGACGCCGGCAAGTGCATCCTGCGCATTCTGCAGCATGTTGTGGATCACCTGTCGGATCTGGCTGGCATCACCCTGCACCCTTGGCAGCTCGGGCGCCAGTTCGAGCCTGATCAGGGCTGCGGCACTTTCGTACAGGTCCAGCACTTCGCGGATCAGCGCATTGAGGTCGATCGCCGCAAATTGGGGCGCCGGCAGCCGCGCGTATTCGCGGAAGGCGTTGACCAGATTCTTCATCGCCTCGACCTGGTTCACGATCGTCGTGGTGCCGCGTTCGAGCATCTCGCGGCCACGGTCATCGAGCTTGTCAGCGAGCTTGAAGGCCAGGCGTTCGGCCGACAACTGGATCGGGGTCAGTGGATTCTTGATTTCGTGGGCAAGACGCTGCGCCACCTCGCCCCACGCCGCAGTGCGCTGGGCAGCGACGAGATGCGAGATGTCATCGAACACGACCACCAGCCCGCCCCCGGAGCCCGCGGGCAGTCGTGAGCCGTGAATCAGCAGCGCCAGTGGTGTGCTGTCCTTCACCGGCAGCTCGATCTGCGCCTGCCAGTCGCCCTCATTGGCGTCGAAGCCATCAAGCAAGGCGTTGCGAAAGTGCGTCAGCCGTGGCCACTCGGCCAGGGCGATGTCCTCGAAGCCCGCCAGCTCATCGCCCAGAACCTGCATGGCGCCATGGTTGGCAGCCCGCAGCTTGCCCTCGGCCGAGAAAGCCAGCACGCCAGTCGAAAGGTTGGCGAGCACGCTCTCAAGGTAGGCGCGCGCCGACTCGACCGCTGCACCACTGCGCTGCGCTGCGGCGCGCGCTTCTTCGAGCTGACGCGTCATGCGGTTGAAGGACTGTGTCAGCACACCGAGCTCGTCTCTTGCCGGCAGTGCCTGGCGCTGACTGAAGTCGCCCTGCGCAACGGCTTGCGTGCCCTCGGCCAGGATCAGCAGGGGCGCGGCCAGACGGCGCGCAATGATGAAGGCCGCAGCGACCGCCGTCAGCAGCGCCAGCAACAAGGTCAGTGTCAGCGTCAGCGTGTAGATGCGGTTCAAGCCCTCGCGACCGAGCGTGAGCTGCTGGTACTCGCGATAGGCTTCCTGCACCGCCTCGGCATGCCGTCCAAAGGTCTCCGGTACGGCCTGCGTCAGTTGCAGCAGGTTGGGCTCGCCGGCCAGCGTACGTAGCGGAATCGGCACGATCACGCGGATTACCAGACGCCCATCAGACTGGCTCTCGACGGCGTGGAAGTGCCGTGACTGGCGCGCCTGGCGCAACTGGTTCGGGCTTGGTAGATCCGGAATGAGCCCGGCCGTCGCATCTGCCGCGGTCGCGAGGACCTGACCGTTGGCAGCCATCACGGTAACACCGCCGACAGTCGCCTGTTCTCGCAGGCGATTGAGCAGCACGGGCGACACCTGCCCCGTTCCGTCAAGCTCCAGCACCATGTCGTCCGCCTTGTCACTGATCTGGCTGACGAGATAATCGAGCGCGTTCTGGCCCAGTGCGATGCCCCCCTCCAGCGCCGACTCGACCCGTACGTCGAACCACGACTGAATGCTGCGTACCAGAAACTGCAGCGACACCGCATAGACGACCAGACCGGGCACCACGCCCATCAGCGCGAACATCAGCACCAGCCGGTACTTGAGGCGCGAGCCGAACTCGCGACCACGATACTCGCGCCACAACTGGCGCAGCTGCACGCCCACCAGGCCTGCCAGGGCGACGACCAGCACACCGTTGAGCGCAAGCAGGTAGGGATAGCTGCCGACGAACAGATCGGTGTTCGAGCTGGCCGAGGTCAGCAGGAACAAGGATATGGCGGCCAGTGCGGCGGCGACGGCGAGCAGGATGCGCTTCATCGCAGGCCCGCTGCGCCAGGCAGGAAGGTCCAGGTCATCCAGTCCGTTCCAAGTTTCCAGTCACGGCTGCCAACAGCCGTCACCTGAAAAAGCTTGGGTAGCTGGCTGGTGTCGAGCTGAAAGCGCAGCGCCACCTCGTGCGACACGCCGGCAACGATCTGGTCGAGTTCGGCGACCTGCCAGTTGCGCACGCGCTGCATGGTACGCACGGCCGCCTCAAGCGTGTCGAAGCTCTGGTGAATAGTGCCAATCGACAGGCGGTAGCTGCGGGTGATGGCGTGATAGGAGAGGCGATACTCGAGGCTGCGGTCGACGGCGACTTCGTTCAACCAGTACCAGCGCGGACGCTCGATGCGCAACTCGGTTGTGAAATACAGCGAGACACCACGCATCACCGCATCGGCCAGGCGCGAATTGAGCTCGATATCGATGTCGGCATTGAGTACATAGCCGCCATCTCCACGCACCACCTCGGCGCTGAGAATGCGGGCGTCATCAGCCCGCACGCCCTGGGTGAGGGCAAGCATCAACATCAGCGCGCAGGCGCGCAACAGGCGATCAAGCCTTCTTGCGCAGGGAGGCAAAATAGAAGCCGTCATGTTCGGCATCGGGCAGCAACTGACTATCGGGGAAGGCTTCAATCGAAAGACGTTCGGCATCGGCGTGGCGTTCGAGAAAGCGGGCGACTTGTACCGCGTTCTCTTGCCCGAATACCGAGCAAGTGACGTAGAGCATTGTGCCACCTGGCGCGAGGGTCTGCCAAAGCGCATCCAGGATACGGCGCTGCTGGGCCGCGAAGGCCGCGATGTCCTCGTCACGACGCAGCCACTTGATGTCGGGATGGCGACGTACGACTCCGGAAGCCGAGCACGGCACATCGGCCAGAATCCGGTCAAACGGGCGCCCATCCCACCAACCGCCCAGGTCGCTGCAGTCCGCGACCTGGATTCGGGCCTCCAGCCCAAGGCGATCCAGGTTGCGGCGGATACGCTGGGCACGCTGCGGGTCGAGCTCCAGTGCCAGCAGCTCGACATCCGCGAGCTCGAGCAGGTGTGCGGCCTTGCCACCGGGTGCAGCGCAGGCATCCAGCACCCGCTCGCCGGCCTGAGGTGATAACAAGTGTGCCGCCCACTGTGCACCGGCGTCCTGCACCGACACCCTGCCCTCGGCGTAGCCTGGCAAGCGGGCCACGGGCACCGCATGGTCCAGCACAATCGTCTGATTAGCCACAGTGTGCGCAGCAATGTCAGCGGCCGCCAGTTCGGCGAGCACGGCATCGACCGTCGCGCGGCGCCGATTGACACGCAGAGCCATGGGCGAGCGCTGATTGCCGGCTGCGAGCACGCCTTGCCAGCGCTCGGGATGATCGGCGCGGACGCGATCGATCCACCACCGCGGATGCGCATGACGTGCCTCTTCATCAGCCTCAACCCAGCCCGGCCACTGCGCGTGCTGACGCAAGGCATTGCGTAGCACGCCATTGACCATACCCTTCAGGCCCGGCATGGCCAGCGTGGCTGCCTGTACGGCCTGATCCACCACCGTATGCGCCTGCTCGGGGCGCTGCTCCAGGCGACGCAGGGCTACGAGCAGCAGCGCATGAATCACCGCGGCAGGCGGGCTGTGCAGAAACTGATCGAGAACGGCGTCACCGCGTCCGTAGTCACGCAGCGTCGACCAGGCCAGATCGCGCACCGCTCCCCGAACCCCTTCCGGCCAGCCGGGATGGCCTTCGGCCATGCGTTCGAAGGCGTCGGTCAGGTTTCCCCCATCCAGCACGCGGGCGACAAGTTCAGCAGCACGCAACATGGCATAGCCCAGGCTGTCTTCAGGCAGATCGGGGCGATCAACAGGCGCGGCCGCACGGGGGCGGGAAGATGGGCGGGGGGAAGACGAAGACCGAAGAGAGGACGTCCGCTGCGGCGGACGTCGGGTGCTGTTGGTGGAAGAGCTCACGGGATGTCGGGGCCTGACGGCGCTCGCCGCCTGCCCTGGTCAGGCCAGCAGCGCGCGCAGATGATTGGGAAGCGCAAACTGCGCCTGATGCACGGCACCATTGTAATGTTGAAGCCGCCCGATCCGTCGCGTCGCAATCCGGCGATCGATCTCGGCGGCGGGCACGGACTGCGGATCGAGCGTGTCGGAGGCAGTCGCCAGCCCCCACAGACTGCCGTAAAGCGGAATGTACAGAAAATACGGCCGCACCACCGCAAACACCTCACGCAGCCGCCGCACCAGTTCGCGAACCCGCTCGGGCTGAAACACCGGCGGTCCGATGTGCAGGCTCAGGGCCCCACCTTCGGCCAGCAACCCGCGGCAGGCGCGGAAGAAATCAGCCGAGTACAAGGCTTCCGCCGGGCCAACCGGGTCGGTCAGATCGAGCACAATCAGATCGTAGCGATCACCGGCGGCAGGCCCATCCTCATTGACGTACTTCATGCCATCGCCGATGCGGATATCGACGCGCGGATCATCGAGGGCGCCGTGATGCACCGCCTGAAGATGACGACGCGAAATGTCGATGACCTTCTCATCGAGCTCGGCGATCACCACCTGCTCGATCGTCGGACACTTGAGCAACTCTTCCGCAGAACCGCCATCGCCCCCACCGACGATCAGCGCCCGGCGCACCCCAGCGTGCGCCGTTGCCGGCACCTGAATGAGGTTTTCGTGATAGTAGAACTCATCCCGCTCCGAAGTCATGAAGCAGCCATCGAGGCGGAACAGTCGCCCAAAAACAGGCGTATCCCAGACTTCATAGTCCTGCCATTCGGAACGACCCTGTTCAAGCAGACGAGCACCGCGGTAGAAAAAGCCCGCATCCTCGCTCAACTGCTCGACAAGAAACCCATCCCGGCCAAGCGATGCGCTCGAAGTCATGACTCAGGCTTCCACCAGCAAGCGCCCGCGGGTGACCTCATGCTCAACGCGCTCACCTGGGTCCAGCACGCCGATCACGCGGCGGTACACCTGACGCGCCCGATCTCCATTGTCACGGGAAAAATTGCAGACATAGACATCCAGTGTAACGTCACCACTTTCCGGCCAAGTATGGATGGCCAGATGGGATTCGGCCAGAACCACGGTACCGGTCACGCCCGCGGGTGCTCCCTGCTCGTCGCGAAACTGGTAGAAATAGGCACCAAGCGGGGTTAGGCCTGCCTCTCGACATTCCTCGACGCACAGCGTCTCGAGACGGTCACAGTCGACCAGGAAGGGATGCGCGGCGCGGCAACCGTAGAGATCAGCGATCAGGTGAAGTCCGTTCATATTCCGGGAAATAAATGGGGGCAATGAATAGGACTTGTCATTCTAACACGGCAGGTCTTTGCAACATTTCTGCAAAGACAAATGCCAATATGCATGTCGATGGTGTTTCACGTGAAACACCACTGGAGCGCCCGCTCAGTGGATGAAGGTGTCGTATGCAAGGCGCACGATAAGCACGCTGACTACTGCAAGGAACATCTTGCGCACGAATGCCGTGCCGTGCCGCATTGCCATACGCGATCCAATGATCGAGCCGCTCAGGTTGCACGCCGCCATTACCGCAGCGAGACTCCACATCAGATGAACATTGCCTGCAAAGTAGGCGATAGCCGCGACATTGGTCGCCACATTGAGTATCTTCGACGTCACCGAAGCACGCAGAAAGTCCATGCCGAGAAAGCGTATGAACGAAAAGATGAGGAAGCTGCCTGTCCCGGGACCAAAGAACCCGTCGTAGAACCCAATCACCCCTCCAACCCCAAGCGCGATCCCGACCGAGCGCGCGCCGTGCGCCGGCTCGTTCGAGACTGAACCCAGGTCCTTGCGCACGAAGGTATACACGGCGACCAGAACCAGCATCAGCAGAATCAGAGGCCTGAGCACCGCGGGATCCAGAAAGACCACCGCTTTCGCACCAAACCAGGACCCGATCAGCGCAGCAACTGCACCCGGCCCGGCGATGAGCCAGGGAATCCTGACCCTGCGACTGTACTGAACCGCAGCGCTTGCGGTACCGACGATACTGGCCAGCTTGTTCGTGCCGAACAGCGTGGCGGGCGCCATGGCCGGAAAGGCGGCAAACAGCGCCGGGATCTGAATCAGCCCGCCGCCACCCACGATCGAATCGACGAAACCTGCAAACAGCGCAGCCAGGCCCAGCGCCAGAAAAATGAAGTCGACTTCCATCAAACCTGTTTCACGTGAAACAACTCCGCGCTCCGCGACCAATCATGAAAATGCGCCGAAACGGGAACAGCACCCCGTCGTCGCGCTCCGGTGGATACGCCTCAATCAAGCGCGCACCCAGCTCTGCCAAAAATGCCGCAGCCTGCTCCTGGTCGAGTCTGGACAAATAGGGCACAAGGGTCGTGCCGAGCATCCAGTCCAGCACGGCGGAACGCCCACCGAGCTTTTGCCAATAAACGGACTCCCATACATCCACCACGGAAAACTCCGCCGACAGCAGTCGCCAATAGTCCGCCGCGGCCAACACAGCACCCATGCGTTCGCCCGACAGCAAGCCGGCCCAACGAGGCGCCGCAGCAAGTTCTCGTACCAGACGATGTGAAGGCGCGTCAAAATTGGCAGGCACCTGCACCGCCATCACCCCATCGCGAGCAAGCATAGCGGCGAGCCGAGCGAACAGGGACTGATGCTCATCCAGCCAGTGCAGCGCCGAGTTGGAAAAAAGCACATCGACCGGCTCTGCCGGCGCCCACTCGGCAATGTCCGCCTGCACCCAGCACAGCGAGGGCAGATTCAACCTGGCCCGTGACAGCATCGCCGACGAAGAATCCACGCCCACGATCTGCGCCCCAGGCCAGCGCTCGGCGAGCAAGGCTGTGACATTGCCCGGCCCGCAGCCCAGGTCCGCGACCCTGCCCGGCGACTGGCAAGGAATGCGCGCCAGCAAATCCAGCGCGGGCCTCAGGCGCAGGTCGCCGTACTGCAGGTAGCGCTCGGGATTCCAGCTCATATCACCCACCAAAAAACGTCACAGCGCGACGGCACGATCGAGGCAACTACCGTCACGCCCACGGATAGGCGTTTCGCAACCCCGGGGCTTGCCGAGGGAGCCAGGCTATTTGCCGATACAGAATCGCGAAAAAATCACCCCCAGCAAATCGTCAGCATGGAACTCGCCGGTGATCTCGCCCAGGTCTTCCTGAGCCAGCCGCAATTCTTCGGCAAACAATTCCAGTGCCGCGGACTGACCGGCGGCGATCTCGATATGCGCCAGTGCAGAACGCAGGGCCTGCAGATGGCGTTCGCGCGCCAGGATCACATCCTCGCCGTGGGCATGCCAGCCGGCGATGCGCAGCAGTTCGGCGCGCACCAGTTCCATGCCCGTGCCGCTCTTTGCCGACACGTGCAACCGGACCTGGCCGCGCTCTTCGATGCGGGCTGGCGCCGCGTTCGCGAGATCGATCTTGTTGAGCACGGTGATACGCTCCACACCCGGTGGCAGCCGGGCATCGATCGCGTCCAGTGCAGCATCCGTCGCCATCACGCTGGCGTCGATCAGACGCAGGATGACGTCCGCACGGTCGATCTCGCGCCAGGTGCGCTCAATGCCGATGCGCTCGACGGCATCAGCCGTGTCGCGCAGACCGGCAGTGTCGATGATGTGCAGCGGAATGCCTTCGATCTGGATCGTCTCGCGCAAAGCATCACGTGTCGTGCCGGCGATTTCGGTGACGATGGCACGATCCTCGCCGGCAAGCTGATTCAGCAGACTGGACTTGCCGACATTGGGCTCGCCCACCAGCACCACATTCAGGCCACTGCGCAGCAAAGCCCCCTGGCGCGCCCGATCGAGCACGCCTTCGAGTTGCCCACGGATCTCGTCGAGCCGCGGCAGGGCGCGCGCACGCTCGAGGAATTCGATCTCTTCTTCGGGGAAGTCCAGCGTGGCTTCGACCAGCATGCGCAGATCGATCAGCGCATCGACGATGTGGCGAATCTCATCGGAAAAACGACCCGACAGTGAGCGCAGCGCAGAGCGCGCTGCGGCGGCCGTCGAGGCTTCGATGAGATCAGCGACGCTCTCGGCCTGCGCCAGGTCGAGCTTGCCGTTGAGAAAGGCACGGCGGGTGAATTCGCCCGGCTCGGCGAGACGGGCGCCGAGTTCCAGGCAGCGCTCAAGCAGCATCTGCATGACCACCGGGCCGCCATGGCCCTGCAACTCGAGCACATCTTCGCCGGTAAAGGACGCGGGGGAGGGGAAGTACAGCAGGATGCCTTCGTCGAGCGCATCGCCCGCCGCATCGCGGAAGCGGGCAAACATCGCCTCGCGTGGCTGCGGCATGCGACCGCACAGCGCAGTCGCAACGCCGATCAGGCTGGCGCCCGAGATACGGACGACACCGATGCCGCCGCGCCCCGGTGCCGTCGCGATGGCGGCAATCGCGTCAGGCGGTCTTGCTACCGGACTTTCCACTTTCGATCATCCGCGTGATCTGCCACTGCTGGGCAATCGACAGCGTGTTGTTTACCACCCAGTACAGGACCAGACCGGAAGGGAACCACAGGAACATGAAGCCGAAGACCACCGGCATCGCCATCATCACCTTGGCCTGGATCGGGTCCGGCGGCGTGGGGTTGAGCTTCATCTGGATCAGCATCGACACGGCCATGATGACCGGAAGGATGAAATACGGATCCTTCGCCGACAGATCCTGAATCCAGCCCAACCACGGCGCGTGGCGCATCTCGACGCTGCCCAGCAGCACCCAGTACAGCGCGATGAACACCGGAATCTGCACCACGATCGGCAGGCAGCCGCCCAGCGGGTTGATTTTCTCGGTGCGATAGACGCTCATCATCTCCTGCTGCAGCTTGGCCTTGTCGTTGCCGTACAACTCCTTCATGCGCTGCAGGCGCGGGCCCAGCACCCGCATCTTGGCCATCGACTTGTAGCTCGCCGCGGACAGGGGGAAGAACAGCGCCTTGAGCGCAACCGTGACCAGAATGATCGCCCAGCCCCAGTTGCCCGTCAGGCTGTGCAGCCACGACAAGACCCAGAACAGCGGCGCCGCAATCACCGTCAGCCAGCCGTAATCGACCACCAGGTTCAGCCCAGGAGCGATGGCCTCGAGCTTGTCCTGCTGCTGCGGACCGGCGTAAAGGCGGGTTCCCACCGTCGCTTCGGCGCCAGGCGCAAGCCCATCGACCGGCATGATCATGCCCGCCGAAAACAGGTTGTTGCCCAACGGACGGGCGAAGTACTCGCGCTGCGCACCCGGCTCGGGCAACCAGGCACTGACGAAGTAGTGCTGCACCATCGCCACCCAGCCGTCGCTGGCGGTCTTGACGAACTTGGCGTCGCCCGCGGTGATGTCCTTGAACTGCACCTTCTGGAACTTGCCAGCGTCAGTGTAGACGGCGGGGCCGGTAAAGGTATTGACCCCAAAGGCTTCGACCTGCTCCGCCGCCTCACCGTCGCGGGTGAGCTGGAAGTAAGCGTGCGGGGAGAGCGTCTGGCCACTGCCGTTCCTGATCTCGTAAGCCACATCGATCAGGTAACTGCCGCGGTTGAAGGTCATCACCTTGGTGACCTGCACGCCGTCCTGCTCCGGCGCCTGCAGGCGCAGCACAACGCGGTCCTCGCCGTCCTTCAACGCCAGCTCGCCGGCCGGCAGCGCAAACGTCGTCTTGTGCGTCGGCAGCCCTTCGCCGATCAGACCGGACTGCGCCGTGTACTGATGGTGGATGGTGTCATCGCCGAGCAATACGTAATTGCCAAGGTTCTCGCCGCTGGCCTTGTGCTGCAGCAGTTCGAGGCGAACGATGCTGCCGCCCTCTGCCGACACATCGACCCGCAGCAGGTCTGTGGTCACGACCACGCGCGGAGCCGAAGACGCCGCCACCTGCTCGCTCGGCACGACCGTCTGACCGGTCAGCGAGGCCGACGGCGTCGGCACCGAACCATCGGCAGCCGCCGACGCGCCTGCGGCCGTCGTTGCCTGAACCGCCGGCGCGGGGTTGTTATGCTTGATCCATCCTTCCCACAACATCACCAACGAGAAGGAGAAAACCAGAAAGAGGATAAGGCGGCGTTGATCCATCGGACGTTCTATCTCAGGTCAGGGAACGGGATCATACCCGCCCGGATTGAAAGGGTGACAACGCCCCACCCGCTTGGCCGCGAGCCAGCCGCCGCGCAACGCACCATGGCGCTGCACCGCTTCGATCGCGTACTCGGAACAGGTCGGGTAAAAACGGCAATTGCGGCCCAGCAGGGGGCTGATCGCGTAGCGGTAGAAGCGCAGCGGAGCGATCAACAGATACTTCATTGCCGGGGCAGCCTTTGAAGCAAAGCGTGCAGGTCCTGGTTCATCTCGGCGCGTGTCGCCTTGGCGACCGGCGCATGCAGGCGAACGACCATGTCGACCGCCGGCAGCGATTCGCGGTGGCGGCGAAAAATCTCGCGCGCGATGCGTTTCACCAGATTGCGGGTGTTCGCCCGCTTGGCGAGCTTCTTCGCCACCACCACGCCCAGCCGGGCCGTATCGAGACCGTTCGGGCGATAATGCAGGATGTAGAAGCGACCACGCAGGGCCTTCCGAAAAGCAAAAACGGATGAATACTCATCCGTTTTGTGCAATCTGTGAGCGCTGCGAAAACCCTGGTCAGCGCTCGTGGGTAACGTCACCTCAGACAGCGAGGCGATGACGACCCTTCGCACGACGTGCGCGAATGACCGCACGGCCACCACGGGTCTTCATGCGAACCAAAAAGCCATGGGTGCGCTTGCGACGAACAACGGAGGGCTGGTAAGTGCGTTTCATGATCGACTGCCAATGTTAGGTCAAACGCGAGAGTTAAATGGATAATCCCCTGTTTGTCAATAACAATTTTTGGGACACCCTGTGGATAAGTCTTCCTCGCAGGGTTAGAATGTGCGGCTTCCGAGCTTCGCCGTCAAGGCGGGCGTTGATTGGCACTGTGCCCAAGCGCGCCAAGAAGCCACGCATACTGCGCTCCCCGACAACACGCAACAAGTCCGTGCCTCGTTAAATTCGTGCCTCGTATACGCAGCGCATGCGCGCGGCCGATTGAAGACTATTGCCAACAATCAATATCGCCTACGACATACACGCCGTGACCGAAGACTTCTGGCCTTTCTGCCTGTCGCGCCTTGAACAGGAGCTGCCACAGCAGCAATTCAACACCTGGATCAAGACCTTGCGGGTCGAATCCGGCGCAGATGGCGCGTTCACGCTCATCGCGCCAAACCGCTTCGTACTCCAGTGGGTGCGTGAACGCTACCTGCGCCGCATCCATGAGCTCGGCGAAGAGCAGGCTGGCAGCCCGCTGCAGATCGAGTTGCAACTGCCGCCGGTGGGCGCAGCGCGCGCCAGTCGGCCGGCCACGGCCAGCAGCACCGCAACACCCTCGCCCCTGCCGACCGGCACGGCCAGTGCAGCAGCGCCTGGCGCTGGCATCGCCGTCGCAGAAGCGGCTACCCGCAGCGCCACAACGCTGACCGTCGAGCCACCCCCCGCCCGCGCAGCGCAGACGACCGTGGTCAGCGCCAGCCGCAACAGCGACGCCAGCCCGTCTTCGGGCATCGAACTCGCCTACGAGAAGACCCGCCTCAACGCCGACTTCACCTTCGACACCCTGGTCACCGGCCGCGCCAACGACCTGGCCCGCGC
>DAORUJ010000047.1:0-20351 GCA_035433105.1 Thauera sp.
CCGAGATCGGCCCCACGCTGAAGTCCGGCCTGCACTTCCTGCTGCCGGTGGCGGCGCTGATCTGGAACCTGATGGTCGAACAGCTCTCGCCAGCGCTGTCGGCCTTCTGGGCGACCCTGTTCCTGATTTTCATCCTTGTTACCCAACGCCCATTGTTTGCCTTCTTCCGCGGCACGGGTGATTTCAGCGGCACCCTGCGCCACGGCTTTCAGGATCTGTTCAACGGACTGGTGACCGGGGCACGCAACATGATCGGCATCGGCATCGCTACCGCGACGGCCGGCATCATCGTCGGCACGGTGACCCTGACCGGCATCGGCCTGGCGATGACCGAACTGGTCGAGGTACTGTCGGGCGGCAACCTGATGATCATGTTGATCCTGGTAGCGGTGATCTGCCTGATCCTGGGCATGGGTTTGCCGACCACTGCGAACTACATCGTGGTGTCGACGCTGATGGCGCCGGTAGTCGTCGACCTCGGCGCACAGGGTGGCCTGCTGGTGCCGCTGATCGCGGTGCACATGTTCGTGTTTTATTTCGGCCTGATGGCCGACGTCACGCCCCCCGTGGGCCTGGCGTCCTATGCCGCGGCGGGCATTGCCAAGAGCGATCCGATCAAGACCGGCTTCACCGCCTTCGGCTACAGCGGGCGAACGGCCATCCTGCCCTTCATGTTCATCTTCAACACCCAGTTGCTGCTGATCGGCATCACCGACATCTTCCATCTGGTACTGACAGTCATCACTGCGACCATTGCCAGCATGATGTTCGCCGCGGCGACACAGGGTTTCTTCATCACCCGGAACCGTCTCCACGAAGGTCTGATCCTGCTGCTCGTCACCTTCACCCTGTTCCGTCCCGGCTACTGGATGGACATGATGTACCCCGCCTACGAAGAAGTCGCGCCGACCCAGCTCACACGTCTGGTCGAAGAAGCGCCACGCAACGGCAATTTGCGCGTCTGGGTCGAAGGCATCACGCTGGAGGGCGACGAAATGTCGAAGGGCGTGTTGCTGCCGCTTGGCGAACCTGCCGCCAGCTCGCGCGAACGGCTGAACAAGATGGGCCTGACGGTCATGGCGCTGGGCGAGGACGTACAGATTGCCGCAGTGCGCTTCGGAAGCCCGGCCGAGAAGCTGGGCCTCGAACAGGGTTTCATGATCAAGACCATCGAGTTGCCCTCCGAACAACGGCCGGACAAGGAATGGATGTACATCCCGGCTTTCCTGCTGCTCGGCCTGGTGTGGTTCATGCAGAAAGGGCGGGCGCGAAAGCACGCTGTTGCACAAGCTTAGCGCTGAGCCCCGCCCACAAAAAGCCGCCGACCTTTCAAGGGGCCGGCGGCTTTTCTACTCTGAAATTTGTCACTATTCGATCGATCTCAACTAGATCAGCGACGGCCCCGAGACGATCGTGGCCGCGTCCTTTTCGGTGATGCGCACCGACGCGGTCATGATGACGTGGGCGATCAGCCAGTCACGCAAGCGCTCGGCGCCGCCGTCCTCCATGCGCACGAAGTGGCAGCCCGTCTGCGCGGCATTGGCGAGATGGTTGACGGTTTCGGCACGACCCCGAATCTCGTCGGGCACACCCTCACGCTGCAGCACGAAATCGAACGCCTCCCCGATTTCCCGGGGGCGGCTCGACGGATACGAAAATCCTTCGGCCGAAAGGTCATTCAGTGCGATGCGCTGTTCGGCCATCACCACCCAGAAGCAGGGCTCACCGCGACGCCGGGCGACAAAGCGCTGGTTGCGCCGGCGCTCGGCGGCACTGTCTTCGATTGTCGGCGACACTGCGCCGGACTGCGCTTCGTTCATTTTCCGCCACGCTCCTTGCGGATACGCTCGATCAACTGGTCCACCGCCTTCAAGGCCTCCGGGTGACCACCCGCCATTGAGGCCGAGGTCAGAAAACGACCATCGACCGCAACCGTCGGCACACCCTTTATGCGCATTGCGCGACCGAGTTGATCGGCACGTTGCAGCATCGAGTTGACCCCAAAGGACTTGTACGCATCCATGAACTTGACTGGATCGGTCACCTTGCCCGTAACCCAATCGCGTACTTCTTCCTCGGTGTACAACTGACGCTTCTCTTCTTGCACCGCAGCGAATACTTTCGTGTGTATCGCAGGCAGCTCACCCGAAATCTGGGCAGCAAAGAACAGGCGCGCCAGCGCGGCGAGTTGCGGATTGTTCCAGATCGCCGGAACCTGGCGAAAACTGATGTCCGCCGGCAGCTTGCTGCTCCAGGCCTCGACCAACGGCTCGAAGTCGCGGCAATGCGGACAGCCGTAGTGGAAGAACTCGAGGATCTCGATCTTTGATGGGTCGTCGGTCTTCTGCGCAGGATTCAGAACCTCGAACGGCTCCTCCGCCCAGGCAAGGTTGGCTAGCGGCAGGGCTACGGGAATCACGGCAAGCTGTTTCAGGACATCACGACGGTTCATTCAGGGCTCCATTGGCATTTACGGCTTTCAGACGTCGGCAACGCCACCGCGTTCCCGAGCGACCCGTGAAGTATCGGGGGGCGGCCAGGCACTAGGGCGTGCTGCGGCTGACCGAGGCATTGAAGCCGGCCTCGGCGAGGCGCGCGCGAGTCGGATTCATGTCTTCGGGCTTCGAAAACGGACCGATGCGTACACGATGCACGACACGGCCATCAGTCAGTTGTGCGCGCTGCGCACTGGCCTCAATACCCGCCAGCGCCAGACGCGCCCTCAGATTGTCTGCTTCCCCCGGTTTTTCGAAGGCACCAACCTGCAGGTAAAGCCGCTCGACCGGTCTGAGCTCAGCCTCCTGCACCGGCGCAGGTGCCTGCTGGGCCGGCGTTGCAAGAGCAGGCTTCGATGGCGCGACCGGCCTTGCCTGCGGATCGGCCGCTGCAGGCACGTTGTCGCCCTGCGGCAGGATCTTGTAGAAGTCGAAATCCTGCTTCACCACCGGACGGTCGCCGGGCTTGCCCGGCAGCGCAGCAGGCGCCTGCTGCTCGGTAAGCGGCATGCGAGGTGCTGTCGGCACCGACTGAAAGGGGTTCGCGCGGGTGAAGTACCAGGCGGCACCCGCGGCGATCAGCGCCCCGAACACCAGTCCGATAAAAATACCGATCAGCGTGCCGCCACCGCTGCGCGACGGCGCGCGCGCGGGCTTGCGGACGGGCTTGCGATTACGACTCACTGGCGTCTCCGTGGCTCACATCGATTCCGGCGCCGACACGCCAAGCAATGCCAGACCATTGGCCAGCACCTGTCGCGCTGCCCAGGCCAGCGCCAGCCGGGCGAGCTTGAGTGCCTCGTCCTCGACCAGCATTCGCTCGGCGTTGTACCAACTGTGAAAATCGGCAGCCAGATCCTTCAGATAGAACGCGATCTGGTGCGGCGCCTGGTCGCCCGCGGCATGCTGCACCAGCTCGGGAAAGCTGGACAGGCGGGCGCACAGTGCAAGCTCGCGCTCATTCTGCAACAGGCCCAGGTCGGCGGCAGCCAGTTCGGCCACTTCTCCGCCCCACTGGTTCAACACCGAGCACACGCGGGCATGGGCGTACTGGACGTAGTAGACCGGGTTCTCGTTGCTCTGGCTCTTGGCCAGATCAAGGTCGAAGTCGAGATGCTGATCGGACTTGCGCAACACGTAGAAGAAACGGCAGGCGTCGTTGCCGACTTCCTTGCGCAGTTCGCGCAGGGTGACGAATTCGCCCGAGCGCGTGGACATCGAGGTCTTCTGGCCATTGCGGTACAGCACGGCGAACTGCACCAGCGCCACTTCGAGTTTTTCCGGCGGCAGGCCGAGGGCGGCAATGGCTCCCTTCACGCGCGGGATGTAACCATGGTGGTCCGCACCCCAGATGTCGATGATGCGATCGAAGCCACGCTCGTACTTGTTGAGGTGGTAGGCGATGTCCGACGCGAAGTAGGTAAAGAGACCATTTTCGCGTTGCACGACGCGATCCTTCTCGTCGCCGAAGGCCGTCGAGCGAAACCACTTGGCGCCGTCCTGCAGATAGATGTGGCCCTGCCGCTCGAGCTGGGTCACGGCGCGCTCGACCAGACCGGTATCGAACAGACTCTGCTCGGAGAACCACTTGTCGAAACGCACTCCGAACTCGCCAAGGTCGTCACGACCATCACCCAACTGTTCGTTGAGAGCGAAACCATGCACCCAGCCATAGTCGTCACCGAGCAGGCGCTTGGCATTGGCAATCAAGGCGTCGAGATGAAGCTCGCGCTGCTCCTTGGCCTCGTCGTCCTTGCGCTCGGCGGGCGGCAGGCCCTGAGCCCCTTCGAGCAACTGCCCGACCGAAACCCTGGCAAAGCGGTCCTGATGGGCGTCGCGCATGTCGCGACCCATGTCGATGACGTAGTCGCCCTGGTAAGCGTTTGGCGGAAAGGGAATCTCGATACCGAAGAAGGCGAGATAGCGCAGCCAGGTAGACAGCGCCAGGATGTCCATCTGGCGACCGGCGTCATTGACGTAATACTCGCGCGTGACGTCGTAGCCGGAAAAAGCCAGCAAGTCTGACAGCGAAGCACCGTAAGCTGCACCGCGACCATGGCCGACGTGCAGCGGGCCGGTCGGGTTGGCGGAGACGAACTCCACCTGCACATTGACGTTCCTCTTGTCACCGCGGCCGAAGTCCGCACCCCGGGCAAGCACTTCGGCGAGCACCGCCGTTTTGGCGTCGGCCGCGAGGGTGAAGTTGATGAAGCCGGCGCCCGCCACCTCTGCCTTCGCAATCAGCTTCGAGGGCGGCAGCTCGGCCAACAGCAAGGCGGCGAGATCGCGCGGGTTGCGCTTGAGCGGCTTGGCCAGTTGCAGCGCCAGGTTGGTGGCGAAGTCGCCGTGGCTAGCCTGTTTCGGGCGCTCCAGCAGGATGGTGATATCGGCGTGATCCGGCGCCACGCTCTTCAGCGCGGTCATCAGCAGTTCGGTCAGACGGACTTTGGGGTCGGCGCTCATGGCATCGGCAGCAAACTAAACGCGGGATTATAGCGGATCGTATCCTTCGCCCCCTTCCCGCTTGTGAGCGGACATTGCCGCCTCCGTGCGGCAGTGCCGATCGAGCGCAACTTCCACCGCTTCCGGCTTTCGGGCTAAAGTCCGGCCTTTCCGGCTGCCTGGCGTTCCACCGTGCGTCTCTTTCGCCTCACCAAGATCGTTACCGTTGGCCTGCGCTTCGGCCTGGACCGCATGATTCTCGACGCCGACAGCAGCGGCCAGCTGGCGCGCATCTGGCAGGTGGTGTTCTTCTGGCGCACTTTTTCCGAGCCACGTGCGGTGCGCCTGCGCAAGGCGCTGGAATCGCTGGGACCGATCTTCGTCAAGTTCGGCCAGATGCTGTCGACGCGTCGCGACCTGCTTCCGCCCGACCTCGCCGACGAGCTGGCGCTACTCCAGGACCGCGTTCCGCCCTTTCCCACCGAACAGGCACTGGGCGTGCTTGAAGGCTTCTACGGCAAGCCAATCGACGACGTATTCCGCGATTTCGAACGCACCCCGGTGGCCTCGGCCTCGGTCGCGCAAGTACATCTGGCCCGCCTGCCCGACGGCACCGAGGTCGCAGTCAAGGTGCTGCGTCCGGGCATCGACCGTGTCATCGAGCACGACCTCGCGCTGCTTGAAGTCGCGGCGATGCTGCTGGAGAAGATCTGGCCCGAAGGCCGGCGCCTGAAACCGCGTGAAGTCGTCGCCGAATTCAACAAGTACCTGCACGACGAGCTCGACCTGATGCGCGAGGCTGCCAATTGCTCGCAACTACGGCGCAACTTCAAGGACTCGGCGCTGCTGATCGTGCCCGAAGTGTATTGGGACTGGTGCGGCACCCGCGTCATGGTCATGGAGCGCATGCACGGCGTGCCGATCTCGCAAACACCGGCACTGCTTGCCCAGGGCAACGACCTGAAGGCACTGTCGCGCGAAGGCGTCGAGATCTTCTTCACCCAGGTGTTCCGCGACGGCTTCTTTCACGCCGACATGCATCCCGGCAACATTTTCGTGCACCAGGACGGGCGCTACATCGCGCTCGACTTCGGCATCATGGGCACGCTCAACGAGGTGGATAAAAGCTATCTTGCGCAGAACTTTCTCGCTTTTTTCCAGCGCGACTACAAACGCGTGGCAATGGCCCACATCGAGGCCGGCTGGGTGCCTGCGAAGACACGTGTCGACGAGTTCGAGGCCGCCATCCGCACCGTATGCGAACCGATCTTCGACAAGCCGCTGAAGGACATCTCCTTTGGCAAAACGCTGCTGCGCCTGTTCCAGACTGCGCGCCGCTTCGAGATGGAGGTTCAGCCGCAACTGGTCTTGCTGCAGAAAACCCTGCTCAACATCGAAGGTCTGGGCCGCCAGCTCGACCCCGAGCTGGACCTGTGGACGACCGCAAAACCTTTCCTTGAACGCTGGATGGACGAGCGCATGGGCTGGCGCGCGCTGGTGCACGGCGTCAAGGCCGAAGCGCCGGCCTGGGCAAGCACCGTGCCGCAATTGCCGCGCCTGGTACATCACGCCCTCGCCGACGCCGGCAAACAACGCACCGAACAAAAGCAGAGAATGGACGACCTTGCCGCCGGGCAGCGCATGCAGGGGCGGATGCTGGCCTTGATCGGCCTCATCGCCGCAACGCTGCTGGGCCTGGAACTCTACCGCCTGTTCGGCTGAACGATTGGTTTCATCACGCCTCCAAGCGGCAAAAGGGGTGACCTGGCGCGCCCTGCCTCTCTCACGGAGTTGTGCGATGAAGATTACCGCTTGTGCACGTTCCGACGCGCGGATCCACATCCTCGGCGCTGCCAGTGCACTGGGCGCGCCCCATCCGGGCTCAGCGCTCGCCCCGGACGCCTTGCGCGCGGGCGAGCTGATGCCCCGACTGGCCGCAGCAGGAGGGCAGGCAGAATGGACCCGTACGCTGCATCCGCCCGCACTGCTGGACGACGCCCGTGACATGGTCAGCCGGCTGAAGGCCAACGGGGACTTCGCCCGCGCGCTAGCCGACGCGATACTGGCGCTGCCATCCGGCGCATTTACGTTTGTGCTGGGGGGCGACCATGCGGTCGCAAGCGGAACCTGGCGCGGCGTTGGGCGCCGCCTGGGAGGTGCGCCCGGCCTGATCTGGATCGACGCCCACCTCGACAGCCACACGGCGCTGACGACCCATTCGGGCAATATCCACGGCATGCCTCTGGCGGCCCTGCTGGGCGAAGGTGACGATGCGCTGACCCAAATTCCCGGGCCGACGCTGGACCCGCAGCGCACCTGCATCATCGGCGCACGCGCCTGGGAGCCGGAGGAGCTTGAGCGGCTGCAGCGACTTGGCGTGCGCATCTTTGCGATGAATGAAGTGCGCCAGCGCGGGTTGGCCGTGGTGTTCGAGGAGGCGCTGGCCATCGCCCGCGCCGGCGGCCACGGTTTCGGCATCAGTCTCGATCTCGACGCGATCGACCCACTGGCACTGCCCGCCGTCAGCTGCCCCGAAGCAGGCGGCATCGATCCTGCAGTGCTCCTTGCCACCCTGCCTGCTGTGCGCCACTGCGACGACTTCGTCGCACTCGAGATCGTCGAGTACCGCCCCGATCTCGACCCCAAGGCACACAGCGCACGCTGGATTGCGGAGTTTGCCGCAGCCGCGCTGGGCGCCGATGGGTGCGAGTTCGCCGAATATCCGCCCGGCGCGGCCATCACCATCGACAAACACCGACCCGCTTCGCTGCCAGGCGTTGCAAAAGTGCAATAAGCAGCGGCCAATCCCTTTGACAGCAATGGAATTCGTGCGCACCTGCGGTGCAGCATGTTGCTAAACTCGCGCCTGTTTCCGCCAACACCGCGCGCCTGGCTGCGCTTTAACGAAGGGCTTCATGATGCTGCTCTGGCTTGTCGTCGCCTACCTTGTCGTTTCCATCGGCGTCGGCCTGTACGCTGCGACCCGCGTGCACAACACGCGTGACTACATCACCGCTGGACGCAACCTACCGATGATCGTGGTGCTGGCGATGGTGTTCGCCACTTGGTTCGGCGCGGAGACTGTGCTCGGCACCTCGGCCACCTTCCTCGAGGAAGGTTTTCGCGGTCTGATCTCAGATCCGCTTGGCGCCTCGGTGTGCCTGGTGCTGTTCGGCCTCATCTTCGCCCGTCCGCTCTATCGGATGAACCTGCTGACGCTGGGCGACTTCTTCCGCGTGCGCTACAACCGGTCGACCGAACTGGTGCTGTCGATCTGCATCGTACTGTCCTATCTCGGCTGGGTCGCGGCTCAGGTTTCTGCGCTCGGCCTGGTATTCAACGTGCTCTCCGGCGACCTGGTGTCGATGATCCAGGGCATGCTGATCGGCGCCGGCGTGGTACTGGTCTATACCTTGTTCGGCGGCATGTGGTCAGTGGCGATGACCACCTTCATGCAGATGATCGTGATCGTCATTGGTCTGATCTGGGTGAGCTGGATCGCGGGCGACATGGCGGGCGGGTTCGAAAACGTGATTTCGAAGGCCGCGGCAGAGGGCAAGCTCGCCTTTTTGCCCACGCTGGACCTGGTCGACATGATCGCCTGGATCGCCGCATTCGTGACCATGGCGCTCGGCTCGATCCCGCAGCAGGACGTCTTTCAGCGCGTCAACTCGTCGAAGAACGAAACCGTCGCCGTATGGGGCACGACCCTGGGCGGCATGAGCTATTTCTTCTTCGCCGCGGTGCCGCTGTTCCTCGCCTACACCGCAAACATCATCGACCCTGGCATGGTCGAGCGCCTGATGGAGCAGGACTCGCAGCTCATCCTGCCCACCCTGATCCTGGAGTACATGCCCTTCTACGCGCAGGTGATCTTCTTTGGCGCGCTGCTGTCGGTAATCATGAGCACCGCCTCGGGTACCCTGCTGGCGCCCTCGGTGACCTTTTCCGAGAACGTGCTGCGCGGCTTCATCCCGGGCATGAGTGACCGTGCTTTCCTCCTCAGCACCCGTGTCACCGTGGTCGTCTTCACCGTCCTGGTGACCTGGTACGCTACCAGCTCCGGCTCCTCCATCCACGAGATGGTCGAGAACGCCTACCGCATCACGCTCGCCGGCGCCTTCGTGCCGCTGGCCGCTGGCCTGTTCTGGAAGCGCGCCAACAACCTTGGCGCCACGCTGGCCATCGTGTGTGGCCTGGCGACCTGGATGCTGTTCGAGCTCTTCGTACCCGAAGGCGATGTCGAACCCCAGCTCTACGGGCTGGTCGCAAGTGCGCTCGGCATGCTGGTGGGCGGTTTGTTGGGCAAGGCTCCGCATCATCGTCCTCACGCTGGCCACCATCACGCCGCCGCGGCGACCCACCACACCGCGCGCTGAACGCACCCCCTGGCTGCATCCGCGGCGCACCCAATGCAAGGGCTTTGACACGGGTCAAAGCGCCCCTGCGGCAAGGGCACTATGGTTGCGGAGCTTTTTTTGCCCAGGCTCCGCACCTCATGAACGCTTCCCAGATCGAGCTCGTCTGCCCCGCCGGCAGCCTGCCGGCCCTCAAGACTGCCATCGACCACGGTGCCGACTGTGTCTATCTCGGCTTCAAGGACGCCACCAACGCGCGCAACTTCACCGGACTCAACTTCGATCCGGCGCAGATGCGCGACGGCATCGCCTACGCCCATGCGCGCGGCAAGAAGGTACTGCTGGCCCTGAACACCTACCCTCAGGCGGGCAACTGGCCAAGCTGGATTCAGGCCATCGACCGCGCAGCCGAATTCGGCCTGGACGCGCTGATCCTCGCCGACCCCGGCCTGATGGCGTATGCAGCAAAAACCCATCCGCAGTTACGCCTGCACCTGTCGGTACAGGGCTCGGCGACCAGCTACGAGGCCATCAACTACTATCGCGAACGCTTCGGCATCCAGCGCGCGGTGCTGCCGCGCGTGCTGTCAATGGCTCAGGTCGAGAGCGTGATCGCCAACACTCCGGTCGAGATCGAGGTGTTCGGTTTCGGCGGGCTGTGCGTCATGGTGGAGGGCCGCTGTGCGCTGTCGGCCTACGCCACGGGAGAGTCGCCCAACTGCAACGGCGCCTGCTCGCCCGGCAAGCACGTGCGCTGGGAGGACACGCCGCGCGGCATGGAAACACGCCTCAACGGCATCCTCATCGACCGTTTTGCCGAGGGCGAGCGCGCCGGATACCCGACCCTGTGCAAGGGGCGCTTCGAGGTCAACGACGAGACCTACTACGCACTGGAAGAGCCCACCAGCCTCAACACCCTGGAGCTGCTGCCCGAACTGGCGCGCATCGGCATCCGCGCGATCAAGATCGAAGGGCGCCAGCGCAGCCCCGCCTACGTCGCTCAGGTCACCAAGGTGTGGCGCGCGGCACTTGACAAGCTGAAGACTGGCGGCGCCGAGTCCTTCAGCGTGCTGCCGGCCTGGATGGCCGAGCTCAACAAGGTTTCCGAGGGCCAGAGCCATACCCTGGGTGCCTACTACCGTCCGTGGAAATAAGCACGCAGACATTGGATCTGCGGCTGGCTCAGCTACCGACTCATTTGCCAGCGCCCATTGCCCAACAGAAATGAGAATGACCCGATGAAACTCGCCCTCGGCCCCCTGCTCTATTACTGGCCCCGCCAGAGCGTGCTGGACTTTTACGCCGACCTCGCCGAAAGCTCGGTTGACAGCGTTTACCTGGGCGAGACCGTGTGCTCGCGTCGCCACGAACTGCGCCTGGAAGACTGGCTGGAAGTGGGCCAGGTCCTCGCCGCCGCCGGCAAGGAGGTGGTGATGAGCAGCCAGGGTCTGATCGAATCCGAGTCCGACCTGAAGGTGCTGCGCCGTATCGTGCGCCAGGCTGTCGAAGCCCAGCCGGGCTTTCGCGTCGAGGCCAACGACATGGGCGCGGTGCGCCTGCTGGCCGAAGCCGGAATCAGAAACTGGGTCGCCGGCCCGACGCTGAATATCTTCAACCCCGCCACCTTGCAGCTGATAATCGACGCCGGCGCCACACGCTGGGCGGTTGCACCCGAAATCTCCGGCGCAGCGCTCGCCGAAGTGCGCGCTGCGCTGGCGGCACCGATCGAGACCGAGGTCTTCGCCTACGGCCGCCTGCCGCTGGCACATTCGGCACGCTGCTTCACCGCGCGCCACTTCAATCTGCAAAAGGACACCTGCGAGTTTCGCTGCCTGTCGATCATGGACGGCATCACCCTGCGCACGCGCGAGGGCGAGCCTTTCCTGACCCTCAACGGCGTACAGACGCAGTCCGCACGGGTGCACAACCTGCTCGGCGATCTGCCCGCTGTCAGGCCCCACGCCGAAGTGCTGCGGATCAGTCCGCAGGGCGCCAACACCCGCGCTATCGTCGAGCTCTTCCGCGCCGTAGCGAATGGCAGCCAGACGCCGTCTGCCGCGCTCGCCGCCAGCCGCGATCTGATGGTGGAAGCACCCTGCAACGGCTTCTGGCACGGGCGTGCGGGCGTCGAGCAGTACGTCGCCGCCTGAACACCACGCCCTTGAGCTCACCGCACGCTGCCGCTGACCGAGCGCCCTAATCATCCCCGGCAGATCCCCAAGGAACCCGCCATGTCCGCACTGCCCACCCTTCCGCGCCCCTCCGCGCTGCCCAAGTTGTTACCCGATCTACTGCCCGGCAATCTGCGCCAGCGCATTGGCGCACGGATCGAAGCGAAGATCGAAGCGCTGCGCATTCCCGCCTTCTCCGTACCCAAGCCGCTGGCAAATATGGTCTCCCGCCTGCCCCAGCAGCCGCCCACACAGGTACTGACCCTGGTGCTGAACCTGGCACTAGGCCGCATCCTGCCGCGCGATACCCTGGCGCCACTGACCGGCCGTCACCTGCAGATGCGGGTGCTGGACGCGGGCCTGACGCTGGACTTCACCCTGAGCGAAAAGGGTTTTCATCGGGTCAAAGCGGCGCGCGACATCAAGCCCGACCTGATCCTGTCTGCCACGACGCGCGATTTCATGGCGCTGGCACTGCGCGAGGAGGACCCCGACACCTTGTTCTTCAGCCGTCGACTGCGCATGGAGGGCGACACCGACCTCGGGTTGCTGGTGAAGAACACGCTCGATGCGGTGGACTGGGACGCGCTGAAGACAAAGCTGAGGGGCGGCAGCCGCTGACCGGAAAAGCGCGGAATGGGGCGTTAACCTGCAGTCAGCGACCCCGTCGCGGTGAAAGACAAGCGGCACTTTTGGCCCTGCCCGGCCACAGCGCCAGTGCCCGGCATCTGCGTTAAGCTTGGAGCCCTGCTCCAACGCCATACTGCCGTCAGTCGCCCATGCCTTCCGCCTCTGCTCACGCCACGCCTTCGGAATTTGACCTGATCCGGCGGCATTTCACCCGCCAGACACGACACACCGACCTCGCCGTCGGTGACGATGCCGCGCTGATACGCGCCCGGCCGGGCATGCAGCTGGCCGTATCGACTGACATGCTCGTATCCGGCACCCATTTCCTTGCTGACACCGACCCGCAAGACCTCGGCTGGAAAACGCTGGCCGTCAATGTCTCGGATCTCGCCGCGATGGGTGCCGAACCGCGCTGGGCCTTCCTCGCCCTGGCGCTGCCGGCCGCCGATGATGCCTGGATCGCTGCCTTCGCTGGCGGGCTGTTCGCCTGCGCCGAAGCCTTCGGCATTGACCTCGCCGGCGGCGACACCACGCGCGGGCCGCTCAACCTCTCGCTCACCATCATCGGCGAAGTGCCAAACGGCACGGCGATCACGCGCGCTGGCGCCCGACCTGGCGACGACCTGTGGGTGTCCGGTCAGCCCGGACGGGCGGCGCTGGGGCTCGCTGCCCTACGTGGCGAAGTTGCGCTGAGCGCAACCGGCCGGCGCCAATGCATCGACGCGCTGCAACGCCCGCAGCCCCGCGCCGCACTGGGACAGGCCCTGCGTGGCACCGCCAGCGCCATGCTCGACGTCTCCGACGGCCTGCTCGGCGATCTGTCTCATATCCTCGAGTGCTCCCGCGTCGGCGCCGTCATCGACGCCGCTACGCTTCCGCTCGCAGCACTCCTCGCCATCGGCGCACCGATGGACAAGGCTGGATCCTGCCTGTTGAGCGGAGGCGACGACTACGAATTACTGTTCAGCGCCGCACCGGATGCACGCGTCAGCTTGAGTGCACTGGCAACCCGACTGAAGCTGCCCCTGCACCGTATCGGCCAGCTCACCGCCGAAGCGGGAACATGCCTGCTGCGCAATGAAAGCGGCCAGTGCATCAGCGTGCCCCCTGGTGGCTACGATCATTTTGCCTGAGCTGCGGCCTGCCAATTCCCGCCGCGACTCGAGAGCCCCCTTCGGACCTATTCCATGCGCCCTACCCTCCGCCTGCTGCTGAGCCACCCCGCCCACTTCATCTCACTTGGCTTCGGCGCCGGGCTGTCGCCCTGGGCGCCAGGCACCGTCGGCACGCTGCTGGCGTGGGTGCTGTATCCGCTGATCCGAACCCCTCTGTCGGAATTCGTGTTCCTCGCCCTGCTCGCCAGCCTGTTCCTCGCCGGGGTGATCGCCGCCGAGCGCACCGGCCGGGCGCTGGGCGTGCCAGACCACGGCGGCATCGTGTGGGACGAGATAGTCGCCACCTGGCTGGTGCTGGTGTTCACGCCGACGACACTGGTGTGGCAAGCCGTCGCCGTGGCGCTGTTTCGCTTCTTCGACATCGTCAAGCCGCCCCCGGTGCGCTGGGCCGATCGCAGCTTCAAGGGCGGCTTCGGCGTGATGTTCGACGACATCGTCGCGGCGGGCTACACGCTGATCGCGCTGGCTATCCTGGTCAATCTGTTTGGCATATGATCAGCCCTCTCGCGGAGACGACAATGGATACCGAACTGAGCGCACTATCGGCCGCCGTCGGCACTGCGTTGCAGGCGCGGGGCTGGATGCTGGCCACGGCCGAGTCCTGCACCGGCGGCTGGATTGCCGAGGCGGTCACCGCGACCAGCGGCAGCTCGACCTGGTTCGACCGCGGCTTTGTCACCTACGCCAACGCTGCAAAAACCGACATGCTCGGCGTATCACCGACCACCCTGACGACTCACGGCGCGGTGAGCGAGGCCACGGTCATCGAAATGGCAGAAGGTGCGCTCGAACGCAGTGCCGCGCAGCTTGCAGTCGCGGTATCGGGTGTTGCCGGCCCCGGCGGCGGCACGGCAGCCAAACCCGTAGGCATGGTGTGCCTGGCCTGGGCCCAGCGCGGACAGGCAACGCAGGTACGGACGCTGCAGCTTCCCGGCGATCGCACAGCCGTAAGGCGCCAGACCGTCATCCACGCGCTGCGTACGATCGTCGCGCTTGCAACGCGGGTTGATCACGCCTGATTTGCTGTATTTATATTCAGCTCTTAGACTATGGTCTTCAGAGTCTCCCGAACGCATCAGAGCAAGCTCTGTGCCATAATCAACCAACCACTCAGGAACAACTTTCATGGACGACAACAAGGCCAAGGCACTCGCCGCCGCGCTCGCGCAGATCGAAAAGCAGTTCGGCAAGGGTTCGGTCATGCGCATGGGCGACGGCAACGTCGAACGCGACATCCAGACCGTGTCCACTGGCTCGCTCGGCCTCGACATCGCCCTTGGCCTGGGCGGCCTGCCGCGCGGCCGGGTGGTCGAGATCTACGGCCCGGAGTCATCCGGCAAGACCACGCTGACGCTGCAGATCATCGCCGAGATGCAGAAAATCGGTGGCACCGCGGCCTTCATTGACGCCGAACACGCGCTCGACGTCGGCTACGCCGAAAAGCTCGGCGTGAATATCGATAACCTGCTCATCTCCCAACCCGACACCGGCGAACAGGCGCTGGAAATCACCGACATGCTGGTGCGCTCGGGCGGCGTCGACATCGTGGTCATCGACTCGGTCGCGGCGCTGACGCCGAAGGCCGAAATCGAGGGCGAGATGGGCGACCAGTTGCCCGGCCTGCAGGCCCGCCTGATGTCGCAGGCCTTGCGCAAGCTCACCGCCAACATCAAGCGTACCAATACGCTGGTGATCTTCATCAACCAGATCCGCATGAAGATCGGCGTCATGTTCGGCAGCCCCGAAACCACAACCGGCGGCAACGCGCTGAAGTTCTATGCATCGGTGCGCATGGACATCCGCCGCACCGGCACCATCAAGAAGGGTGACGAAGTGGTCGGTTCCGAAACCCGGGTCAAGGTCGTCAAGAACAAGGTGGCACCGCCGTTCAAGGAGGCGCACTTCGACATTCTTTACGGCGAAGGCATCTCGCGCGAAGGCGAGATCATCGATCTCGGCGTAGCGCAGAAGATCGTCGACAAGTCCGGTGCCTGGTATGCCTACAACGGCGACAAGATCGGCCAGGGCAAGGACAATTCGCGCGAGTTCCTGCGCACCAACCCGGCACTGGCGCGCGAGATCGAGAACAAGGTTCGCGTCGCTGTCGGCCTGCCCGAGATGGCCTCCGGCGGCGGCGCACCCGCCCCGGCAGTCGCCGAGGCCTGACGGCAACTCCGCCTGTAAGCATGGCTGAGCCTAGCCTGCGCGAACGCGCTCTTCGCCATCTCGCCCGCCGCGATCACTCGCGCGCGGAGCTGGCGCGCAAGCTCGCCGCGCATGGCAGTGCCGACGAAATCGAGGCCGTGATCACCCGCATGGGCGAACTCGGCCTCCAGTCCGATACGCGCTATGCTGAAACCTTCGTTCGGGGCAAGGCGGCCCGTTTTGGTCTCAGCCGGTTGCGCAACGAACTCAGCCGTCGCGGAGTCGATCGCGAACTGATCGATCAGGCCATCGCGTGCGAATGCGACGAACCCGAGATCGACCGTGCTCGCGGGGTACTGCACAGCCGTTTTTCCGAACCTCCGGTCGACCCCCGCGCATGGGCGCGGCAGGCGCGTTTCCTGCAAACCCGCGGCTTCGCACCCGACCTGATCCGCACGCTGCTTAAAGAGCCCTACGATGAGTCTGCTTAAGGTCGCCGGCCTGCAAAAGCGCTATAAGGCGCGTACTGTGGTGCACGATGTTGGCTTCGAGGTTGGATCGGGCGAAGTCGTTGGCCTGCTCGGTCCCAATGGCGCAGGCAAGACGACCTGCTTCTACATGATCGTCGGTCTGGTGCGTGCCGACGGCGGCCAGATCAGCCTCGACGGCAAGGACTTGACGCACCTGCCAATTCACGCTCGGGCCCGCCTGGGCCTGTCCTACCTGCCGCAGGAAATGAGCGTGTTCCGCAAACTCACCGTCGCCGAGAACATTCGCGCGGTACTTGAACTTCAGGATTTGGAAGCACGCGCGGTCGACGAACGTCTCGAGGAGTTGCTGGAAGAACTCGGCATCGGCCATCTGCGGGACAACACCGCGATTTCGCTGTCGGGAGGAGAGCGTCGCCGCTGCGAGATCGCCCGCGCACTGGCCACCAGCCCGCGCCTGATCCTGCTCGATGAGCCTTTCGCCGGTGTCGACCCGATCGCGGTGCTCGACATCCAGAAGATCATCCGCTTCCTGAAGGAGCGCGGTATCGGGGTGCTGATCACCGATCACAACGTGCGCGAGACCCTCGGCATATGCGACCGCGCGCACATCATCAACGAAGGCCGCGTGCTCGCCAGTGGCAAGCCGGACGAGATCATCGCCAACGAGAAGGTCCGCCAAGTCTATCTCGGCGAGCATTTCCGCCTGTAGGCTCAGGATGAAACCCAGTCTCCAGCTAAAGCTCTCGCAGCATCTCACGCTGACACCGCAGCTGCAGCAATCGATCAAGCTGTTGCAGTTGTCGACGCTGGAGCTGAACCAGGAGATCGAGCGCTTCCTGCTCGACAATCCGATGCTGGAGCGCGAGGAGGTTGACGACTTCATCCCCCAGCCCGCCCTCGCCACCAGCAGTTCGCCGGCCGAGCGCGAGCGGGAGCAGGCGCACGAAGCCCTCGGCGAAGCGAGCAGCGAGGGCGAACCCAGCCCTGGCAACGAGCGCGACAGCGGCGACGAAGGCATCGATTGGTCCAACGTGGGCAGTGGCGCAGCGGCCAACCGCGACGATGACGACGAAGTCGGCTTTCAGGACTTTCAGGCCGCCGAGCTGTCGCTACGCGACCATCTCGACCAGCAGATTGCCCTGTCGCAACTGAGCGATCGCGATCGCGCGCTGGTGCGCTTCATCATCGAGGCGCTGGACGACGACGGCTACCTGCACCAGCCACTCGAGGATTTGCTCGAACTGCTGCCGCCTGAACTCGAGGTCGACCTCGACGACCTCTCGATCGCGCTGCACCACGTACAAAACCTGGACCCTGCAGGCATCGGCGCACGCAGCGTGCAGGAATGTCTTTCCCTGCAACTGCGCGCGGTGGCTGAAACATCGATTCAGATGTTGGCACTCGAGATCGTGGACCGGCACCTGGAGTTGCTCGCCGACCGCAATTTCGCCCGCCTGAAGAAGCTCACCGACTGCAACGACGACGAACTGCGCGCGGCGCACGCGCTGATCTGCAGCCTGGACCCGCACCCCGGATCACGTCACTCGGTATCGGAGACACGCTACGTTCTGCCTGACGTCATCGTGCGCAAGGTCAGGGGGCACTGGAGCGTGAGCCTGAACAAGGAGGCGATGCCACGCCTTCGCGTGAATCGCCTGTACGCAAACCTGTTGCAGCAGAACCGCGGCCAGGGCGGCGGGCTCGTCGGACAATTGCAGGAAGCGCGCTGGCTGATCAAGAATGTCCAGCAGCGCTTTGACACCATCCTGCGCGTATCCCAGGCCATCGTTGACCAGCAACGTCAGTTCTTCGATCATGGGGACGTGGCGATGCGGCCACTTACCCTCCGGGAAGTCGCAGACCAGCTCGAGCTGCACGAATCCACCGTATCGCGCGTCACCACGCAGAAGTACATGGCAACGCCGCGTGGAGTTTTTGAACTCAAGTATTTCTTCGGCAGTCACGTCTCCACTGACACCGGCGGAGCGGCGTCTTCCACGGCGATTCGAGCGCTGATTCGTCAACTGGTTGACGCTGAGGACAGGAAGAAACCACTGTCCGACGCAAAAATTGCAGAAGTTCTGGGCCAGCAGGGTATCGTGGTCGCGCGTCGTACCATTGCCAAGTACCGCGAGTCGCTCGGTATCCCGCCGGTCAGTCTGCGCAAATCGATCTGACAACAACAGGAGTTACCATGAATCTCAACATCACCGGGCGCCACGTCGAAGTCACACCGGCCATTCGCGACTACGTTAGCTCCAAGCTCGATCGCGTCATCCGCCATTTCGACAACGTCACCAGCGCAGCCGTCATACTCTCGGTCGAGAAGCTCAAGCAGAAGGCTGAAGTCACGCTGCACGTGCGCGGCAAGGACATCTTCGTCGAGAGCGACGATGCCGACCTTTACGCTGCCATCGACTCGATGACTGACAAGCTCGACCGCCAGGTGCTGAAATACAAGCAAAAGCTGGCAGATCACAATCACGAATCCGTGAAGCACCAAGCCCCGCCCGAGGCCTGATCGTCTCGTTGCGGTTTTATGTCCGGGGTGTGGGTATAATGCGCGCGTTTTCAAGACGCCGCTTCAACGCAACCCGGTCCGTCCCATCGCCCAGCGCGGCGCCAGCGGTAACGGCGCTGCGCAAGCTCCCCTGCGAATGAGCCTGATACCTCAACTCCTGCCACTCTCCAATGTGGTGGTCGATCTCGACGCCAGCAGCAAGAAGCGTGTTTTCGAACAGGCCGGCCTGCTGTTCGAGAATCACCAGGGCATCGCCCGCAGCCTGGTTTTCGACAGCCTGTTCGCCCGCGAACGCCTCGGTTCCACCGGCCTCGGTCAGGGAATCGCCATTCCCCACGGCCGCATCAAGGGCCTCAAGGACGCTGCGAGCGCGTTTCTGCGGCTGGCCACCCCGGTGCAGTTTGACGCGCCCGATGGGCGCCCGGTCAATCTGCTGTTCGTGTTGCTTGTTCCCGAGCAGGCTAACGAAACCCATCTGCAACTGCTCTCCGAACTGGCGCAAATGTTCAGCGATCGTGCCTTCCGCGAAGCTCTGCTGAGCGCACCCGATGCCGCCCATATCCACGAGATGTTCGTAAACTGGGGCGCCGATGCGGCAGACCAGCGTCGCGCGGCTGTTTGAGGCCGAACACGATCACCTCCAGCTCACCCACGTCAGTGGACGTCTGGACGCCAGCCTGTCCGTCGCAGAAGAGCGCATCTGGCCTGCGGACCTCATCGGCCACCTGAACCTGATTCACCCAACGCGGCTACAGATCATCGGTGCCGCAGAGCTTGCTTGGGCCCAGCGCCAGTCGACGGAGAAGGTGAGCCATCACCTGAACGAGATTCTGTCCTGCCATCCGCCGGCAATCATCGTGGCCGACGGCTGTACGGTATCGAACATCATCCATGGCGTGTGCCAGACGCACGATGTGGCGCTATTCACCACCCCCCAGCCCTCGGCTGGCGTCATTGACCAGTTGCGGCTTTACCTTTCGCGCGAACTGGCCGAGAAGACCTCGCTGCACGGCGTCTTCATGGACGTACTCGGGGTAGGCGTGCTGATCACCGGCGACTCGGGCGCGGGCAAGTCCGAACTTGCCCTCGAACTGATTTCGCGCGGCCATGGCCTGGTCGCAGACGATGTCGTCGAATTCTCGCGCATCGCGCCGACGGTGCTGGAAGGACGCTGCCCTGCAATGCTGCAGGACTTCATCGAAGTCCGCGGCCTTGGCATTCTCAACATCCGCACCATATTTGGCGAAACCGCCTGCCGCCGTAAGATGCGCCTGCGCCTGGTGTGCCACCTCGAACGTCGCCAGCCGGGCGAAGGCGACCCGAGCCGACTGCCGCTGCAACAGGAAGTCAAGAACATCCTCGGCGTCCGGATCGCGCGCGTCGTGCTGCCGGTGGCTGCAGGCCGCAACCTGGCGGTGCTGCTCGAAGCCGCCGTGCGCTCGACCATCCTGCAGTTGCGCGGCATCGATGCGATGGAGGAGTTCATCGACCGTCAGACCAAGGCGATGACCGGCAGCGACGCCGGAGACGGCGGCTGAGCGTTGCGCCCCGCCAGGAAGACTCGCGATCAGCTCGGCTGAAGGCGCTATTGCGGCAGCGCCGCATCGGCTGCTACCCTCGTCGACTTTGCTGCTTCGGCACGAGCCCCCACGCGAGCCCCTCATGAGCACCCCCACGGATTACCTCGAGCGCATCCTCAACGCCCAGGTCTACGATGTTGCGATCGAAACCCCGCTCGACCTCGCGACCAACCTCTCGGCACGCCTGCACAACCGTCTCTACTTCAAGCGCGAGGACATGCAGCCGGTGTTCAGCTTCAAGATCCGCGGCGCGTACAACAAGATGGTCAAGCTGTCACCGCAGGCGCTCAAGCGCGGCGTGATCTGCGCCTCGGCCGGCAACCACGCCCAGGGCGTGGCGCTG
>DAORUJ010000048.1:0-20251 GCA_035433105.1 Thauera sp.
CGCCCGGTGGCAACCGCGTGCGGGTGCAGACCGACACCACCGACCAGCCGCTCGATATCAACGAAGGCAGCAAGCTCGAACTCGGCTCCACCGCCAAGCTGAGGGTGCTGACGACCTACCTCGAGATCGTTGCCGAAGTGCACGGCCGTCTTGCCGCGCTCGACGTGCCGGCGCTGCGCCGGGTGGAGGTCGCACGCCAGGACCGGATCACGCGCTGGGCCATCGACCACCTTGCGACGACCAGCGATCGCAGCCTGCCGACCATGCTCGAAGCCGCGCTTGAGCGGCGTTTCTCCGCCAGCCCGGGCGAGAGCTTCTTCACCGGTGGCGGTGTGCACACCTTTGGTAACTTCAACCGCAGCGACGATGGCCGCGAGCCCACGCTGCGCGAAGCGCTGCAGGCCTCGATCAACCTGCCGTTCGTGCGTCTGATGCGCGAGATTGTGCGCCACACCATGTACCAGGTGCCGGGCAGCACCGCGCAACTGCTGGAAGACGCCGAGGACCCGCGCCGCGCCGAGTACCTTGCACGCTTCGCCGATCGCGAGGGACAGACCTTCCTGCGTCGTTTCTGGCGCAAGTACCAGGGACGCTCGGCCGAAGAGATGCGCACCCTCCTGCTCGACGGTCTCCGTCCAGGTGCCGAGCGCCTGTCCGCGGTGTTCCGCTATCTCGAGCCGGAAGCGCCGCCTGCAGCCCTCGCTGCCTTCCTCGCGCGTCGCCTGGTGGATGCCACGCTGTCCGATGCGCGCGTTGCCCAGCTTTACAGCCGCAATGCGCCGGAGGCCTTCGATCTGCCCGATCGCGGTTATGTGGCGCGCGTGCATCCGCTGGAGCTGTGGCTGGTCGGCTATCGTGTGCAGCATCCGCAAGCCAGCCTGGCCGACGCCCTTGCTGCAAGCGCTGATCAGCGCCAGGCAGTGTACCGCTGGCTGTTTCGCACGCGCTCGCGCAGTGCGCAGGATTCACGCATCTTTACCGTGCTCGAAGTCGAAGCCTTTCTCGATATCCATCGGCGCTGGGCACGGCTGGGCTATCCTTTCGGTCATCTCGTGCCGTCGCTGGCGACGGCGCTGGGCAGCTCGGGTGACCGTCCGGCGGCGCTGGCCGAACTGATGGGCATCATCGTCAATGATGGCGTGCGCCTGCCGACGCGGCGCATCGACCGCTTGCGCTTTGCAGCCGCCACGCCGTACGAGACTGCTTTCGCCGTGCGCCCGGACGCGGGCGAACAGGTGATGGCGCCCGAGGTGGCCGCAGCGCTGCGCGGGGCCTTGTCCGACGTGGTCGAAAGTGGCACCGCACGTCGCCTGGCGGGCAGCTTTCGCCTTGCCGATGGCACGGATTTGATCCTGGGTGGCAAGACCGGCACCGGCGACAACCGCATCGTCATCGGTGGCCGTGCCGGCCTGGCGCTCAACCGCACGGCGACCTTCGTCTTCTATCTCGGCCCGCGCCATTTTGGTGCGCTGACGGCCTACGTCATCGGCGCGGATGCCGCCGCCTACCGCTTTACCTCGGCGCTGCCGGTACAGATTCTGAAGTCGATGGCAGCGGTGCTGCTGCCGCACCTGGAGGCAGGCGCGGAGATGGCGTGTCAGACCGTGGACGATCTGCCGCTTCCGCTCGCGCAGCGGGCGCCTGGCGGGACGCTGGCGGAGCCGGCGATCGACGAGGCATTGCCGGGGGACTCGGACAGCACTGCGCGCGATGCAGCGCCTTTCGAATCACCCCTCGCACCTCCCCTTGAGGATGGGCGCGCGGCTGATGGGCCGGTCATGCCTACGGCGCTGCCCAACCCGGATGTCAGTAGCGCTGGTTCGCCGACTGAGGGTGGTGAGGCACCCTTGCCGCGTTTGCGCGCGGGCCGCATCGACGGCGGAGCGGCTAGTGCCGAGCCGCTGCCAGTCGTGCCTGCGCCGCTCGATTCAGCTCCGGTGCCCGTGCCTGAAGAAAGCGCAGAAAGGCATCCGCCAGAGGAGTGAGGCGTTTGCCGCTGGGATGTACCACTTGCCAGTGCGTGATCACCGGGGTGTCTTCGACCGACAGTACGGCAATGCCTTCTTCGGCGGCGTGTGCCAGTGCGTGCGCCGATAACAGCGACAGCCCCAGGCCGCCCGCCACCGCCTGCCTTACCGCTTCGTTGCTGCCCAGCTCCAGACGTGGTCGCAGCGATAGATCGTGGCTGGCGAAGAAGGCTTCTGCAGCCTGACGCGTACCAGAACCGGGCTCGCGCAACACAAACTCCTCGTCGGCCAGCGCACTCAGCGCCACCGTGCTGCGGCTGGCCAGCGGATGGTCGGCAGCGGCGATCACCACCAGCGGGTTGGCCAGGAAGGGCGTGGCGATGACCGGCGGGGTGACTGGCGGGCGGCTCATGATGTAGAGGTCGTCGAGATTGTCAGCCAGGCGACGCAGCACGGCATCGCGGTTGAGCACCACCAACGACACTTCCACCGCCGGACGTTCGCGCCGAAAGTCGCCCAGTAGGCGCGGGATGAAGGTTTCTGCGGTGCTGACGACGGCCAGCCGCAGACGCCCGCCGATGTCACCGCGCAGTTCAGCCAGGGTCTCGTCGAGCAGTTCCAGCTCCTGCTCCAGCCGGGTTGCGCTTGCCACCACAACTTCGCCCGCCGGCGTCAGGTGCAGGCGGCGGCCGACACGTTCGAAAAGCGGCAGCCCGACCTGCTCGGAGAGCTGGCGCAGCTGCGTCGACAGCGTGGGTTGGGTGAGATGCAGGCGCTGGGCGGCGCGCGAGACGCTGCCCTCGCGGGTGACGGCGAGCAGCAGGCGGAGTTGATGAAGCGTCAGACGCATAAGTTTATATATAGATAAAACTCTATAAAAATGAAAATAATAAATCAATTTTATGAATGTGTGCGCTGCGGCAAAATTCGGCTCACGGTTTGGCACGCGCTGTGTGCGAATGGCCAGATCAATACATCTTTCAGGAAATTAAACATGATCGACGCCGTTCCCTTCTTTTTCGCCCTCGGGGCCGTCGCTTCGCTGCTCAAGAGTGGCTTGCGCCTGCCTGCGGCGGTGTTTGAAACCCTCTCCATTTACCTGCTGCTGGCCATCGGTCTGAAGGGCGGTGTGGAGATTGCCCGTGCCGAGAGTGCCACGCTTTGGAGCGACGCGATGCTGGCGATCGGCTTGGGTGCGGTGATCCCGCTCTTCGTGTTTCCGCTGTTCCGGCTGCGTTTTGGTCGTGCCGACGCCGCTTCGCTGGCGGCGCACTATGGTTCGGTGAGCATCGTCACCTTTGCCGTTGGTGCGGCGGTGCTGGCGGGACGCGGGATTGAGGTCGAAGGCCATCTCGCGCTGCTGGCGGCGTTGATGGAGGCCCCCGCGCTGATCGTTGCGACCTTGCTGGCGCGCTACGGCCTGCGCTCGTCAGAGGGGCGCTCGACCTTCGGCGCGCTGGTGCACGAGGTGCTGGCAAACAAGAGCGTGCTGCTGCTGGGCGGCGGCATCCTGATCGGCTGGGTGGCAGGCCCGGAAGGCGCGGCGCCGCTGTCGCCGCTGTTCGTCGATCTGTTCAAGGGCGCGCTGTGTCTGTTCCTGCTGGAGATGGGCCTGATCGCTGCGGATCGCTTGCCGGATCTGCGTCGCGCTGGCGCTTTCCTGATCGTCTGTGGCTTGTCCCTGCCGCCGGTGCTGGCCCTGGCGGGCTGGGGTGTGGCGCAGGTGATGGGCCTGGGGCTGGGCGGTACGGTGCTGATGATGACGCTGGCGGGCAGTGCATCCTATATTGCCGCGCCCACGGCGATGCGCATCGCCGTGCCCGAAGCCAACCCGGCGCTGGGTGTGGCGGCAGCGCTGGCGCTGACCTTTCCCTTCAACCTGGTGGTGGGGATTCCGCTTTACCTGTGGTGGGCGCAGCGGATGGCGGTGGGGGGGTGATCGTCGCAGCCCCCGGGGCCGGAACTGAATCCGGATCCACGCTCGCGGTGCTGGTGCCGGTCTCATTCGGGCTGGGCGTTGGCGCCGCGGCTTCTGCCGCCGGTGCATCAGGTGAAACCATCTCCAGCACGGTTGCCGAGGTGCGCAGCATCGGCGCGAAGTGCGCAGCCTCATCGATGATCTCGTCCGCTTTGCGATGGGCCTGCAGCAGCGCGAACACGGCCAGTGGCGCAAAGGCGATGGCGAAATGCAGTGGCAGGCCGGCCGGGCCGAGCAGTCCGAGCAGTCCGCCCGCGATCATTGGCCCGATCGCTGCGCCGGCACCGTGCAGGAACAGGATGCCGGTGTTGCCGGCGAGGATGTCCTGCTGATGCAGGTGGTCGATCAGGTGGGCGACAACGATCGGATAGATGGTGAAGGCTGCGCCACCGAAAACGAAGAAGCCGATCAGCGCGACCAGCTCGAAACTGCCCAGCGCCACCATGACGGCGCCCGTGATGGCCGCGGCGGCGGCCACCAGACCGAGCGCACGGCGTCGATCACCGCTGTCCGACAGGTGGCCGATCGGCCATTGCAGCAGGGCACCGCCGATAATTGCACTCGTCATCAGCACGGCGATGCCACCCGCGTCGAGGCCAATGCGTTCGCCGTAGATTGGCCCCAGACTCCAGAATGCACCCATCGCGACGCCCGACGAGATCGCGCCGACAAAGGCCGCGGGCGCGGCACGCCACAGCATGCGCAGGTCGAGCTTGGCGGCCTGGCCGAGCTTGGGCTGTGGCAGGCGCGTCATCGTCACCGGCAGCAAGGACAGACAGACGAAGATGGCGGCGACGGCGAACAGGGTGAAGTTTTCCGGCCCGTCGAGGCGCAGCATCTGCTGGGCTGCGGCTAACGCCAGCAGGTTGACCGCCATGTAGACGGCGAACACTTTGCCGCGGCGTTCGGCCACGGTCTGCTCGTTGAGCCAGCTCTCGATCACGGCATAGAAGCCGACCAGCGCAATGCCGGTAATCACGCGCAACAACATCCAGAACGCGGGGTGCACGATGAGGGCGTGCAGCAGCATGCAGGCCGCCACCGCGGCGCCGAAAAAGGCGAACGCGCGAATGTGACCCATGCGCCGGATGAGGCGCGGTGCGATGAAGGTGCCGAGGAAAAAACCGAGGAAATAAGTCGAACCGATCAGGCCGAGCGTGGCATCGGAGAAGCCTTCGATGCTGCCGCGCAGGGCGACGACGGTGTTGAGTAGGCCGGAGCCGAGCAACAGCAGCGCTATACCCGCGAACAAGGCGCCGATTGGCAGCAGGGTGGGGAGCATAGGGATAAACCTCGCAAACGCTCGGCAGACTCTGGATAGCCTGACGTGCGAGTCGCATGTATCAAGTGTTTGTACGAACAGTTTAACCCGCTTGCTGCCGGACTTCGACTTGCGGACATCCATGATTGCACACAGGTGCCTGCAGCATGCTGGTCCGCGCATTGCAGCGCGACCTTGGTCCATCGCGGGCGCGTTGCGGCTTGCCAGGTGGGTGGGCGATTTGCTAAAAAGGCCTCGGCTGCGCGAGCGGTCGATCTGGTTCCGACGCGGGGACGACCCCGCCCGCCTTGCGCAACGACGCAGCGACCGTCGGTTTTTCACGGGACGACCCGTGAGAATGGATTGCCCTCCACGGGCTCGCTTTCGTTGCAGGACTCCACCGTGTCATCCAAACCCAAGCTTCGCTCCTTCGGCGACCGGCTGCGCCAGATTGCGCTGTTCGAGATCGGCGGTCTGGTGCTGATCACGCCCCCCTTTGCGTGGGCAAGCGGCGTTCCCATCACCGAGTCGATCGGTCTGCTCGCCCTGCTGGCCCTGATCGCCTCGATCTGGAACGGCGCTTACAACACGAGCTTCGACTGGATTGAGGGCCGTATCACCGGGCGCACGGCCGACCGCCGGCCTTTCCGCCTGCGCTGCGCCCATGCAGTAGGCTTCGAGATGGGGCTGTTCTGCATGACCTTGCCGATCATCGTGTGGTGGACGGGGATGGCTTGGGTCGAGGCAGCGATCGCCGATATCGGCCTGGCGATCACCTATACCGTGTACGCCTTGTTGTTCAACATGGGCTACGACCGCCTGTTCCCGATTTCGCAGCCGCCTCAGGCGGCTGAGTCCGATGCCGTTGTGCTGGAACGCTGACATGGGCGACAGACTGTGCTTCGAGGCCGATGCCGATCTCGCCCCGCTCAATACCTTCCGCCTGCAGGCGCGGGCCAGGCGACTGCTGCGGCTGCGCACCGCAGACGCGCTTGCCGCGGCCATCGCCACGCCCGGCTGGGCGGATGCGCCGAGGCTGGTCCTTGGCGGTGGCAGCAACCTGGTGCTGACGGGCGACTTTGTCGGCACGGTACTGAAAGTGGAGATTCCCGGTCGCCAGCTGGTGCGCGCAGAGTCCGATGCCTGGGTGGTCGAGGCGGGCGCGGGTGAGTGCTGGCACGATTTCGTGCGCTGGACGCTGCAGCAGGGCTGGCCGGGGCTGGAAAACCTGTCCCTGATTCCGGGGACGGTGGGCGCGGCGCCAATCCAGAACATTGGTGCCTATGGGGTCGAGCTTGCCGAACGTTTCGAGGGGCTTGATGCAGTCGATCTGCGCACCGCAGAGCGCAAGACCTTTGGCCTGGCGGACTGTGCCTTCGGCTATCGCGACAGCATTTTCAAGCGCCTGCCCGGGCGCTGGCTGGTCACCGCCGTGCGTTTTCGCCTGCCGCGGCCATGGCAACCGCGCCTGGGCTATGGCGAACTGGCACGTGAGCTGGAGGCGGGTGGAGTCTCTTCGCCAACGCCGCTGGACGTTTCCGATGCGGTGATCGCAATCCGTCGCCGCAAGCTGCCCGACCCCGCAGTGATTGGCAATGTCGGCAGCTTCTTCAAGAATCCGGTGGTCGATGGAGCGCATTGCGCGCGACTGCTCGCCAGCCATCCGGCAATGCCCCACTACCCACAACCCGGCGGCGACGAAAAGCTGGCTGCCGGGTGGCTGATCGAGCAGGCCGGCTGGAAGGGCCGCGACCTTGGTCCGGTTGGCAGTTTCGAGCGTCAGGCGCTGGTGCTGGTCAATCGCGGTGCGGCGACCGGCGCCGATCTTGTGCGCATCGCGCAGGCCATCATGGCTGACGTCGAGGCTCGTTTTGGTGTGTGCCTCGAGCCCGAGCCGGTCTTCGTGTAGGGCAGGATCCGCTTCATGTGGAGGCAGATTCCGAGCAGAAATACTTGAGCAAGGTCATGATGCAGGCCAGTCGTCCGGCATAGACTGCAAAGCCTGCTGTAGCTCTGCCCATTTTGGGGAAGTTCGAGTGATCCGCTTTATGTCCAGTCTGCGTGCCGTCCTGCTTGCGGTCTGCTGTGCCTTCGCCGTGTTGCCGGTGCCCGTCCAGGCACAGATCACCGACCTCAATTCCGCGATCAACAAGGCCGGCCGGGGGCGTATGCTGTCACAGCGTATGGCCAAGGCCTATCTTCAGCTCGGCCAGGGCATCGACACCAGGCGTTCGCGGCGCGTGCTGGACGCCTCGATTGCGCTGTTCGATCGTCAGCTCGTCGAATTGAAGAACTACGCACCCAGCGCCGATACGCGCGCTACCAGCCTGGCGCTGGAAAAGGCGTCGATCGCCTACAAGGATGTGCTGGTCGGCATGACGCCGAGCCGGGAGCGAGCGCCCGATGTCTTGCGGCTCTCTGACGAGGTGCTGGCGCTTGCGCACCAGTTGACCGCGCAGTTCGAGGCCTTGTCGGGAACGCCGGCTGGTCGCCTGGTCAACCTGGCGGGCCGCCAGCGCATGCTTTCACAGCGCATGGCCAAGCTGCATCAGGCGCTGCACTGGAACCTGCCGGCGGGCAAGATGCACGACGATCTCGTTCGTGCGCGCACAGAATTCGCCGCCGCACAGACCGAGCTGGAGGCTGCGCCGGTCAACACCGAGCAGCTCAAGCGTGACCTGCGGCTGGCCTCCCAGCAGTGGTTCTTCTTTCAGGATGCGCTCGATCAGAAGGGGCTGGACCCGATGGTGCGCGCCACCAACGTGGCGAGCACCAGTGAACGCATCCTGGAAATGATGGAAGAGGTGGTGTCGGGTTACGAGGCGCAGCGTTAGTCGAGGGGCGTCAGCAGATGCCGCCTTTCAGTGGCGGTGATGAGGGTAGTCAAAGGGGGCAGTTCAAAGGCCGGCGTCACGCTGTGTGAGACCGGCCTTTGGTGACCAAGGTCCTGACCGGGGGGCCAGACTCGATCCACAGCGTCGTCAGCCGCCCCGCATCTTGCGTCGTGCCTCATGGATCTCTTGCGCTTCGACGCTTAGCGTGGCCGTCGGTCGCGCCAGCAGGCGGGCAATGCCGATCGGCTCGCCACTGTCCTCGCACCAGCCATAGCTGCCATTGTCGATCCGGATCAGCGCCTCGTCGATCTTGTGCAGCAGCTTGCGCTCGCGATCTCGCACACGCAGTTCAAGGGTGTGATCCTCTTCCAGCGAGGCGCGGTCGGAGGGGTCGGGGGTGCTCTCGAATTCCTGCAGATGCAGCGTGGTGCGGTGCGCGGAGTCCAGCAATTCATCGCGCTCCTGGGTCAGCTTCGCGCGGAAAAAAGCGAGTTGTCTGGCGGACATGTAGTCCTTGAGCGGTGCCTTGCGAATCTCTGTCTCTGTGAGCAGAGTTTCGGGAGCCGGAGCGGTTTCGTTCATGGTCTTTACTCCTCCTGGCGGCGCTGCGAGCCGAACGGGGATTCATGCGGCTTGCCTGACTGCGTTCCGCGGCCGGGGTGTGCGGCGACCAAGGTATCAGGTTAACGTGATGAACGGTATTGCGTCTGCGTGATTTTGGACGGGGTTTGAACTGTTAGCGTGGAAGGGAGCGCGAAAAGACGTGCTTGCGGTCCGCCTCGATCAAACATACGGAGACAGAAAATGACAATGACCCGCCCCCGCTACAAGACACTTGTGCTCGTTTGTGCGTGCGCAGTGCTGCCGGCCGTCGCGCAGGCTGCAACCTGGAGCGACACCTTCGTCGGCTACCGTTACGGCACCGACTTTCGTGAGCCGAACAACGCCAAGGACGTCCAAAAGCACGTGCTGCAGTTCACTCACGCCAGCGGCTATTCGGTGGGTCAGAACTTCGTCAATCTCGATATCCTGCAGTCCGACGACAGGGACCCGACGACCCGCAACGGCACCACCGGCGCCACCGAGTTCTATCTGACCTATCGCCATCAGCTCCATCTGAGCAAGATCTTCGACAAGAGCCTGGCTTTTGGACCGGTCAAGGAGGTTGCGCTGACGGCCGGCTTTGATCTGAACACCAAGAACACGACTTTTGCGCCGAACAAGCGCCTTGTCGTCATCGGCCCGACGCTGAAGTTCGACGTGCCGGGCTTCCTCGACGTCAGCCTGCTCTACGGTAAGGAGTGGAACCACTGTGGCCTGGGCGCGCCCGCCTGTCCGAACAGCGACATTAGCTTCGATCCGCAGCTGATCCTGAGTGCGGCCTGGGGTGTTCCCTTTTCCGCTGGCCCAGTGCCGCTGAAATTCCAGGGTTTCATCAACATCAACAGCGAAAAGGGCAAGGACTACGCCGGGGTCAAGACCAGCACTGAAACCCTGATGCGTACCTCGTTGATGGTTGACGTCGGTCAGATGGCCTGGGGCAAGAAGAACACCTTGATGATGGGTGTTGGCTATGAATACTGGAGCAACAAATTTGGCAACCATGCCACGGCCAGCGGCGTGGAAAAGCCGGGTATCGATACCAAGGCCCCGACCTTCCAGATGGAATGGCACTTCTGATCGCCACCTGATGGCCTGAGTGCCGGCACCGCTTTGACGGGGGTGCAGCTGTTCCAGAGGGGCCGCCCCGGAACAGCTGCACCCCCGTCGGCATTCAGGCCGGCACGCCGAGGATCACGTTTGAAGCCTTGATCACCGCGGTGGTGGCCACGCCGGGCGCGAGCCCGAGCTCGGCGACGGCGTCGTTGGTCACGATGGCGACGACCTCGGTGCCACCGGGCAAGGCGACGACGACCTCGGCATTCACCGCGCCGGGCTTGACGGTCTTGACCGTGCCGCTGAGGCAGTTGCGCGCCGACAGGCGGATGCCTTTGCCGTCGGTCATCAGCATGACCCAGGGCGCCTTCACCAGCGCGACAACCGGCTTGCCGGGAGCGAGCTGCAGTGACCTGGCGCTCTCCAGGGTGACGACGGCGACGAGTTTGTCGCCGCTGGGCAGGTCGATCCCGACCTCGGTATTGACTGCACCGTTGATGACGGAACCGACGGTTCCTTCGAATGTGTTGCGCGCACTGACTTTCATTGGGGGTTCCTGAGCGTTGAGGGTCATGGCCTGAACATGGCTTGAGTCATGGCGACAGGCCATGGACAGCGGTTTCTTAACTGGGTACGCTATATTGTTCGGTGCATATAATGCGCAGCAAACGCGTATCGCGCTGCAGGACCCGATTTTACCTGGGGGCGCTGTAAAAAAACGACCGCGATAAATGCCCTGCGACTTGAACGGCATTTATATAAAGCAGTAAATATATAAAAAAATGGAAATAATCTAATGAAAGCCATCGCAGGCAACCGATACCTTGCCCGGATGTCACTCGAAACCGAGATCGGTGTTGCGCTGTCGGACACCCGCATCCGCTTGCTGGAAGAAATTGGCCGCAAGGGCTCGATCAACCAGGCCGCCAAGGCCGTGCCGCTGTCGTACAAGGCGGCGTGGGATGCGATCGACACCCTGAACAACCTCGCGCCCGAACCGCTTGTGCTCAGGGTGACTGGCGGGCGTCAGGGCGGCGGTACCGAGCTGACCGAATACGGTCAGAAGATGGTCGCGATGTACCGTGCGCTCGAAATCGAATACCAGGCTGCGCTCGACCGTCTGTCCGAAAAGCTGGATGAGGCGGGTGGCTGCGACGTCGGCGGTTTCCGTCAGTTGATGCGGCGCATGAGCATGAAAACCAGCGCCCGCAACCAGTTCTCCGGCGTGATCACCGGCCTGCGCGACGGCGGGGTCGATTATGAGGTGCGCATCCGTCTCGATGCGCAGACCGAGATCGCCGCCGTCATTACCCACACCAGCGCAGAAAACCTCGGCCTGGCGATCGGCAAGGATGTGTTCGCGCTGGTGAAATCGTCCTCTGTGATGTTATCCGTCGATCGCTCGCTGCGTCTGACTGCACGCAACCAGTTGTGGGGTGAGGTCGCAGTCGTCCACGAAGGACCGGTCAACAATGAAGTGACGCTTGCCCTGCCCTCTGGCCGCAGTGTCACCGCCGTAGTGACGGCCGATAGCTGCAGGTCGCTCGGCATCGTACCCGGGGCCGCTGTGTGTGCGTTTTTCAAGGCGTCGAGTGTGATTCTCGCCTCCGCCGATTGAGTCGTTCCCCGTTTCCTGTTTACTGCTTACTGGAGAGGTTCGTCATGAATCCGTCGCTGTTCCGTCTGGCCACTGTTTTGGGCGCAGGTCTCTTCGCCTGTGTGGCGCAAGCCGCCGAGGTTCAGATCGCGGTTGCCGCCAACTTCACCGCGCCGATCAAGGAGATTGCTGTCGAGTTCGAGAAGGACACCGGTCACAAGGTGGTCGCTGCCTTCGGCCCGACCGGTGGCCTCTACACCCAGATCAAGAATGGCGCACCGTTTGAGGTTTTTTTTGCGGCTGACGACAGCACCCCGGCGAAGCTGGAATCCGAAGGTGACATCGTCGCCGGCTCACGCTTTACTTACGCCATTGGCAAGCTGGTGCTATGGTCAGCTACCGAGGGTTATGTGGATGACAAGGGTGAGGTGTTGAAGGCGAACGAATTCAGCCATCTGTCGATCGGCAACCCCAAGACCGCGCCCTACGGGCTGGCGGCCACCCAGGTGCTGGACAAATTCGGCCTGAGCGAAGTGGTGAAGCCCAAGCTGGTCGAGGGCACCAACATCATCCAGGCCTATCAGTTCGTGGCCACCGGCAATGCCGAACTGGGCTTCGTCGCGCTCTCGCAGGTGTACAAGGACGGCCGGATCACCAGCGGATCGGCTTGGGTCGTGCCGGAGAATCTGTACGAGCCGATTCGGCAGGATGCGGTGATTCTGAACAAGGGCGAGGACAACCCCGCAGCCGCAGCGCTGGTCCACTACCTGAAGGGGCCGAAAGCGGCAGCAGTGATCAGGGCCTATGGCTACGACCTGTAAGGGGATGCTCGCGGCATGAGTCTGTCCGCCTACGACCTCGCGGCGATCTGGCTGACGCTGGAGCTGGCGTCGCTGACCACCGTGTTGCTGCTGCTGATCGGCACGCCGATCGCATGGTGGCTGGCGCGTACGCGTTCGCGCCTGAAAGCGCCGGTGGGTGCGGTGGTGGCGTTGCCGCTGGTGCTGCCGCCGACCGTCATAGGTTTCTACCTGCTGGTGACGATGGGGCCGCATGGCGCCATCGGCCAGCTGACCGCGTCGATGGGGCTGGGCACGCTGCCCTTCACCTTTGCCGGGCTGGTCGTCGGCTCGGTGTTCTATTCCATGCCTTTTGTTGTGCAGCCGCTGCAGAACGCCTTCGAGGCCATCGGCGATCGTCCGCTGGAAGTAGCGGCGACGCTGCGTGCCGGCCCATGGGACACTTTTTTTACCGTGGTGCTGCCGCTGGCGCGACCGGGCTTCATCACCGCGTCCATCCTCGGTTTCGCCCATACCGTGGGCGAATTCGGCGTGGTGCTGATGCTGGGCGGCAATATTCCAGGCAAGACGCGTACGGTGTCGGTGCAGATCTTCGATCATGTCGAGGCGATGGAGTACGCTCAGGCCCACTGGCTGGCGGGTGGCATGGTGGCGTTCTCTTTTTTCGTCCTGCTCGCGCTGTATTCCAGCCGCCGCTTCAAGCCGGGTCTGGGTTGAGTGAGCTGGGAGCATCGTGATGAACACCACCTTTGAGCCCTGCCTCGTCGACGCTGCCCTCGCTTCGGCCGGTGGCATCCAGGCTCGCATCCGCCTTGACTATGAGGGCTTCACGCTCGACGTCGATCTGGACCTGCCGGGGCACGGCGTCACCGCCTTGTTCGGTCATTCCGGCTCGGGCAAGACCACCTTGCTGCGCTGCGTCGCCGGTCTGGAGCGGGCCTCGGCCGGGAGAATCGAAGTTAACGGTGAGCTGTGGCAGGACAGCGCCGCCGGCATTTTCGTGCCGACCTTTCAGCGTACGCTGGGCTATGTGTTTCAGGAGGCCAGCCTGTTCCCCCACTTGTCGGTGAGGCGCAACCTCGAATACGGCATGCGCCGTGCCGAGGTGAACAAGGTGTCGTGGGAGCAGGCAGTGGAGTTGCTGGGCATCGCCCATCTGCTGGACCGCATGCCTGGCCGTCTGTCGGGTGGCGAGCGCCAGCGCGTCGGCGTGGTCCGGGCCCTGCTGACCAGCCCGCGCCTGCTGTTGCTGGATGAGCCACTGGCCGCGCTCGATCTCAAACGCAAGAGCGAGATCCTGCCCTATTTCGAACGCCTGCATGACGAACTCGACATTCCGGTGCTGTACGTCAGCCATTCGCCCGATGAAGTGGCGCGGCTGGCCGATCACGTCGTGCTGCTCGATCAGGGCCGGGCAATTGCCCACGGGCCGCTGGCCGACACCCTGGCGCGGCTCGATCTGCCGACCGCCTTCAGCGACGACGCCGGCGCCGTGGTCGAGTCGGTGCTTGCCGCACATGACGAGCGCTATCATCTGACGCGGCTCGATTTCTCTGGCGGCAGTGTGCTCGTTGCCCGCCGTCCGGAGCCGGTCGGACATCGATTGCGTTTCCGCGTCCATGCGCGCGACGTCAGCCTCGCCCTGGAACGGCTCGACGGCAGCACGATCACCAACCTGCTACCGGTGGTCGTTGCCGATGTTGCCGATGCCGATACGCCGGCTCACGTACTGGTGCGTCTCGATGCCGCAGGCACTCCGTTGCTGTCGCGCATCACGCGTCGGTCCTGCGACCAACTCGGCGTTGTGCCAGGCAAGCCGATGTGGGCGCAGATCAAGTCCGTGGCCTTGCTGGGCTGAGCTGCGGCGAGCATGCGCGAATGCGCAGAGACTGATGGCTCAGCATCATGATCCGCTTCCAGGCCGTCGCCGTTTGCTTTGCACGCTTGCAGTGATGGCATGATCCGGGCTGTGCGGTGCTGGATGAGCGGTGTTTTGCCGCCCATCACGATGGAGCCTCAAGCCTGGTGTGACCTCACCCAGCGCACGATGTCCGCTGCGCCCATCGCCCCGGCCTGACGCGCCACCTCCCGCCCGCCGCGGAACAGCGCCAGCGTCGGGATGCTGCGGATGCCAAAGCGCGCGGCGATAGCTTGCTCGGCTTCGGTGTTGAGCTTGACCAGCCGCAGCTTTGGCTCCAGCAGTCCGGCCGCCTCGGTGAACGCCGGGGCCATCGTGCGGCACGGCCCGCACCACGGGGCCCAGAAGTCGACCAGCACCGGGATCTCGTTGCGCCCGATGTGCCGGTCGAAGTTGGCGCTTGTCAGCTCAAGCGCATGCGCGGTAAACAGCGCCTGCCTGCACTTACCGCAGACCGGTGCTTCGGCCAGGCGGCTGGCAGGGACGCGATTGACGGCGTCGCAGTGCGGGCAGACGAGGTGCAGGGCGTCGCTCATGGCGTGTTTCCAAGAATAAGATATTTCTTATTTGTGGCCGATGGCGGACGATTCAAGTGCCGTGGCGCGTGCTGCGGGAAAGTCCGGTCAGAGTCGCAGCATCCAGCATGTGAGGACATGGAAGGTTCTGCGTCTTCGTCATGGCTGGCAATACCCGGCGGACGCTGCTTTAGGCGCTGGTAGTAGTGCCGATGATCGGTGCGGCTCGTTAACGCGGGTGCCTGAGCCTCTTCAGGCGTCCGGCGCGGGCGGTTCCCGAAGGCTGCGGGCCAGTTGGCGGGCCTCTTCGAGCACCTGCTCGGCCTGCACGGGGTCGAAGTCGCTGGCATAGCGCTTCTTGACGCCCTGTTCGTTGAGCAGCAGGTGGTGGCTGGGGCTGATGCCGCGCTCTGCGAGGCTGCTTTTGGTGCACTCAAGCGCGCAACCGTCGAGCGCGAGAATGGGGCGGCCAGAGCGTGCAATCCGGATCAGATGCGGCACGTTGCCGCCGACGCCGGCGATGCACGACATTTCTGCCTCGCCTTCGCGGTCCAGGCGGAGGGCGATGTGGTTGGCCATCTGAGCTGCACTGGAACAGCCAGAGCACGAATAGACCAGTGGCAACTTGGAATTGCGGCGAGACATGTTCGGTGTCTTTCGGGGGGCGAGACTCAATTGTAGGCCTTCGCCGGGGCAGGCGCCCTGGTCTCGATCAATTGTCGGGCTTCAGCCGGTGCCCGTTTTGCTTCGGGCTTCAGCCAGCGGCACGACATCGGGCATCTCGAAACGTTTGCGTTCAGCCTCGATCGCGTCGAGCGGTTCGCAGCGCCGCAGCGTGGTGAGGCTGCGCACGGCGAGTTCCTGATAGATACCGGTGCCTTTCGTTTTCCAGGCGATCTCTTCTTCGGTCAGGGCGCGCACCACGCGCGCTGGTGTGCCGGCAGCCAGCGAGCGGGCTGGGATCTGGGCGCCGGTCTTGACGAAGGCGCAGGCGGCGATGATGGTGGATTCGCCGATCACCGCGTTGTCCATGATCACCGCGTTCATGCCGATCAGTGCATTGTTGCCGACGCGGCAGCCATGCAGGATGGCGCCGTGACCAACATGGCCGCCGGCCTCGACCACCGTGTCCGAGCCCGGAAAGCCATGCATCACGCAGGTGTCCTGGACGTTGCTGCCTTCCTCCAGCACGATGCGGCCGAAGTCGCCGCGCAGCGAGGCGAGTGGTGCGACGTAGCAGCGCGGGCCGATGATGACGTCGCCAATCAGCACGGCGTCGGGATGGACAAAGGCGGTCGGATGTACGACCGGGCGCAGGCCGTCGATCTCGTAACAGGGCATGGGGTTTCCTGGTTTCCTCGGGCGTTGGTGTCAGACGCCCCACACCACAGGCGCTTCTGCCTTGTGTGCGGTCTCGAGCATCTCCAGCAGCGGCCAGCCGCGCTGCGCCAGTCCGACCGGTGCGGCCATGCCGGTGCGGCCTGCTTCCTTGTGAGCAGCGTCCTCACTGTCGCCGCGCTGACGTTCGATCTCCGCTTGGCGGGCACGGTCTTCCTCGATCGCGCGGCGCAATCGGGCAATGGCGTCGGGCAGCTGTTCGACCGTGACGATGCCCTTGGTTTCAGTAGGGTCCTTGCCAATCAGAGCGATGAGTTTTTTCGCAGGCTCGCCCAGCATCAACACGTCGGCACTGGCTGCGGATTTGAAGGTGTACAGCATGCGATTCTCCCTGTCAGGTATGGTCTGGCTTACAAACCCTTGATCGCGTAGATGCCCGGCGCGTTGCGCCAGTAGCCCTTGTAGTCCATGCCGCAGCCGAAAAGGAAACGATCGGCGATGTCGAGGCCGCTGAAGTCGGCTCGCATGCCGGGGTAGGCCTTGCGGTCGTGCACCTTGTGCACCAGGACCGCCGACAGCACTTCGGCGGCGCCTTCGGCCTGCAGGTGTTCGATGATGGCCTTCAGCGTGTGACCCTCATCGAGAATGTCGTCAAGCACCAGCACGTTGCGTCCGCGCAGGTCTTGTGCGGGGCGTACGCGCCAGTCGAGCAGCGTACCCTGCAGTGCATGACCGTAACGCGTGGCGTGCAGGTAGGCGACTTCGAGCGGAAAGGGCAGCCGCGGCAGGATGCGGCCAGCAAGGATGAGCCCGCCGTTCATCACCGCATAGACGAGCGGGTTGCGGTCGGCGAGGCGGTCGGTAATGGCCTGGGCCATGCGGTCGAGTGCTGCTTCCACGGTGGCACCGTCAGCGAGGCAGTCCGCCTCGGCGAGGGCGCGATTGATTTCAATCAGGTCGAAAGACATGTCGGTGAGCTGCCGGCATTTGTCCGGTGTGTGTTCGAGCGGACCATTTTAGCGCCTATCGCGGCAAGGTGATGGCCTGGCGCGGCTGCGCTGCGGTGGGTCCGAGGGGTCAGGGTGGCAGCTTGCGGTTTGTGCGCTTGTGCGCGGATCGACAGCACGGTAAAAGAGGCGAGTGTTCGTCCCGCTACTTCGGAAGTTGCCATGCCCATCCACGAAATCCGCCATCCGCTCGTACGCCACAAGATTGGCCTGATGCGCGAGGCTGTCATCAGCACCAAGAAATTCCGCGAACTCACCGCCGAGCTCGCCCGCCTGCTGGCCTATGAGGCCTGCAAGGACTTTCCGCTCGAGGTGGTCGACATCGAGGGCTGGGCGGGGGCCGTACAGATCGAGCGGATCAAGGGCAAGAAAGTCACCGTGGTGCCGATTCTGCGTGCGGGGCTGGGCATGCTCGACGGTGTGCTCGACATGATGCCGAGTGCGAAGGTCAGCGTCGTTGGCATCGCGCGCAACGAGGAAACCCTGCAGCCGGCACCCTATTTCGAGAAGTTCGTTGGCCAGCTCGATGAGCGTATGGCGCTGATCATCGATCCGATGTTGGCTACCGGCGGGTCGATGGTGGCCACGGTCGACATGCTCAAGCGCAATGGCTGCCGCCAGGTGCGTGCGCTGGTGCTGGTGGCAGCGCCGGAGGGCATCGCGCTGATGAACGAGAAGCACCCGGACGTCGAGATTTTTACCGCCAGCATCGATAGCCACCTCAACGACCACGGTTACATCATTCCCGGGCTTGGCGATGCCGGTGACAAGATATTCGGCACGCGTCACAACTGAATCCGCCACGCGGCGGCGTGCAGCGCCCGTTTCCTTCCTCTTTCCTTTTTCCTCTCGAAATGATCATGCCCCCGCCGGTCGATGGCGGCGCCAGGGGGCGGAGAACGACCATGCGTGAAATCCCGATCCAGTCGTCGGAGCCAATGTGGCGACAGGCGATTGCCGGTGCCCAGATCCTGTTCGTCGCGTTTGGTGCACTGGTGCTGGTGCCGCTGTTGACGGGACTTAGTCCCAGTCTCGCGCTGCTGGGTGCGGGCGTTGGAACGCTGATGTTTCAGCTTGTGACCGGCCGCCAAGTGCCGATCTTCCTCGGCTCGAGCTTTGCCTTCATCGCGCCGATCATCTTCAGCATCCAGACCTGGGGCATACCCGCAACAATGGGGGCGCTGGCCTGTGTGTCCCTGATGTATTTCATTTTCGCGGGGCTGGTGTGGAAACACGGCGCGGAGATTGTTCACCGCTATATGCCGCCGGTGGTGGTGGGGCCGATCATCATGATCATCGGCCTGTCGCTGGCTGCGGTAGGCGTCAACATGGCGATGGGGCGCAGTGGCGACGGCAAGATGGAGATCGTGCCGTATGCGATCGCGCTGACGGTGGCCGGGATTTCGTTCGGGGTGACGGTGGTGGTCGCCCTGTTCGCGCGCGGCTTCCTCAGACTGATCCCGATCCTGGCCGGCGTGGCAGCGGGCTACGTTGCGGCAATCCTGTTCGGCTTGGTGGATTTCGCCCGGGTGGTCGAGGCGCCGTGGTTCTCCATGCCTGCCTTCGTGACGCCCAGCTTCGAGCTGGCGGCGGTCCTGTTCATGCTGCCCGTCGCGCTGGCGCCAGCGATCGAGCACGTCGGTGACGTGCTGGCCATCGGCGGCGTGACCGGCAAGGACTACACCGAAAAGCCGGGGCTGCACCGCACGCTGGCGGGTGACGGGCTGGGCGTGCTGTTTGCGGGTCTGGTGGGCGGGCCGCCGATCACGACGTATTCCGAAGTGACCGGCGCGGTAACGCTGACCAGAAACTTCAACCCGGCCATCATGACCTGGGCGGCGGTGCTGGCGATCATCCTGGCCTTCTTCGGAAAATTCAATGCACTGCTGGCTACGGTTCCGGTGCCCGTGATGGGCGGTATCATGATGCTGATGTTTGGCTCGGTGGCGAGCGTGGGCCTGAATACCCTGATCAAGGCGCGTGTCGACCTGGAGGAGCCCCGCAACCTGGTGATCGTGTCGTCGGTGCTGGTGATGGGGATTGGTGGGCTGGCGCTGAATTTCGACGGCCTGACCCTGCAGGGCGTCAGCCTGTGTGGCGTTGTTGCGGTGTTGCTGAACCTGGTTCTGCCGAAGGCTCGAGCCGGCGCTTGAGCAGTGCAATCAACCCGCGCAGCAGCGGTACGGCGGTGGGCAGCAAGCTGGACAGCCGGCCGCCGCGCACCTGGCGCATGAGCAGCCAGCCGACCCAGGCACGCCTCGCCAGCCGCAGCGTGAAACGTGGCTTGAAGGCCAGCACGGTCAGCAACGCCACCGACAGCACCGGAATCTTGTCTTTTGCCCAGGCGAGGTGCTCGCGCAGCGAGTCGACGCGGTCCAGGGTGGCGTCGATGCCCGCCAGGCGGCGTGTCATATCGGCGCGCTGGACTTCGGCTTGCAATTGCAGCCGCTGCTTGCGCAGCGCGAGATCGATCTGGCGGGATTGCACGCGTGTCATCGGACTTCAGTCGGGCTTGCGCAATGCTTCGCGGTCGCGCGCGAGTTCGGTGAGGCTGGCGGAGAACAGTCGCGTGCCGCTGCGAAAAGCGCGCGCCGCGGTGCTCGCCGCCAGCAGCCCGCCGCCAAGGCAGATGGCGGTGGAGATGCCAAGGGCGAGCAGACGGTGCTCTTCCCAGAACAGCACGGTCAGGAAGGCCATCAGGAACACCAGCCCGAAGCCGAGCAGCAGCCCGGCGAGCACCGTGTTGAGCGCGATGCCGGTGAGGCGGAGCTTTTCCTCCTGAAGCTCGACCGCGAGCAGTTCCAGCCGCGTCTGCACCGTCTGTAGCCCGGCATCGACGATGCCGTGCAAACTTTCAGCCAGACGCGGCCTGGGATCAGAGCTCATCGGCTCAGCGGCGGCTGACCAGCAGGCCGAGCAGGAAGGCGACGCCGGCAGCGACCCCGAGCGACTGCCACGGATTTTCGTGCACATAGTCGTCGGTGACACGCGCGGCCTTCTTGCCGGAATCGACGATTGCTGCCTCGGCGTCCGCCAGACGGTCCCGCGCTACGGCCATGCGACTGCCGATGCGCGCGCGTAGGTCGTCGAGTTTGCTGCCCTGCTGATCGGCAGTGAGCTTGAGAAGCTCCTCTGCGTCCGAAATCAGCGACTTGAGATCGTCGACGACCTTGTCTTTGGAGGGTTGCAGGGTCTTTGGCATGAGGGCTCTCCTGTCAGTGGTTGAAGAAATCTTGTCCAAGCCGGCGCTCCAAGGCTAACGCTTATGGGGTTTGGCTGCAATGAACAGCGCGTAAGCGGAGGCTGTGCCGCTGTCACCTGGCGGTTGGATATCGGTTCGACCAGCGGGTGTGACCAGCGAGCGTGACTAAGGAGCGTGA
>DAORUJ010000049.1:0-19651 GCA_035433105.1 Thauera sp.
CAGCTCAGCAGCCAGCTGCTGCAACTGGCCAACCGGGTGGTGCAGTGAAGCTCGGTCTCCTGGACCTTCGCGATCAGCCCCTGGCACGCAAGCTGACGCTGATTCTGGCCATCACCGCCGCGACGGTCATCCTGATCGCCACGCTGATCTTCTCCATAAGCGGTTTGTACAAGGTCTACAACGACGCAAACAATCGCCTGGCCACCCTGGTGCAAATGACCAGCCAGAACAGCCAGGCTGCACTGAGCTTTGTCGATGGGCGTGCGGCACAAGCCACCCTCGACGCGCTTGGCGCAGAGCCCAGCGTGCACCATGCCCTGCTGAGAACGGCCGACGGCGTTCCACTGGCCGAATACACGCGTCCCGACGAAGGCAGCGGCCGCTCGTTCGGGGCGCTGCTCTACATCATCGAGCACACCCTTCCATCACGGCTCCGGTTGGCGCGGCCGATCAAGGTCGCGGGCGAACACGTGGGCATGCTCGAAATCGAAGTGAGGCTCACCGAAACCTGGATCAAGTTCGGTTTCGAAATGCTGATCATCAACCTGCTGGCGGTCTGTGCGGCATCAATCGCGGTGGTCCTCGGCCTGCGTATGAAGGATCAGATCACCGCTCCGCTCGCGGACCTTGCCCGTGCGGCGAGAGATGTGGTTACGCAGCAACGCTACGACGTCCGGGTAGCGAAGGCGGGCAACGACGAAGTCGGCGCACTGGTCGACGAGTTCAATCGCATGCTGGGTGAAATCGAAGCGCGCGACCTTGCGCTGCAGAAACACCGTGCCAATCTCGAGCGCGAAGTCGAGCAACGGACCGCGGAATTGCGTCATGCCAAGGAGTCGGCCGAAGCGGCCAACCAGGCAAAGTCGCGCTTTCTCGCCACCATGAGTCACGAGATCCGCACGCCGATGAACGGCGTGCTGGGCATGACCGAATTACTACTCGCCTCCGCGCTGAATGAGGACCAAGCGCACAAGGCGCATGCTGCGCTGGCGTCGGGCAGGAGCCTGATGTCGATCCTCAACGACATGCTCGACTTCTCCAAGATCGAGGCGGGCCACATGGAGCTCGAGGCGATACCGGTCGAGCTCTCGCGCCTCGTCCAGGAAGTCATCGACCTGGCTTCGCCTGCCGCCCAGGAGAAAGGGCTTCGGCTTGAGTCCCGCCTTTCGCCGGAGGTTCCCGGATGCATACTCGGCGACCCCACCCGCATGCGCCAGGTACTCAACAACCTGATGAGCAATGCGATCAAGTTCACCCACTCGGGCACCGTCGGCATTGCCGTGGATGCGCGTCCGGGTGCTGTCAGCAACAGCGTGCTGCTGAGCTTCGAAATTCACGATACGGGTATCGGCATCGACCCGGCCACGCTGCCGCGGCTGTTCGAGAGGTTCTCGCAGGCCGACAGCACCACCACGCGACGCTTTGGTGGAACGGGACTGGGTCTGGCAATTGTCCACCACCTGGTCGAGCTCATGGGCGGCAAGGTCAGGGGTGAGAGCAGCCTGGGCAAGGGCTCAACTTTCCGCATCGAACTGCCCGTAACGCTCGAGAACCCAAGCAAGCTCGACACTGCGCCGCCGCTTACAGCCCCCCGTCCGCGCTCAGAGGGCTGGCAGGGCGCGCGCATCCTGCTGGTCGAAGACAACCCGGTCAATCAGGTCGTGGCCCTCGAGCAACTGAAGCGGCTCGGTTGCACCGTGGATGTGGCCTGCAACGGCGCCCAGGCGGTCGACGCCTGTCGCGACGCGATCTTCGATCTGATCCTGATGGATTGCCAGATGCCGGTCATGGACGGCTTCGAGGCGACGCGCAGGATCATCGCCGAGCGCAAGGGTGCGGCCGGCTGCCCGATCGTGGCGATGACGGCAAACGCGATGCAGGATGATCGCGAGCGCTGCCTGACCGCAGGCATGGTGGATTTTCTCGCGAAGCCTTATCGCCTTGCTGACCTGACCGCGATGCTGACACGCTGGCTGCCGTCGCCGATGACAAGCCGCACCGCGCCTGCGCCGGTTACTACAGCGCCCCCGGTCGCGGCAGCGGACAAAGAGACAGACGTGAGGGTCATGCCCCTTGTCCTCGACACCAAGGTTCTCGACGTCCTGGCCGATCAGCACTCGGGTGGTCACACGCTGCTGATGCGTGTGGCCTCGATTTTCAGGAAGGAAGCGGGCAAGCAGCTTGAATCGCTAAAACTCGCCTGGGCGTCTGGCGACATCGAAACCGCCACGCGCGCGGCCCACACCCTGAAGTCAAGCAGCGCCACACTGGGCGCGATGCGGCTGTCCGCACTCTGCCGCGACCTCGAGAGCGCGCTGCGAGTGGGCGAACACACGCATATCGAACGCTGGACCCACGACGCATGTGCCACCCTCGACGATACCCTGCACGAACTCGACGAAGCCCTGGCTCGCATGGATGGCAAGGGTGTCGAACATGCCTGAGCAGACCCGAGTCCTGATCGTCGACGACGACGCAGTCACGCGGATGCTTGCGGGCAGCGCAATGTCGGACGCCGGCCATGAGGCCCTGGAAGCCGACAGCGGCGAGGCGGCCATCACCGTGCTGAAGGAATACCGGCCCGATATCGTCCTGCTCGACCTGCAGATGCCGGGGATGGGTGGCCTCGCCTTCTGCCGGTGGCTGCGCGAACAACCCAGACTGTCATCCCTGCCTGTGCTTGTGATGACGGGACTCGACGACAGCGCAACGATCGAGAGCGCATTTGATGCGGGTGCCTCCGACTTCATCGCCAAGCCCTTCAATTTCAGCATCCTCTCCCACCGGGTCCGTTTTCTGCTGCGCGCGCGTGCAGATCTCCTGGCACTGGAGCGCAGCCGCCGCAACCTGGCCGAAGCCCAGGTCATCGCACGCCTCGGCAGTTGGGAGCTGGACCGGGCATCGGGCGAGGCAATATGCTCGGATCAGCTGTTCAAGGTACTCGACCGCGATCCCGGCCGCACCGAACCAACCATCGCGAACTTCATCGCTGGCGTCCATCCAGACGAAAGACAGCGTCTGCAGGCCGCGATCGACGAGGCCATTTCGCAGCGCCAGCCGCTGGAGCAGATTCTCCGCTTCATGTCGCGCGACGGACAGCCGCACTGGATCCACCTGCGCGTCAGGTTCGACTACGATGGCTCAGGCCGGGCCATCCGCTCGCACGGAACGGTTCAGGACGTTACCGAGCAACGCGGCATCGAGGCACGGATCGACTATCTGACCCGACACGACCCGGTCACCGGCCTGCCCAATCGTAGCCATTTCCTCGAGCGGCTTGGTGCCAGCCTCGAGCTGCCGCCAAGCCACGGTGCCATCGCCACGCTGCACATCGCTCTCGACCGCTATCACCTGATCAGCGACAGCCTCGGACCCGAGGCGGTTGACACGATCCTGCGACAGGCCTCACAGCGCCTTTTACGCTGCACGGGCGAAGGCGAACCAGCCGCCTTCGGGCTAGCCGAAAGACACGCCGGCACGCTGCTGGCGCGCTGGGGTGGAGACGAGTTCATCCTGATGATGCCGGGCCAGAATGGCCCTCGGGATGCAACGCGCCTCGCCCGCATCATGCTGGAAAAATTGCGCCGCCCTTTTCGCATCGGCGAACACGAGATCATGCTCGATGCCCATGTCGGGGTCGCCATGTCGCCCATCGACGGAAGCACCGCGTCAGCGCTCACCCACGCCAGCAGCGTTGCGACAAGCCACGCCCGCAACACCCACATGCTGGAGCCACAGTTCTACTCGGCCGAGCTCAACGCCGACGCCCGCATGCGCCTGCGACTGGAGCGCGACCTGCGCCAGGCGCTCAACGCCAATAATGGCGACGAACTCATCCTGCACTACCAACCGCAGTTCGACCGCGATGGCCGCATTCAAAGCGCAGAAGCGCTGATCCGCTGGCAGCACCCCACCCTCGGCCTGCTGCCCCCCGGACGCTTCGTCCCCCTCGCCGAGGAAAGTGGGCTCATCATCCCGCTTGGGATATGGGTGATTCGTGCCGCCTGCCGACAACTGCGCCAGTGGTCCGAGGCCGGGCTTCAAAACGTCACCATCGCAATCAACCTCGCCAGCCCCCACTTCCTTGATCCTGGACTGCTGCCCCTGCTGATCGAGGAAACCCGGGCTAACGGAATTCGCCCCGAGCAGATCGAACTCGAGCTGACCGAAAGCATGCTGATGGACGACTCTGACTTCGTGTGCAGCACCCTCACCCACATCCACGAGCAGGGCTTTCGCCTGTCAATCGATGACTTCGGCACGGGTTACTCCTCGCTGCGAAACATCAGCTTCCTGCCCCTCGATACGCTGAAGATTGACCGCGCCTTCATCAAGGACATGCTTGAGGTGCCGCGCCAGGCGGCCGTGGTACGCGGCATCGTGGCGCTGGCCAAGAGCCTTGGGCTGAAAGTCGTGGCCGAAGGCGTGGAAACGCGTGAACAGGCAAACGCGCTGCAATACGAGGGCTGCGATCTGATGCAGGGTTTCCTCTACGCCCGGCCCATGTCGGCAGAGGCGTTCGCGCTACGGCTGAAGGGCTGAGCCCTATGCGTAGCGCGCTGCCCCTGCCTCGGAAGACTCCCCTCAGCGCGTGAAGCGCTCCTCGGCGATGGCATCGGCCACCTCGCCGGTCGGGCGCTCTTCCTTGCGCGCGCGCTCGAAGATCTCCATCAGATTGTCGTGAATGCCTTCGATGTGCGCGATCACGGCAGCACGCTCGAAGCCGACGCGCTCGTGATAGACGTCGATGATGCCGCCAGCGTTGATCACGTAATCGGGCGCATACAGGATGCCACGCTTCATCAGTGCGACGCCGTGGCGTGGCTCGGCGAGCTGATTGTTGGCCGCACCGGCGACGATGGTGGCCCTGAGCTGTGGAATCGTCGTGTCGTTGAGGACGGCGCCAAGCGCGCAAGGGGCAAAGACGTCGACATCGAGACTGAATATCTCATCCGGCGCAACCACGGTGGCGCCCAGCTCCTTGCCGGCCTGAAGCAAGGGTTCGCGGTGAATGTCGGTCACCCACAGTTGCGCGCCCGCCGCCTTCAACTGACGAGCCAGGTCACGACCGACATTGCCCACGCCCTGTACGGCGATGCGCAGGCCATCAAGTGAATCGCGCCCGAACTTCTCCTTCACCGCGGCCTTGATGCCGATGAAAGTGCCGTAGGCGGTAGCGGGCGAGGGGTCGCCGCTGCGCGTGCCTTGGTCTGAGGGCTTGTCCACGATGCCGGACACATGGCGGGTGAACTGCGCCATGTATTTCATGTCCGCAACGCTGGTGCCGGAGTCTTCGGCGGCAATGTAGCGACCATTGAGTTGCTCGAGCGCGCGGGCAAAAGCGGCGAGCAGCTCCGGCGTCTTGTGCGTGCGCGGGTTGCCGATGATGACCGACTTGCCGCCACCCAGCTTGAGCCTGGCCATTGCCGACTTGTAGGTCATGCCGCGCGAAAGACGCAGCACGTCGCGGATGGCCTCGTCCTCGGTGGCGTACGGCCACATGCGGCAGCCGCCGAGCGCGGGGCCCAGATTGGAATTGTGGACGGCAATGATCGCCTTCAGTCCGCTCTTGTCGTCGCTGACGAACACGACCTGTTCATGATCGGCAAAGTCGCTCAGGGAAAATACGGCCATGGTGTGTCTCCTTCCTTTTGGGAACAGGGGTGGATGCCGCCTTGCCGGCGTCGCTCGTGGCGGCGCCGGGGTCGGCTGGCGGGTTTGGGAAAACAGCGTGCGGGGAGCCGATCGAACGCCGGCACATCCCGCACCCTGGCGAGCGCCGCCCGCCGTGGTCAGCCGGCCAGGATCGCAATCGTCCTGCGCTGCCGCGTTGCGATCGGCGCACTGGCCGGACGGCGATGGCGGAAGTCGTCGAGCAGGACGGCTTGACGCTTGCGCGCCGAAGTCAGATAGCGCTCGCGAACATGGCCGAAACCACGAATCTGCTCTGGAATCGCCGCCAGCTCGATTGCCGCTTCGTGGTTGGACTTGTCGATATTGACCAGAATCTCCTCGACGATGCGCTCATAGTCGGCGATCAGCTCGCGGTCGAGCCTGCGGTCGTGACTGCGTGCGAAGGGGTCGAGGCGCGAGCCACGCAGGTGGCGGAACTTCGCCAGCACGCGCATCGCCTTCAGCATCCACGGACCATATTCCTTCTTCTTCAGCTCGCCCGTGCGCGGGTCCTTGTCGGCCAGGGTCGGCGGCGCGAGATGGAAGACGAGTTTGTAGTCGCCCTCGAACTGCTCCTCGACGCGCTTCAGGAAGTCGCTGTCGGTGTACAGGCGCGCCACCTCGTACTCATCCTTGTAGGCCAGCAGCTTATGGTAGCCCCGCGCCACCGCCTCGGTGAGCAGGGTGATGCCGGGCGCAACCTTCGCTTCAGCCGCCCGCACACGCTCGACCAGGGTCGCATAGCGCGCGGCGTAGGCGGCGTCCTGGTAGTCGGTGAGCTGGGCCTTGCGCCGTGCGATGAGCGCGTCGACGCTGGTCGACAACGTGTGGTGTTCCGGCGTGCCGAACTGCGGCTTGGCCGCCTCGACGACGGCCTTCAGATCCACCGCCGCGCGGCGGCCCCACAGGAAGGCGGCCTTGTTGGCCTCGATCGCGGTGCCGTTAATCTCGATCGCGCGCTCGATGGCCTGCCGCGACAATGGCACCAGGCCGCGCTGCCAGGCGTAGCCGAGCATGAACAGGTTGGTGGCGATCGAGTCGCCGAGCAGGTCGGTGGCGATCCGGGTGGCATCGAGAAACTCTGCCTTTTGCGCACCGACGGCGTCCACGATCTGAGCCTCCATCGCACGCGCCGGGAACTGCGGATCCGGGTTGGCACCGACATTGCCGCTGCGCGCCTGGGCGGCGAAGCCGCGCACGAACTCGCTGGTGTTGGTCTGATCGCGGTTGATGACGACGCGGGTGAGTCCTTTCTGCATCTTGGCCAGCGACTCATCGCTGGCTGCCACCACCAGGTCGCAGCCGATCACCGCATTGGCCTCGCCGGCGGCGACGCGGGCAGCATGGAGCTGTTCGGGCCGGTCGGCGATGCGCACGTGCGACCACACCGCGCCGCCCTTCTGCGCCAGGCCGGCCATGTCGAGCACCGAGATGCCCTTTCCTTCCAGGTGCGCCGCCATGCCGAGCAGCGCGCCGATGGTGACCACGCCGGTACCGCCGACACCGGTGATGAGAATGCTCCAGGGCGCAGCGGTGTCCGGCAACTGCGGCTCGGGCAGCGCGTCAGCCAGTCGGCCGAGCGCGCTCACCCCGCTTGCCTTGCCCTTCCTCAGCTTGCCGCCCTCGACGGTGACGAAGCTCGGGCAGAAGCCATTCACACAGGAATAATCCTTGTTGCAGGACGACTGGTCGATGAAGCGCTTGCGGCCAAACTCGGTCTCGACCGCGCCTACCGACATGCAGTTGGACTTGTCGCTGCAGTCGCCGCAGCCCTCGCACACGAGGTCGTTGATCACCACCCGCTTGGCCGGGTCGGGGAAAGTGCCGCGCTTGCGGCGGCGGCGCTTCTCGGCGGCGCAGGTCTGATCGTAGATGATGGCGGTGACGGCTGGCGCGGTGCGCAGCTCGCGCTGCACCGCATCGAGCTCATCACGGTGGCGCACGCCGACACCGTGCGGCAGGTCGGACGGGCCGTAGGCACGCGGCGTGCCGTCGTTGACCACGACCACCGTACCCACGCCCTCGGCCAGCAACTGGCGGGCGATGATCGGCACTGACAGCGTGCCATCGTGCGGCTGGCCGCCGGTCATGGCAACCGCGTCGTTGTAGAGGATCTTGTAGGTGATGTTCACCTTGGCCGCCACCGCCGCACGGATGGCGAGAATGCCCGAGTGCATGTAGGTGCCGTCACCCAGGTTGGCGAACACATGGGGCGTGCGGGTGAAAGGCGCCTGCCCGACCCAGGGCACGCCCTCGCCGCCCATCTGGCAGAAGGTCTGGGTGTGCTCGGGTGACAGCCAGGTGGCCATGTAGTGGCAGCCAATGCCGGCGATGGCGCGCGAACCCTCGGGCACCTTGGTCGAACTGTTGTGCGGACAGCCCGAGCAGTAGTGCGGCACACGCTGGATCGACAGCCGCGGTCTGGCGAGTGCAGCCTCCTTGGCCTCGATGAAGGCCAGACGCGCCTTGATGCGATCGGAAGTGTGAAAGCGTGCGATACGGCTGGCAATGACGCGCGCGATCATCGCCGGGGTCAGCTCACCGGCAGCCGGCAGCAGCCACTCGCGCTGCGAAGTGATGGACCAGCCTTCGGCCGGGGACGCCCATTCCCCTTTCTCGTCGAACTTGCCGATGACGCGCGGCCGCACCGCTTCCTTCCAGTTGTAGAGCTCTTCCTTGAGCTGGTATTCAAGGAACTGGCGCTTCTCCTCGATGACCAGGATCTCGTCCAGCCCCTCGGCGAACTGCCGCACTCCTTCGGCCTCCAGCGGCCACACCATGCCGACCTTGTACACGCGCAGGCCAATCGCAGCGGCCGTGTCATCGTCGATGCCGAGGTCGTCGAGCGCCTGGCGCACGTCGAGATAGCTCTTGCCGCTGGTGATGATGCCGAGCCGGGCGTCCGCGCTGTCGATCACCGTGCGGTTCAGCTTGTTCACGCGGCAGTAAGCGAGCGCGGCATACAGCTTGTGGTGCAGCAGACGGTTTTCCTGGACCAGAGGGGGATCGGGCCAGCGCAGGTTGAGACCATCAGCCGGCAGCGGGAAATCCTCGGCCGACGGGATCACGGTGTGCACCTTGAACGGATCGACGTCCACTGCGGAAGACGTTTCCACCGTATCGGTCAGCGCCTTGAACGCCACCCAGCAGCCCGAGTAGCGTGACATCGCAAAGCCATGCACACCGTATTCCAGGTATTCCTGAATGCCGGCCGGTACCAGCACCGGCATCATCAGGGCCTTGAACACGTGCTCGGTCTGGTGCGGCAAGGTCGACGACTTTGCCGCATGGTCGTCGCCAGCAATCACCAGTACACCGCCATGCTCCGAGGTGCCGGCCGCATTCGCATGACGCAACACGTCGCCGCTGCGGTCCACGCCCGGCCCCTTGCCGTACCAGATCGAGAACACGCCGTCGTAGCGGGCGTTGGGGTCGAGCTTGAGCTGCTGCGTACCCCACACCGCAGTCGCGGCGAGATCTTCGTTGAGACCGGGCTGAAAGCGGATCTGCATTGGCTCGAGGAATTTCTTCGCCTTCCAGAACTCCTGGTCGACGTTGCCGAGCGGCGAGCCGCGATAGCCGGTAACGAAGCCGGCCGTATTCAGGCCAGCTGCTTCGTCACGCATCTTCTGGATCATGGGCAGGCGGACCAGGGCCTGGATGCCGGTCATCCAGGCGCGACCGGTCTTGAGGGTGTATTTGTCGTCGAGGCTGACGTTGGGCAAGGTGTTCGACATGGTGGTGTGAACCGCCGCCTGCCACCCAGTTGCCGCGCGTGGCGGCAATGGGTCACAAGCCGGCGTTGTCTCCTTCAGTAATGGGTTTTCTCATGTGTCCGGATCGGCGGACAACGATTCGCATGCTACGGAGCACAAGGGGAAAATTTTTTCTCATTGAGGGCTTGCCTGTCCAATATAAGAAAAATTATTTCGCACATCACACCTACTATTGACCGCGTCCGACGGTAGCCACCCCGCTACCCGGCACCATAAGAACAGGGGCCACAGGACCTGCAGTCGAAACCTAGTCCGCGCCGCACAAACGGCAAGGGCACAGCTAAACTGCCGGCTTTTTTGTCCCGCCGCGCCACAAGCGCAGATATAAAACGAGGAGACTACCGTGATCCAAACCGCCACATCCGGCCTGCCGCGACACCCCGCCTGTGCCTGCACATACTCATGCGAGGTGCGATGACATGAGCACCACCACACATGCCCAATGGTCTTCGCGGATGGGCTTCGTTCTTGCCGCGACCGGCTCGGCCGTCGGCCTTGGCAACATCTGGAAGTTTCCCTACATGGTGGGCCAGAGCGGCGGCGCCGCCTTCGTGCTGGTGTATCTGATCTGCATCGCCCTGATCGGGGTGCCGATCCTGGTGTCCGAATGGATGATCGGCCGACGCGGGCAGAAAAACCCGATCAACACCATGGCGCAACTGGCCCGCGAGCATGGCCATCACCGCAGTTGGGCGCTGGTGGGGGCCATCGGGGTGTTCGCCGCCTTCCTCATCCTGTCCTTCTATTCGGTGATCGGCGGCTGGTCGCTGGCCTACGTGCGCGACGCGCTGACAGGCTCATTCACCGGGCTCGACAAGGGCGCAATCGGCGCCGCTTTCGATAGCTTCCTCGCCCGCCCGGGTGAGTTGCTGGGCTGGCACTCGCTGTTCATGCTGCTTACGATCGCGATCGTGGCGATGGGCGTCTCAAGCGGCCTGGAGCGCGGCTCCAAGCTGCTGATGCCGGCGCTGGGCCTGATCCTGATCGTGCTCGTCGGCTACGGCGCAACCACCGGCAGCTTCGGCCAGGCTGCGGTCTATCTGTTCAACCCCGACTGGAGCAAGCTCGACGGCACCGTGCTGCTCGCTGCACTGGGGCACGCCTTCTTCACCCTGTCGCTGGGCATGGGCGTGATGATGGCCTACGGTTCCTACTTGGGCGAGGACGTGAACCTGCTGCGCGCCGCCCGCACCGTGGTCCTGATGGATACGACCTTCGCACTGTGTGCCGGCATGGCGATCTTCCCGATCGTGTTCGCCAACGGTCTCGACCCTGCCGCCGGCCCTGGCCTGGTGTTCGTGACCCTGCCGCTCGCCTTCGGCAACATCAGCGGCGGACTGGTGCTGGGCACCCTGTTCTTCCTGCTGCTGAGCTTCGCTGCGCTGACCTCGTCGATCTCGCTGCTGGAACCGGTGGTGGAGTTGCTGGAGGAACGGACGCCGCTCAACCGCTTTGCCGCAACCCTGGTCGCCGGCCTGACGATCTGGGCTCTTGGCATCGCCGCGATGTTGTCCTTCAACCTGTGGAGCGAGGTGAAGCTTGCCGGGCTGAACATCTTCGACCTGCTCGACTACCTCACCAGCAAGTTCATGCTGCCGCTGGCTGGCCTGGGCGCTATCGTATTTGCCGCCTGGAAACTGGAGCAGAGCGGCGTGAAGCGGGAGCTGCGCCTGGGTGACACGGGCTTTGCGTTATGGACACTACTGTCACGCTACGTCGCCCCCCTGGGCGTGCTGTACGTGTTCTGGAATAACCTGTAACAGATACACGCGGGAACCTGAGCGACGGCCCTGCCCGCTTAAAGCGGCAGGGCCGTTTCGTTTTTGATTTCGCGCAGCGCCACGGCGGAATGGGTGACGTCGATCTCAGGAATCTTGAGCAGGAACTCGTGCATGAACACCGATAGCGCCTCGAGGTTCGGCAGGTAGAGCTTGAGCAGACAGTCGGTGTCGCCCAGCAATTCGTAGCACTCGACCACTTCCTCGCAGGCCTTGACCACGCGCTCGAAACGCTCGAGCACGTCGGCGCCGTGCTGCTTCAGTTTCACCCGCACCCATACGCAGGTGCCCAGCCCGACCTTGTGCCGATCGACCAGCGCGACATAGCCGCGGATGACGCCCGCCTCTTCCATTTCGCGCACCCGCCGCCAGCACGGGGTCGCTGACATGCCAACTTTCTCGGACAAGGCCTGGGTGCTGAGGGTCGAGTCTTTCTGCAGCAAGTTCAGGATGTTGCGCTGGGCCTGGTCGAGCTTCATGTCTCCCGCCTCGTGTGGATGCGGCGTAAGGTCTGGTCGGTATTGACGTCTGCCGCTGACGGTCGCCACTCGAGCGACGACCGCGAGGCAGGTTTACAGCACTTTCAGCAGTTCAACTTCGAACACCAGGGTGGCATTGGGCGGAATCACGCCACCGGCGCCACGGGCACCGTAGCCGAGTTCCGGCGGGATGGTCAGCTTACGCTTGCCACCTTCGCGCATGCCCTGTACGCCTTCGTCCCAACCGCGGATGACGTGACCGGCGCCCAGCGGGAAGGCGAAGGCGTCGTTGCGGTCCTTGGATGAGTCGAACTTGCGGCCGTCGGTCAGCCAGCCGGTGTAATGCACCGACACCATTTTGCCCTTGATGGCGGTTTCACCGGTGCCGACTTCGATTTCGTCGATCACGAGGCCGTTGGCGGGGGTGCTCTGGGTCATGCGATTCTCCTGCGAGAGGTTAAAGAAACGGGTGAGGAAGCAGATTCTACCTGCCGGTGCGGCGGCGCTCGCCAAATCGGGCGCGGAACTTGGCCACCTTGGGCGCGACGACGTACTGGCAATAGGGCTGGTCGCTATTCTGGGCATAGTAGTCGTGGTGCTCGACTTCTGCCGGCCAGAAGACCGGGGCGCGCTCGACCCTGGTGACGATTGCACCGGGATACGTGCGCGACTCACCCATCTCCTCGATCAGTCCCAGCGCAGTATGCCGTTGCGCATCGCTGCTGACGAAGATTGCCGAGCGATACTGCGAACCGATGTCATTGCCCTGGCGATCGGGCGTGGTCGGGTCGTGGATGGCAAAGAAAATCTCCAGCAGCTCACGGTAGCCGATGATCGCGGGGTCGAATTCGACCTTCACGACTTCGGCATGGCCGCTGCCACCGGAGCACACCTGGCGGTAAGTCGGTGAGTCAACGTGGCCACCGCAATAGCCGGAAGTGACGGCACGGACACCATCGACCTCCAGAAAAACGGCCTCGAGGCACCAGAAGCAGCCACCACCGAGGATGGCCGTTTCGAGCATGGGCGTCGGGTTCGTATCAGTCATCGGGATCGGGCTCCGTTGGTTGTCGTTGCGCCCTTGCAGACCACAGGCTGAAACATTCATTCCCTGCTGCCCGCGCGCGGCGCAAGGAAATTCAGCGGAAGGAGAAACCGTAGTACAGATCGAGTGAATTGTCGGTCCCACCGCGCAGCACCAGCGACAATCGACGCGACAGCTGGTAGCTGAGCTTGACCAGGGTTTCAGCACCACCAAGACTTTGCTCGAAGGACAGGAACAGGTCGCTGTCGAGCCGCTTGCCCACGCTAAGCACCTGGCCGGCCACCGAGGGCCCACTGGCGATGGTCGACCCGCCTCCCACCACACGGCTGGTGGCAGTGCGCGAGGTACTGTTGAGCTCACCCTGGCCGATCGAGAAGCTGTCGAAGCCCAGGCTGCGCGACAGCTCGTCGGTCATGCCGCCGCCGGGCCCACCAAGCAGGGCTTGCGCCGCGGGCAACAACAGGCCGAGATCAGCACCGGCGCCGGCATCGGGCGCGCGACCGAGCACGATCCACGACAGCTTTTCCGGGTCGGGCACACTGGGCTCGGACACCAGCCGCACCTGTGGACGCTTGGCGCTGCCGGTGACTGCAACCCCCGCTTCCACGGCCAGGCCCTTGCGCAGCGCAACGATGTTGAGCCCCGGCGCATCGAGCGGCCCCTGGAAGTTCACCACCCCACGCTCGATGGCCAGGCTCTGACCATAGCCGCGATAGGTACCGCCCACCGTAGACACGGTGCCGACGGCCGACAGCGGCAACCCGGGACGCAGACGCAGGTTCAGCTCGCCCGCCAACCGGGTCTCGAGCCCCATCGCCGACAGATAGAGCGCATCACCGAGGCCGATGCGTACGTCGGCCATGAGCGCAAAGGCGCTGGCCTGCGGCTCGTCACGTCCGAGTACGATGACATCATCCGACAGGCTCGGTGGCAGGGTCTCGGCAAACTCGATGAAGCCGGCGTCAGCATGGAAATCGGCCTCCAGCGTCAACGAAGTCCAGGTGCTGCGTGCCCGGCCTTCGCCCGACAGGATCATCCAGCGGTCGTCACGCTGCAGCAGCGGCAGACGGTCGGCGCGAAAGCGGAAGTCACCGTCACCGCTGTCAAGCAGCAACTCGCCACTGGCGGTGAATTCGCCGGGCGTGGCGGTGAGCGTTTCGAACGGAATTCGGCTCTCGCGCGGACGCACGCGGTTGGGCGACACGAAAGCCAGGCGCTCGAGGCGCACGCGATCGCTGTCGAAGCTGGCACTGAACTCGCCGCCAGACAGGATCAGCCCCTGGTCGACCAGTGCCAGTTGCAGTTCGCGACCGGAGAGCTGCCCGGAGGCGAGCGGCGCATCGAGCGTGCCGCCAAGCTCCACCCGGCCCTGCAGGCTGCCTGCGGTTTCGACGTTCTCGCGCAGCAGGCGACCGAGCCAGATGATGGACGGCATGTCGAGCCGGGCCAAGCCGCTCAACGCGGTATCAGCGGGCAGCGACCACTGGCCGTCGGCCGCGCGGCGTGCGCGCAGGCTGGCTGTGGCCTGCAGGCTGCCAAACTCACTGCCGCGGGCTTCGGCGGTCAGCGTCAAGCGATCGCCCTGCGCGCGCAGCACCGCCTCCAGTGCCTCCAGCCCGAGTCGGGTGCGAATTTCGCCCTCGACGGTGAAGTCGCCCGACTCACGAAACAGACGCAACTGACCGTCCAGCGCATCGCCCATGGCGAGATCCCAGTCTGCCCCCAGCACCAGGGGGCCGGGCCCACGCCGCGGCCGCCCGTCGGGACGGGACACCAGGCCAAAGCTGAGGCCACTCAAAGTGCCGCGGGCCACGCTCTTGTTGGGCGACCAGGCGGTTTCCAGCAGACGGAGATGACCGCTCTCGCCCAGGGCGAACTCGGCCACCCCCAGGCTCACCGCTTTCGGCGACAGCTCCAGACGGGCGGGCTTCTGCAGCTGCGCGCTGAAACGCCCTGCCGTTTCCAGCGCAAGCAGCTCACCCCGCCACTGCGGGCCAGGCTGGCGAGCCGTCGCCGCCTGCAGGCCACCCTGCAGGCGCAGACTGAGACTGTCGGCCCTGCCCTCATGCTGGGTTTCGTCACGCTCGGGCATGGCCAGATCAAGCGTGAGCTCGTGGCCGGCGCGCGTTCCGGACGCCACGATACGCGCACTCGCTAGCCAGTCCGGCAGGGCCTTGCCGTCGGCGTCACTGCCCAAGGGCCCCAGCCCGGATAGACCGACCGAAAGCTGGAACGGGCCGTCGGCACCCGCATCGAGCCGGGCCAGGCCGTTCACTCCGAGCAGGCCCACACTGCCAGGCAGGCGCAAGGCCTCGCCAAAAAACTGGATGTCTCCCGCCGGCGCGGCGAGCGTGCCACCGAGCTGCCCGCTGGCGCCGGCACGCCCGCCCAGCTCATGCCCAAGCGCGTCGAGATGCGGCGCGTCGAGCGCGAGCCTGAGTACGTCACCCCGACCACCCCAGGCGCCATCTGCAGTCAGCGCGTTGCCGGCGAGCTGCAGTGCGAGCTGCACCTGCGGCAGGCGCTCCCCTTCCAGCCGCAAGCTGCCCTCGCCCGCCAGGGCGAGGCCTTCGATGCGGCTGTCCGGAACGCGAAAGGCAAACTGCAGCGCTCGCGGCAGGCCCGCTGCCGGGAGCACGCCGGTTGCATCCATGTCGAGGTTCAGCTGGGCTTGCGGCGCATCGGGCAGCAAGGCGCGCGGATCCACATTGCGCAACTGGGCAGAGAGCGAAAACCGCCTGTCAGCGCTCGCTTCGAGCTCGCCGACCGCTGTTGTTCCGTATTCCGACTCCACGCCCGCCGTCCTTCCAGGCTGCGCTGCGGCAAGCGGGGAAGAAGCAGCCGTTTCAGAGCCGGCCTTGTCCGTCATCGGGCCAGGCGCAGCTGGGTCAGCTGCCGTTTGCGTCCCGCTGCCGGCAAGCAGTTCCGCTCGCGCGTCGACTCGCGCTGCACCAAGCTTGAGCGCCAGCACCAGTTGCTGGCGCTGTGCATCGGCCTCGGCATCGATCCGCCCTGCCAGGGCCTGGCGCGGCAGGCGGGCATCCAGCGCATGGGTGTCAATACCGGCAAGCTCGAGCGCGGCGAGCAGCTGCCCGATGTCGCTGCCTGCCGAACCCCCTGCATCATCGCGTGCCTTATCGGGCAGCGGAGGAATCCAGGTCATGCGCCCGCCGATATGGCCGTCGCCGCTCAGGCGGAAGTCGAGTGCTTCGACGCCAATCGAATCGGCCTTCCAGTCGAGGCGGGCAGATAGCGCAACAAGCGGAATTCCGCCGGCGTCAGCCGTCTCCGGCTTGCGGTTGACGACCCGGATCGGGCCAGCGAGCAGGCTGCTGCCGTCTGCTGCGGCCGCGAGTTCGGCCTCGAGCGACAGGGCCGCACGCGGCGCGCCGTCGACGAAGGCTGCGGGATCAAGCTCGCCGGCCTTGAGCCTCAGTGCGCGCAGTGGCAGCGCGGCGAACGGCGCGGCATCAAGCACGACGTGCGCATCGAGGCCCGCAGCGAAAGCCTGCGCTTCCACATGCGGCTCAAGCAGGGACTCGGAAGCAGTGAAGCTCAGCTCGAGCTGGCGGCCTTCGAGCACGCCCTCGAAGCGCCCGTTGGCTGAGAGGGCGAAGGGCTTGACGCCGTCGATGCGGGCTTCGAGCGCGGCACGGCCCTGCGCCAGCGTCAGCGCAAGTATCCGCAGTCGATGGCTGCGACCATCGCTGTCCAATGCCGCCTTCAGGTCTGCGAACCAGAGTTCCTCATCGGCTGCGCTTGAGGAATCCTCAAGTGCAGTGCCCCCCGAGTCCAGGGTGCGCGGCGCCGAGACAACCCCTTCGGCCGTGTCGCCCACTGGCGCGGGCAGTCCAGGCGACTCAGACAAAAATTTGTGCAACGCGAAGCGCCCCACTTCGATGTGGCTGATTTCGAGCGCAAGTGGAATCTGCAGGTTGTCGGGCGGCACCGGTGGCTCGGCCGGCCCCTCGGTGCTGCGCTGAGCCAGATCGATGCGGGCAACGGCAAACTGGTCAATGAGCAGCCGGCGCTCAATCAGCGCAGCAGGCTGCCAGCGCAGTTCCAGCGCCTGGAGATCAAGTCGCAGGTCGGCGCTGTGATAGTGCAGGGCATCGATGTGCAGCGGCCCGAGCAGCCTGCCCTGCGCGCCCTCGACCTGCAGCGCGCCGTCCGTCACACGCGCGCCAAGCGCAATCGCGGCATCGAGCCCGGAGCGTGTTCCAAGCAGCCAGGCCAGGCCGCCGAGCACGAGGCACAGCGGCAGCACCAATGCGAGCAGCAACGCACGGGCCAGACGCCAACCGCGCTTGCTGGACGCTGGCTCCAGCGCAGCCCCTGAGCGGGAGTTGCTCGAAGACGCGTGCTCGCTCATTGACGATTCATCCGCGACGACTCGGACACGACGTCCTGCGCGCCTCAGCCAAACAACGCGCGCAAGCTCTCGCCAGGCTCTTCCGCACGCATGAAGGCTTCGCCGACGAGGAAGGTCTGCACCGCATGGTCACGCATCAAGGACACGTCTTCCGGCCCGAGGATGCCGGATTCGGTGACGACGATGCGCCCTGCCGCCTCGCGGGCGATGCGCGGCAACAGCTCGAGCGTGGTCTGCAGCGAAACATCAAAAGTGCGCAGGTTGCGGTTGTTGATGCCGATCAGCGGTGTCTGCAGTTGCAGCGCACGTTCGAGCTCGTCGGCATCGTGCACCTCGACCAGCACGGCCATGCCCAGGGCGATGGCAGTCTGTTCCATGTCGCGCATCTGCGCGCTATCGAGGCAGGCAGCGATCAGCAGAATGGCGTCGGCGCCCATCGCCCGTGCTTCGAACACCTGATAGGCGTCGATGAGAAAATCCTTGCGCAACACCGGCAGGGCGCATGCGGCGCGGGCAGCCTGCAGGTACTCGGGCGCGCCCTGGAAGAACTGTCGATCGGTCAACACCGACAGGCAGGCGGCACCGGCGCGCTCGTAGGAGCGAGCGATGTCGGCCGGGTGGAAATCAGCACGAATCACGCCCCTCGACGGGCTGGCCTTCTTGATCTCGGCGATCACCGCCGAGCGGCCGGCAGCATGGCGGGCGCGGATCGCCGCGACGAAATCACGCACGTCAGGCTGAGCCTCGGCTTCGCTCCGAACGAGACTCAAAGGCTTGTCTGCCGACGCCACGGCAACTTCGTCGACCTTGACCGCACAGATTTTCTTGAGGATGTCGGTCATTGCGCACTCCGGAAATGCTGGGTGAAGCGCACGAATTCGTCGAGCCTGGCCCGAGCTGCACCACTGGCGATGACTTCACGCGCGCGCGCAATGCCGTCACCGATCGAATCGACCAGATTGGCGGCATACAGCGCCACACCCGAATTGAACACGACGATGTCGCGCGCCGGACCAGGCTGATTGCCCAGCACGCCGAGCAGGACCTCGCGCGATTCGTTGGCGTCTTCGACCCGCAGGTTGCGGCTGCTGGCCATCGGGATGTCGAAGTCCTCGGGGTGGATCTCGTACTCGCTGACCTGACCGTTCTTGAGCTCGCCAACCAGCGTGGCCCCACCCAGGCTGACTTCGTCCATGCCGTCCAGGCCATGCACGACCAGCACATGATTGGCGCCCAGGCGCTCCATCACGCGCGCCTGTATGCCAACCAGGTCGGCATGGAACACCCCCATCAGGGTATTGGGCGCACTCGCCGGATTGGTCAGCGGACCAAGAATGTTGAACAGGGTACGCACCCCCATCTCGCGCCGCACCGGGGCGACGTTCTTCATCGCGCTGTGGTGGGCGGGCGCATACATGAAGCCGATGCCCGTGGCCTCGATGCATTCGGCAACCTGCGTCGGGGTGAGGTCGAGATTGACACCCAGCGCCTCGATGACGTCGGCAGCACCCGACTTCGACGACACGCCGCGGCCGCCGTGCTTGGCGACCCGGGCCCCCGCCGCAGCGGCGACGAAAATGGTGGTGGTGGAGATGTTGAAGGTGTTGGCACCATCGCCACCGGTGCCGACAACGTCGAGGAAGTGTTCGTGCGGCGGCTTGACCTCGACCTTGGTCGACATCTCGCGCATCACCGTGGCCGCGGCGGTTATCTCGCCGATGGTTTCCTTCTTGACGCGCAGGCCAGTGAGGATGGCGGCGGTCATCACCGGCGACACCTCACCGGCCATGATCTGGCGCATCAGCGACAGCATTTCGTCAAAGAAGATCTCGCGGTGCTCGATCGTGCGTTGCAGGGCTTGCTGGGGCGTAATGGCATTGTGCATCGTGTCGTGCCTCGTATCGTCAGGCATCAGGCGGCGGCGGGCAGGGGCGCGCTGCGGTCGAGAAAATTGCGCAACAGGTCGTGGCCGCGCTCGGTCAGGATCGATTCGGGGTGAAACTGCACGCCCTCGACGTCGAGCGTCCTGTGGCGCACCCCCATGATTTCTCCGTCGTCGGTCCAGGCGGTGATTTCCAGGCAGTCGGGCAGGCTGTCACGTTCGATCGCCAGCGAGTGGTAACGCGTACAGGTGAGCGGATTGGGCAGGCCACGGAACACGCCGACGTCCTTGTGATGGACTGGCGAAGTCTTGCCGTGCATGAGTTTTTGCGCATGCACGATGCGGCCGCCGAAGGCGGCGCCGATGCTCTGGTGGCCGAGACAGACGCCAAGGATGGGGAGGCTGCCGGCGAACGCCTTGATGGCCGCGACCGACACACCGGCCTCGGCTGGCGTACAGGGGCCGGGCGAGATGACGAGCTGGTCGGGCTGCATCGCCCTGATCTGCTCGAGCGTGATCTCGTCGTTGCGGAACACCTTGACCTGGGCGCCCAGCTCGCCGAAGTACTGCACGAGGTTGTAGGTGAAGCTGTCGTAGTTGTCGATCATCAGCAACATGTCGTACTCCTCACTTCACTTCCGTATCG
>DAORUJ010000050.1:0-19332 GCA_035433105.1 Thauera sp.
GCCTACGCTCGCAGCGTCTACGAGATCACCTCGCAGAGCCAGGAAGAAGTGTCGAAGGTCATGGAAAGCCAGGTTGCTGAAATGAACAAGGGTGTCGCCACCGCGCTGGACAAGGCTGCCAAGTCGGCTCCCGCCGGTTCGGACGTTGCTGTCGCCGCCGTCAAGTCGGCCATCGCTGCCGCCAACAGCGCCTACGACAGCATGAGCAAGGCTGCCAAGCAGGTTGCCGAGATCGCCGAAGCCAACGTGGCCGCCGCGACCGACGCCACCGTGAAGGCTGTCAGCACCCCCGCCAAGGGCACCAAGAAGGCTGCATAAGTCTTCAGGCTCCAGCTTCACGAAACGGCCCCGCTTGGCGGGGCCGTTTTTCGTTCACATCTGCGACATCGGTGTTAGCGTTGGCGCACAAAAAAAACAGAACCTCAGTCGGCGTAGTGATGCGGGAACAGGCGGCGCATTTCACCCTCGACCCAGGCTTCTGCACGGGTATTGATCTCGTCGGCCTTGACGCCTTTGACGTCGATCACCGGACCGATGCTGACGACAATCTCACCCGGGCGCTTGACGAAGGCATTGCGCTGCCAGAACTCGCCGGCGTTGTGCGCCACCGGCACCACCGGCACGCCCGCGCGCTTGGCCAGGATTGCACCACCCGGCTTGTAGCGCCTGACCACGCCTGGCGCCGTCCGCGTGCCTTCGGGAAAGACGACGACCCACAAGCCTTCCTTGAGCCGCTTCCTTCCCTGCTCGACGACTTGTGCAAGCGCATCCTTGCCTGCATTGCGGTCGATCGCAATGCCGGGGATACGCGCCAGCGCCCAGCCGAAAAAAGGTACGCGCAACAGTTCGCGCTTGAGCACGTAGCACAGCGGCGGAAAGATCTGCTGCAGCGCAATCGTTTCCCACGCCGACTGGTGCTTTGACAGCACCACCGCAGGCCCCGCAGGCATGTTCTCCGCACCGATGATGCGGTAGCGGATGCCCAGCACGTGCTTGATCACCCACATCATGATCGGCACCCAGGACGTGATCAGCCGGTGACGTGTCATCGGCGGCAACCAGAAGATCAGGATGGCGAAGATCGCGTACGGCACCGTGATGAGAGCGAGCACGAGGGCGAAGGCGAATGAGCGGATCAGATGCACGGTCGGGCTCGAAAAATGAAGGGGTGCCGGCTGCAGCCGGTGAACGGGTCAGGCGGTCAGCGCGGTAGCGACGGCGTCGAGGTCCGGGAACACCCGGGTACCGACCGGCAACTCCGGGCTTTCATGCGTCGCGGCGCCCTTGCCGGTCAGAACCAGATAGGGCTCACAGCCGACGTTAACGCCAGCCTGCAGGTCACGCAGGCTGTCGCCGACGCAGGGCACGCCCGCGAGATCGACATTGAAGCGCTCTGCGATCTGCTGGAACAAGCCGGACTTGGGCTTGCGGCACGCACAGGTCGAGTCGGCCGCATGCGTGCAGAAGAAGATCGCGTCCAGCCGGCCGCCGACCTGGGCTAGGCTGCGCACCATCTTGTCGTTGATCGCATTGAGCGTGTCCATTCCGAACAGGCCGCGACCGACACCGGACTGGTTGGACGCCAACACCACCCGCCAGCCCCACTGGTTGAGGCGCGCGATGGCCTCGAGCGAGCCGGGGATCGGTTTCCACTCCTCGGGCGACTTGATGAACTGGTCCGAATCGACGTTGATCACGCCGTCGCGGTCAAGAATGATGAGCTTCATCGGCATGGTCGTTCATCCTGAAGTTGAAAACCCGCGCCCCGTCCTGCGGCAGGGCGCGGGCAGGTCAGACCGACAGGCGCGAAATGTCCGCAACCTGGTTCATCAGGTCCGCCAGCTCGCCCAGTAGTGCGAGACGATTCTGGCGCGTCAGCGGCTCCTCGGCCATCACCATCACGTCCTCGAAGAACTGATCGACTGCTGAACGCAGACCGGCCAGCGCCATCAGGGCCGCAGTGTAGTCCTCGTTGGCGACGTGCGAGCGCACCTGTGGGGCGACATCGACCACCTGGCTGAACAGCCGCTTCTCGGCTTCTTCCTGCAGCAGGGCGAAATCGGGCTCACCCGGCGTGCCCTCGGTCTTTTTCAGGATGTTGACGATGCGCTTGTTCGCTGCGGCCAGGGCCTCGGCTTCAGGCAAGGCGCGGAACGCCTCCACCGCGGCCAGTTTGGCCGGCACCAGATCGATGCGCGCAGGCTTGAGCGCCAGCACCGCATCGATCACGGCGCTGTCACGGCCAGCGCCGCTTTCGTCACCGCGCAGCAGGTGCTTCAGGCGCTCGAGCATGAAGTCCTGCAACTGGGCACCAAAACCTTCGGCCGTCAGTACGCCGGGCTTGAAGCCTGCGCTGGCTGCATCGATCAGCTTCGGCAGCTCGAGTGGCAGTGGCGTTTCCATCAGGATGCGCAGCACGCCAAGCGCGGCGCGGCGGAGCGCGAACGGATCCTTGTCGCCGGTCGGCACCATGCCGATGCCGAAGAAGCCGACCAGCGCATCGAGCTTGTCGGCCAGCGCCACCGCAGCGGCAACATTGCCGGTCGGCAGCGCATCGCCCGCAAACCGCGGCTGATAGTGCGCCTGGATGGCATCTGCCACCATCTCGCCTTCGCCGTCGGCGAGCGCGTAGTAGCGCCCCATGGTGCCCTGCAGTTCGGGAAACTCACCCACCATGTCGGTGACGAGATCGGCCTTGGCCAGGCGCGCCGCACGCTTCGCGGCGGCAACGTCAGCGTGCAGTTGTGCGGCGATGGCGCCCGCCAGCGCTTCGAGACGCTCGACGCGCTCGAGCTGGCTGCCGAGCTTGTTGTGATAGACCACGGCAGCGAGCCGGGCGAGGCGAGTCTCAAGTGGCTGCTTCTTGTCCTGCTCGAAAAAGAAGCGCGCATCCGACAGGCGCGGGCGGACCACGCGGGCGTTGCCGGTGATGATGTTGCTCGGGTCCGCCACCCGCATGTTGGACACGATCAGGAAACGGTTCAGCAGCTTGCCGGCACCATCGAAGAGCGGGAAATATTTCTGGTTCGCCCGCATCGTCAGGATCAGGCACTCCTGCGGCACGTCCAGAAATTCGGCCTCGAATTCACCAACGTAGACCGTGGGGTGCTCGACCAGCGCAGCCACCTCGTCGAGGAGATCGGCATACTCGTTGAGCAACGCCCCTTGCCGGGCTGACTCGGCGAGCAACTGGCGCTCGATGTCGGCACGGCGTTCAGCAAAGTTGGGAATGACCTTGCCTTCGGCGAGCAACGTCGGCTCGTAGGCATCGGCCGTGGCGATATCGATGTCACCGCGGCTCATGAAGCGGTGGCCGCGGGTCGTGCGGCCGGAATCCAGATCGAGCACGCGCCCCGGCACCACGTCCGCACCATGCAGCAGCGTGAGTTTGTGAACCGGGCGCACGAAGGTGGCTTCACCATCGCCCCAGCGCATCACCTTTGGAATCGGCAAGGCCTTGATCGCGTCCTGGACGATGACCGACAGCACATCGGCGAGCTTCGCACCCGCCACGCTGGCGGTATGGAACAAAGCTTCGGCCTTGCCGTCCCCACGACGCTCGAAGTGCGCGACGGCGTCGGCGGAGATGCCCTTCGCTTCCATCTTCTTCAGCAGCGCAGGCGTCGGCTTGCCCTCGGCGTCGAGCGCGACGGACACCGGCATCAGCTTCTCGGTGACTTCCTTGGCGGCGCCCTCTGCGGCCACGTGGGCAACCGTCACCGCGAGGCGGCGCGGGCTGGCGTAGGTGCGGAAGGGCGCATCGAGCGGAGCCAGCCCCCTGGCCTTCAGGCCTTCGGCAACCCGCGTGGCAAAGGTCTCGCCCAGACGCGGCAAGGCCTTGGGCGGCAGCTCTTCGGTGAGCAGTTCAACAAGCAGCGTTGCGGTCGCGCCAGTCATCACGCGGCCTCCTTGGTGGCGTTCAGCATCGGGAAGCCGAGGGCTTCGCGGGATTCGAAATACGCCTGGGCGACGGCACGCGACAGGTTGCGAATGCGGCCGATGTAGGCGGCGCGCTCGGTCACCGAAATGGCACCGCGGGCATCGAGCATGTTGAAGGTATGAGCCGCCTTCAACACCATCTCGTAGGCGGGCAGCGCCAGGCCGAGGTCCACGACACGCCGGGCCTCGGACTCGTAATTGGCGAACAGCGAGAACAGGAAGTCGACGTTGCTGTGCTCGAAGTTGAAGGTCGATTGCTCGACTTCGTTCTGATGGTAGACGTCGCCGTAGCTCACCTTGCGCCCGTCAGGTGCGATCGACCACACCAGGTCGTAGACGTTTTCCACGCCCTGCAGGTACATCGCCAGACGTTCGATGCCGTAAGTGATTTCGCCCAGCACCGGCTTGCAGTCGAGGCCGCCGACTTGCTGGAAGTAGGTGAACTGGGTGACTTCCATGCCGTCGAGCCACACCTCCCAGCCCAGGCCCCAGGCGCCCAGCGTGGGATTTTCCCAGTCGTCCTCGACGAAGCGGATGTCGTGCACGCCCGGGTCGATGCCCAGCGCGCGCAACGAGTCCAGGTACAACTCCTGGATGTTAAGCGGCGAGGGCTTCATCACCACCTGGAACTGGTAGTAGTGCTGCAGGCGGTTGGGGTTCTCACCGTAGCGACCGTCCTTGGGGCGGCGCGAGGGCTGCACGTAGGCTGCGCTCCAGGGCTCGGGGCCGATCGCGCGCAGGAAGGTGGCAGTATGGCTGGTGCCGGCCCCCACTTCGAGGTCGTAGGGCTGCAGCAGCACGCAGCCTCGCTCGCCCCAGAAGTGCTGGAGCGTGAGGATCACTTGCTGGAAAGTCGGTTTCACGAGTCGGGATTCGATAGTCATGGTCTCGGAGGCCTTGCGGCCACGCAGCGCACACAAAGATTTCGATTTTACTGGGATTCGAAGCGACGCGCGCGCCGCATGCCGATCAAGGCCAGCGCGAGCAGCGCCGCAAGCAGCGCCGGGTGGTCGCCCCAGCGCGCAAATGGCGTCTGCCCGGCATAGCCGCGCACCGTTGTGCGCAGCACGCTGCGCTCGAACGCCGGCAGCACCGCGCTGACGCTGCCGTCTGGCAGGACAAGCGCAGTCATGCCGGTATTGGTCGCGCGCAGCATGGGCCGACCGGTTTCCAGCGCACGCACGCGGGCAATCTGCAGGTGCTGCGGCTGGGCGAAGGAGTCGCCGTACCAGGCGAGATTGGAGATGTTCAGCAACAGTGTCGCCTGAGGCAAGGCCCGGATCAGCTCGGCGCCAAACAAATCCTCGTAGCAGATGTTGAGCGCCACGCGCTGTTCATTCAGGGCCATCGGCGAAGGGTCGGGCGCACCACGCGTCTGGTCCGACATGGGAATGTTCGCCAGGCGGTAGAACCAGCCAAATAGCGGTGGCGAATACTCGCCGAAGGGCACCAGATGCTGCTTGGCGTAATGCTGCACCGGCGCGCTGCCGAGGCTGATTGCGGCATTGTAGATATTGCCCGCCTCGTCGCGGCGGAAAGCGCCCAGCACCAGGTCGGCACCGGCCTCGCGGGCAAGTTGGGCCAGGGTCTCCAGGTAGCCCTCCGGCAGACGGTCGAGCAGGTTGGGCAGCGTGGTTTCGGGCAGGACCACGATGGTGGGCGGATCCACGCGCAGGAACTCATCGCGCACCAGGTCGAGATTGACCTGCAGTACCTCGGCATAGCGCTGCGGGTCCCACTTCAGGCTTTGTTCGAAATCGGTCTGCACCAGTGCAACCCTGATCGGCTCACCAACCGGCAGGGTCCAGGCCCGCCCCTGCAGCACGACCCCAACCGCCAGCAAGGCAACCGCCACCAGCCCCAGCGGCCACACGCCAGCAACACGTCGCCAATCAGCGAAGGCGAGCACCCCCCCCATGAAAGCCAGCACGCCACCGACCCCGTAAACGCCAATGAGCGGCAGGTAAGCCGCCAACGGGCTGGGTGGCGTCTGCGAATAGCCCACCGCCAGCCACGGAAAACCGGTCAGCACCACACCCCGCAACCATTCGCCGCACAGCCACAGGGCGCCAAACAACACCGCAGCCGCCAGCGGACCAAGCCCCCAGCCGGCGCGCCGCAGGCGCACGAAAAGCGCACCGACCAGCGCCGGATAAAGCGCCAGGTAGGCACAGAACAGCGCAATTGCCAGCCCTGCCAGCGGCGCCGGCATGCCGCCGTAGCGGTTGAGTGCGACGTAAAGCCAGGACACACCGGCGATGAAAGCGCCCCAGCCCCAGCCAAACCCCAGCCAGAAGCCCTCGCGGGTGCGCTCGGCGCGCCTCAGCAGGCCGGCCAGCGCAGCCAGACTGAACAGGGCCAGGGGAAAGAACGCAAAGGGTTCGAACGCCAGCACGCTCGCGGCACCCGCAAACAGCGCCCACAGCATCTGACGGCGCATCACCTGGCGACCGTTTCGGACGGCGCCTCGGGCGCGGGTTCGACGAGCAGTGAATGCAGGCGCCGGCTATCGGCGCGCAGTACCTGGAACTTGAGGCCCGCAAGTTCGACTGTGTCGCCGCGCTGCGGCAGGCGCCCAAACTGGCGCATCAGCAGGCCACCGACCGTTTCGTACTCATCGTCGGACAGCTCGGTCGCAAAAGCCCTGTTGAAGTCCTCGATCGCGGTCGTCGCCTTGACCCGGTAGCGGCCGTTGTACGCGAGCCGGATGTTGTCGCCGATGTCGTCGAGATCGCATTCGTCCTCGATGTCGCCGACGATCTGCTCCAGCACGTCCTCAATTGTCACCAGCCCGGCCACCCCGCCATATTCGTCGACCACGACCGCCATGTGATTGTGACTGACGCGAAACTCGCGCAACAGCACGTTCAGTCGCTTGGATTCGGGAATGAAGACCGCGGGTCGCAACATGCTGCGCAGGTCAAGCTCGCGCCCGGCAAAATAGCGCAGCAGGTCCTTGGCAAGCAGGATACCGACGACGTCGTCCTTGTCCTCGCCAATCACCGGAAAGCGCGAATGCCCCGTGTCGACGACAAAGTTCGCGATCTCGTCGACCGAAAGCTCGAGGCTCACACAGTCCATCTGCGCGCGCGACACCATGACGTCGTGCACCTGAATGTCGGACACTTGCAGCGCCCCCTCGATGATCGACAGGGCCTCGGCGTCGAGCAGGTTACGCTCGAAGCCAGCATGCAGCAGCGCAAGCAGGTCCTCGCGGTCTTCAGGTTCGCGTGACAGCAGCGCTGAAATTCGATCGATCAGCGACGGTTTTGAAGGGCTTTCCATGTCGTGAGAACGGGAGTTTCCGCTGGCAGCACACACCAAAATGTGGCTGCGCCGCAATGCATCAGGCGTACGGGTCAGCGTAGCCGAGGCCGCGGAGAATATCCGTTTCCAGTTTCTCCATCACCAGGGCATCGGCCTCGGCCTCATGATCGTAGCCCTGCAGATGCAACATACCATGCACCACCAGATGGGCGAAATGCGCTTCCAGCGTCTTGCCCTGCTCGGCCGCTTCCCGCACCACGACCGGCACGCACAGCACCAGATCACCCGCCAGCGGCAGGCTGTCGTCGCTGACGCCCGCCAGCTCCTCGCCCTCACCATAGACAAAGGTGAGCACATTGGTGGCGTAGTCCTTGCCGCGAAACTCGCGGTTCAGTTTGCGCCCCTCGTTCTCGCCAACCAGGCGCAGCGTCACTTCGGCATCGTGCAGCAAGGCGGCCTGAGCCCAGCGACGCATCTGGTGCTTCTTGGGCGCACTCGCCTTGTCGCCTCCTTCGACCGCCTTCTGCACCGCCAGCTTCAGCAGCGGCGGGCTGTCACCCCGCGGCAGATCAATCGACTCGACCGGCAGCATGTCGCGGTGGACATCGACGCGCAGCGTGATCAGATTGCAGGCACCAGGCTGCAGCGACAACATCGGCACGACGTCGTCCCTGTCCGCGTCAACACCGCCCACCTCGGCCTCGATCTCCAGGTCGCCCCAACCCGATCCGGGAAAGGCGAGCAGCAGCTTGCGGCCATCGCCAAGGTCGATCTCAAGCCGCTCGGCCTTGATCCGTGTCGCCTTGCCATCGCCGTTGATGGCAAGGATTTTCGGGAGCTTGGGCGTGGGGTCATTCGCCATTTTCGGCATCTTGATTCTCCTCGTCCTGGGCGTGTTGCACCCGGGTTGCCGCCTTGGCGCGTTCCACCCGGGCAGCTTCGTTGTCATACGCTTCGACGATGCGGGCCACCAGCGGATGGCGGACAACGTCTTCCTTGGTGAATTCGGTAAACGCGATCCCACGCACCCCCGACAGCACCGCCCGCGCTTCCTTCAGGCCGCTGCGCTGGCCACGCGCCAGGTCGACCTGGGTCTGGTCGCCGGTGACCACTGCCTTGGCACCAAAGCCGATACGCGTGAGGAACATTTTCATCTGCTCGGGCGTAGTGTTTTGCGCCTCGTCGAGAATGATGAAGGCGTTGTTGAGCGTGCGCCCGCGCATGAAGGCGAGCGGCGCGATCTCGATCAGGCTGCGTTCGAACAGCTTGCCGACACGATCGAAGCCCATCAGGTCATAGAGCGCGTCGTACAGCGGCCGCAGATAGGGATCGACCTTCTGCGCCAGGTCACCCGGCAGGAAACCCAGGCGCTCACCGGCCTCGACCGCGGGCCGGGTCAGGATGATGCGCTCGACCAGGTCGCGCTCGAAGGCGTCGACCGCGCTGGCCACGGCCAGATAGGTCTTGCCTGTGCCCGCCGGGCCGATGCCGAAGGTGATGTCGTGTTCCTGGATGTGCTTCAGGTACTCCACCTGGCGCGGCGTACGGCCGTGCAATTCGGTACGGCGCGTCATCAGCACCTGTGCAGGCGCGGCGGAGTCGCCCCGATTGGCAATCTCGATCAGGCCGAGTTGCACGTCGTCAAGCGACAGATCATTTTCGGCGCGCTCGTAGAAGTGCTTCAGTGCCATCTCGCCGCGCAGCACCTGGGCCGGATGCCCGTGCAGGGTGAATTGCTCGCCGCGACGCATCACGGTGATGTCGAAGGCGTTTTCTATCTGTCGCAGATTCTCGTCCAGCACCCCACACAATCTGGCGAGCCGGGCGTTATCGACCGGCTCAAAAAACACTTCCAGGGTTTTTGCCATTCAGAATTCCCGGGTCAGGATTTCGCCGCGCAGGCTGTGCGGCAGGGCTGCGGTGATGCGCACGTCGATGAACTGATTGATCAGGCGCGCGCGGTTGAGCGAGGGGGCGGCAAAGTTGACCACGCGGTTGTTGTCAGTGCGCCCCATCAACTCTTCGCCAGCATTTTTCTTGGCTGCGCCTTCCACCAGGATGCGCTGCACCGTGCCGACCATGGCTGCGCCATTGGCCTGGTACTGCTCGTCGATACGCTTTTGCAGGCGCGCCAGCCAGCGCAGCTTGGTTTCCTGCGGCACCGGGTCATCCAGATCGGACGCCGGCGTGCCGGGGCGCGCACTGTATACAAAGCTGAAGGCTCCATCGAAGCCGATCTCGTCGATCAGCTTCATGGTCTTCTCGAAGTCCGCTTCGGTCTCTCCCGGGAAGCCGATGATGAAGTCAGAGGTCAGCGCCAGATCGGGACGCGCCGCGCGCAGCTTGCGTACGACCGACTTGAATTCCAGCACCGAATAGCCGCGTTTCATCGCCGCCAGCACGCGGTCCGAGCCCGACTGCACCGGCAGATGCAGTTGCGACACCAGCTTGGGAATCGTCGCGTAGCAGTCGATCAGGCGCTGCGTCATCTCGCGCGGGTGCGAAGTGGTGTAGCGCAGACGCTCGATTCCAGGAATTTCGGCTACGCATTCGAGCAGGAAGGCAAAGTCGCCCTCCTCGCCACCTTCGCGCACCAACTCACCGCGCCAGGCATTCACGTTCTGTCCGAGCAGCGTCACTTCCTGCACGCCCTGCGCGGCGAGCCCTGCAATCTCGGTGAGGATGTCGTCGAGCGGCCGTGACACTTCCTCGCCACGGGTGTAAGGCACGACGCAGAAGGTGCAGTACTTGGAACAGCCCTCCATGATCGAGACAAAGGCGCTCGCGCCCTCGACGCGCGCCGGCGGCATGGCGTCGAACTTCTCGATCTCGGGGAAGGAAATATCCACCTGCGAGCGCCCGGTGCGCCTGCGCGCCTCGATCAGCCCCGGCAGGCGATGCAGCGTCTGCGGGCCGAACACCACGTCCACATAGGGCGCGCGCTTCACGATTGCCTCGCCCTCCTGACTGGCGACGCAGCCCCCCACCCCGATGATCAGATCCGGCTTGGCCTGCTTCAGCAGCCGCACCCGGCCGAGGTCGTGGAACACCCGCTCCTGCGCCTTCTCGCGCACCGAACAGGTGTTGAACAGGATCACGTCCGCATCTTCGGGGTTGTCGGTCTTGACCAGTTCTTCGTGGGCACCGAGCACGTCCGCCATCTTGTCGGAGTCGTACTCGTTCATCTGGCACCCGAAGGTGCGGATGTAGAGTTTCTTCATTGGGGGCGTCGAATCACCGCGGATTTACCGCTTCGGGTCTGGAGTGGCGGCTTCTTCGGGCGTGAGAATCCACACCCGGTGTATCTGGCCGTGCTTGTCGAACTTGACCCGCACCTTGTATTCGCCACGGATGTGCGAAGGCTGCACGATACGGTTGTAGGTGTTGCGGATCTGTGCGCCGGGGCTCAGGTGCACCGGCTCGTCATCCACCAGCACCGTGCCCGCCGGCGCGAAGGTGATCGTGGTCTTGCGGGCGTCTTCCGGGAACGCCCGCGACGGCGCCGCGTTTGCCGCGGTGCCGGGTGCCCCCGCCAAAGACAGCAACAGAAGTGAGAGAGGAATCTTGCGCAAGACATCCACCGGCAATAACCGGCATTTACGTTAACAGGGGCAGAATGATCCCCGATCACCCACCCAATGTCAATGCAAAAGCCTTATAAATCAAACGCTACGCCAGCAAAACAAGCCCTCGAACAACGCCCGGAGTAGCCCCGAACCGGCAGCAGCGGGCGCTCTGGCCCCTTGACGCGCGCCGCCGTAACCCGCTATATTCGCGCGCTCTGTTGGTGATGTAGCTCAGACGGTTAGAGCGATGGATTCATAACCCATAGGTCGGCGGTTCGATCCCGCCCATCACCACCAACACATTCAAGGGCTTGCAGCGATGCAGGCCCTTTTCAATTTCAGGCGGGGTTACGCCGGGCTAACATCCGAGCCGAAACCGCCTGACCGCGCGCACCCAAAAGGGGCAGTCCTGTGGGCCGGCCAGGGCGCTGACCTCGGTTGTGTGCCAGGCCCTGCTGCTCATCGTTGTCCGCAAACCGTTGGATGTTGCGCCACTTGAACTGGCCTTGCCAGTCATCGTGCGGCCGTGATTGCAGTGGCACTGCCACACCGGCATCAGCAAGATCATCAAGCGTACCGAGCGTGAGCACACGGTGCAGTCCTAGGATGCGCTCGGGCGTGATCGAATCATCCCGCAGGATGCGGATATGCCCCAGCGCCCGGTAGTTATTGAAGATCATGGTCTCGCTGCGGTCGCGTGGCCTACGCCCCCCCCCAGAAGCATTGCCTCAGCGACCTTGCGCGTCGTCGAGGCGCCTTCCAGCTGGCGGGAAGTGATGGATTCCTCGATCAACGAATGCAGCAGATAACGCTCGCGGCTCTCATGGACCGGCGTCGCCTCGAAACTGCGAATCTGCCCAGCCACTGAAGGCTACTAAATAGGCGCTAACCGAGTAGATCCTGGTAGGCCCGGCGCGCCCATGCCAAATGAGCCAAGATGCGCGGCAACTGACCACTGCAAGCCTCGGCGAACACTCACGCGCTCAACAAAATCGACCCCAGCAAGAGTTTTATATAATTGACTATGGTTGCCTTGATAGTCACATCCTGCGATAATTGCATTTGTACAAATTAATTGGGTGAAAATTAACTGGTCATCCTAGGCACCTGCCAGGTCGATGCACAACTCGACCTGGTTCGCCTGCCGCCAGTAAAAACACTGCATGACGAATCCAGACGGGAATATTACAGACACCGCAACTTCGATCATTTTTCGCACGCCGGGGGCTTCAGACGGTGCTGCACTGTGGCAGTTGGTCAAGGCTTCGGGCGGACTTGAGCCCAACACACCGTATTGCTACCTGCTGCTTGCGACCGACTTCGCCGACACCTGCCTGGTGGCTGAAGCCGAGGGCAAAATCGTGGGGGCCGTCATTGGCTACCGCCCGCCCCGCGAGCCGGACGCTGCTTTTGTCTGGCAAGTCGGCGTGCTTCCTGAATGTCGTGGGCTCGGCCTGGGGCTGAAAATGCTCCATGCATGGCGGGACCTGCCCGCCAATCGCAACTGCCGCTGGGTAACCGCCACGGTTGCTGATGACAACCCCGCCTCCCAGTCGCTGTTTCACCGTCTCGCCCTTACAGCAGGTGTGAAATGCGCCGTCGAGCCGCATTTCACCGCAGACCTCTTCCCACTTGAGCACCCACCCGAGCCGCTCTACCGGATCGGCCCGTTTTCCCTTTAGTCGACCGTGTCCGTGTCATCCGACCGAGGCCGCGCGCTGCCAGGCGCGCCCCTTTCGTCATGCGCTGACCTCGATCGCCGTGTCCAGAATCAACCGGAGATATACACAATGAATACATTCGAACAATATGAATCCGAAGTCCGTGGTTACTGCCGCAACTTTCCGGCCGTTTTCAGCAGCGCCAAGGGCGCCTGGATGACCGACGCCGACGGCCGCCGCTACCTGGACTTCTTTTGCGGCGCGGGCGTCCTGAACTACGGCCACAATCCCGACCGGATCAAGCAGGCCCTGCTCGGCTATCTGATGCGCGACGGCATCACCCATACGCTGGACATGTACAGCGAGGCCAAGGAGCGCTTCATCGATCAGTTCAACGAGGTGATCCTGAAGCCGCGCGGGCTGCACTACAAGTTCCAGTTCCCCGGCCCGACCGGCACGAATGCGGTGGAGGCCGCGCTCAAGCTGGCGCGCAAGGTTACCGGCAGGGAACAGGTGGTCGGCTTCACCAATGCCTTCCACGGCATGACGCTGGGCGCGCTCGCGGTGACGGGCAACGGCTTCAAGCGTGCTGGCGCCGGCGTTCCGCTGTCACACACCGCGTCCCTGCCGTTCGACGGCTACATGGGTCCGGATAGCGACACCCTCGACTATTTCGAGATGATGCTGAACGACGACGGCAGCGGGCTTGATCTACCGGCGGCGGTCATCATCGAGACCGTGCAGGCCGAGGGCGGGGTGAACGTCGCCAGCATCGCCTGGCTGAAGCGGCTGCGCGAGATCACCGAGCGCCACGGCATCGTGCTGATCGTCGATGACATTCAGGTCGGCTGTGGTCGCACGGGCAAGTTCTTCAGCTTCGAAGAGGCCGGCATCATCCCCGACATCGTGACGCTGTCGAAGTCGCTGTCGGGCTACGGCCTGCCCCTGGCGCTGGTGCTGATCAAGCCCGAACTCGACCAGTGGGCGCCCGGCGAGCACAACGGCACCTTCCGCGGTCATTGCCCGGCTTTCGTGACGGCAACTGCTGCGCTGTCGTTCTGGAAGGACGAGCAGCTCGAACGCGCGGTCTTCACCAAGCAAGCCATTATCGAAAAGCGTCTGGCACACATTGGCACCATCGAGGGCGCCGAGTCGACCGTGCGCGGGCGCGGCATGATCCAGGGCATCGAGTTTGCCGACCCCACGCTGGCCGGGCGTATCTCGGCAGCCTGCTTCGAGCGCGGCCTGATCGTCGAGACGGCCGGCATCGATGATCAGGTGCTGAAGCTTCTGCCAAGCCTGACGATCGAGGAGAGCGAGCTCAAGCTGGGCCTGGACATCATCGAAGACAGCGTGCGCGCCCTGGTCAAGGCCTCGCCTCGCGAGCTTCGCAGCGCAGCCTGAGCCAACACCCGAACACCGAAACAAGGAAACCGAACATGATCGTCAAGCATCTGGAAGACGTGATCGGCACCCCCGCGGATGTCGATACGGAAGGCTGGAACAGCCGGCGCCTGCTCTACAAGGACGCGGGCATGGGGTATTCAGTGAACGACACCCTCATCAAGCAGGGCCACGAGATGGAGTTCGAGTACCGCAACCACCTCGAGACCGTGTACTGCATCGAGGGCGAGGGCCAGATCACCGACCTCGCCAGCGGCACGACCCACGACATCCGGCCAGGAACGATCTACGCCCTCAACAAGCACGATCGCCATGTGCTGCGCGCCAACAAGGGCACGCACATGCGCATGGTGTGTGTATTCAACCCACCGCTCACCGGCCGTGAAGTGCATGACGAAAGCGGCGCCTATTCGCTGAGCGCCTGACCAGGAGGAGCCGCCGATGAGCAGCAGCATGAGTGTCGGCATCGCGCCGGGACTGAACAGACCTCGAGCCGACGATCGCTACCCGTCGCGCTTCGACGCCAGGACCCGGGTCAGCAACCGTCAGGACCCGGTAGTGTACGGCAGCGCTGATGACGGGCCCCTTAGCCAATCGGACCTGCGCTTCTACGACGACAACGGCTACCTCAGCTTCGACGCCGTGCTGCAGCCTGAAGAGTTGCAGTCGGCGCTGGACGAACTTCAGCGCCTGCGCCTTGATGAGGTGCTCAAGGACAGCGACGAGGCCGTGATCGAACCGGGTAGCCGCGAGCTGCGTTCGATCTTCGCCGTCCATCGCCACAACGCGGTGCTGAGCCGCCTGTGTGCCCAGCCGAAACTGGCCGCCATCGCGCGTCAGTTACTGGGCGGCGAGGTGTACATCCACCAGTCGCGCATCAACTACAAGGGCGGCTTTCGCGGCAAGGAGTTCTATTGGCACTCGGATTTCGAGACCTGGCACGTCGAGGACGGCATACCGGCAATGCGCATGGTGAGCTGCTCGATCAGCCTGACCCCGAACACGCCAAACAACGGTCCGCTGATGATCATGCCGGGCTCGCACCATCGCTATGTGGCATGCGTCGGCGCAACACCCGAAAACCATTACAAGGCTTCATTGAAGAAGCAGGACGTCGGCGTGCCGGACGACGCCAGCCTTGCCGCGCTGGCCGATCAGTTCGGCATCATCGCGCCAACCGGCCCCATCGGTGCGGTGACCTTCTTCGATTGCAATGTGATGCATGGCTCGAACTCCAACATCACGCCCGCGCCGCGCAGCAATCTGTTCGTCGTCTATAACAGTGTCGACAACACGCCGACCCCCCCCTTTTGCGGGCTTGCACCACGGCCCAATTTCATCGCGGAGCGGGTGGACTGCTCGCCGATCAAAGTGCGCTGAACGATACCCTGCGCCAGGATGCCGTCGCCCATCATCGACGAGCGCGTGGTGAGGGCGATTCATGGTGACGGCCTATCGGCTCCGCCCGCCTGCGCTCCCTGCAAGGCACTTCGCCAGCTGACTCTTGGGGACACCCTGAATGCGGCGCAGCAACTCGACCGAGACCTCGGCCACACGGTGACGGTCGCGCAGCTCCGCCTCCAGGCGGGTCAGCAGGCTGGCGGCCATCTCGGCATCGGCCAGGGCGCGGTGGTAGCGTCCGGCAAGCGGCAGCTGCGCGTATTCGACCAGCGCGCCAAGCTTGTGGCTGGGCGCGAGCGGGAAGATCCGTCGCGACAGCAGCAGGGAGCAGACGAAGTCCTGACGCCGCCGGCGCTGAATCCGGTCGAGCTCGGCATCCCAGAACTTGCAGTCGAATGAGGCATTGTGCGCCACCAGAGGGTAGTCGCCGACGAAATCCGCCACCTCGCGCATCACCTGCGCGGCAGGTGGCGCCTGGCGAGTCATCGCGTTCGAGATCCCGGTCAGCGCCTCGATGAAGGCGGGAATACGCACTCCCGTGTTCATCAGGCTCTGATAGCGGTCGACGATCCTGCCGTCCTCCACGATCACGGCGGCAATCTCGGTTGCACGATCGCCTTGTGCCGGCGACAGGCCGGTCGTTTCAAAATCGATGACGGCTACGACTTCCACGGTTTGGCTTTCCTCAAGGGCTCCAGCAGCCCGGTCAGGTTGTTGTGATCCAGTTCGTGCATCAACGCCAGCAGCTGCCCGATTTCGCCTGACGGGAAGCCCTCGCGCGCGAACCATGCCAGGTAATGCCCGGGCAGGTCCGCAATGACACGGCCCTTGTACTTGCCATAGGGCATTTCACGCGTGAGCAACCGCTCGAGCGCCTCAGGGTTCAATCTGCTTCCTGTTGTGTGCGCTCCAGCTTGCCGAGGTCGAAGCCACGCGCGGCCAGCCGGTTCAGCAGGGCCTCATAAGCCTTTGCATCCACCTTGCGGGTGCGCGACAACACCCACAAGTACTCGCGCTCTGGCTCGCTGACGGCGACGAGCTGATAGTCGGGGTCGAGGTCGATGACCCAGTAGTCGCCCCAGACCATGGGCAAAAAGGACAGCCATGCCGGGGCAAAGCGCACTTCCAGTCGCGGCGAATCGGCGGCGCCGATCTGGCGTGCAATGCCGAAGGCTTCGGACATCTCCCCGTTGTCCTCACGGCAACGGTTGATGACCTGTACCCGGTCATCCGGCTGCAGGCTGTATTCGGCGCGCGTGTCACTGACGCATTTCTTCTGGAACCAGTTGGGGTACTTGGCGATTTCGTACCAGGTGCCCATATAGCGCGGCACGTCCAGCGCGGCGATGGCCTGCAGTGACTCGCCGGAGGCTTCGCCGGCGACAGCAGGCAGGCAGGTCTGCATGCCCATGGAAGCCAGGCCAAGGGCGACAACGATCGCTTTGATGTTCATCGAACTTCCTGTTACTCAAAGGGGCACAATAGCCACCCGGTCGGCAGTTTACCCGCTTGCCGCGGGCGCAGTGCAGGCAGCGCCAGCACGGGAACACTCGCGGCGTTGCGCGTGTCAGCTCTGAGTCGAGCGCGCGGCGAACCACAGCTTACCCGCCACAAGCCCCGTCCGCCTCCAGCCCCAACCGCCTCAGCAGCGGAATCGACGCCGCGCCTCCTTATGACACCTTTGGCCATTCAGCAACGCTCAAGCTCTTCTCACCGGATCAAACCATGATCGACCAGGTCGCCGAAAAAATCGCCCGCCGTGTCATCCTCGCCTTTCTGCTCGGCGGTTTGCTGGTGCTCAGCTACGCGGTGCTGCACCCCTTCATCGTGCCAGTAGCCTGGGCCGGGATCATTGCCTACGCCACCTGGCCGCCATACCGCCAGTTGCGAGCCTGGATGCGGCGCTATCCGACCCTTGCCGCAATGATCATGACGCTGCTGCTGACCGCCGCCTTCGTACTGCCGGCACTGTGGCTGGCGAGCCTGTTGCGCAGCGAGGTCGGCATCGCGATCTCGGCCATGACCGCCGAGATCCGTCAGGGCACGCTCGCCCTGCCCGACTTCATCCGCAATCTGCCCTGGATCGGTGATGCCCTGCAGCGCCTGCTCGAGCAACTGACGGGCGACCCCGAAGCTTTCGGCGCGCGGATGACCGAGTGGGTGCGTCAGGGCTCGGACCAGGCGGTGGCGCTGATCGGCGACGTCGGGCGCAACGCGGCCAAGCTGGGCTTTGCGCTGATCACCGTGTTCTTCTTTTACCGCGACGGCGAAAAGGTGCTGCGTCAGGTGCATCAGGTGCTGCACCGCTTTCTGGGCGAGCGGGTGAACGGCTATCTCATCGCTGTCGGCTCGATGACCAAGGCGGTAGTGTGGGGGCTGGTGGCCACGGCGCTGGCTCAAGGTCTGGTCGCCGGACTGGGTTACTGGTGGGCCGGGGTACCGGCCCCGGTGCTGCTCGGCGCCATCACCGCGCTGATCGCGATGATTCCATTCGGCACACCCTTCGCCTGGGGCTCGATCGGCGCCTGGCTGCTGATCAGCGGCGACACCGTCGCCGGTATCGGCCTGCTGTTGTGGGGCGCGCTGGTGGTGAGCTGGGTGGACAACCTCGTCCGTCCGCTGGTGATCAGCAACGCCACCCGCATCCCCTTCCTGCTGGTCATGTTCGGCGTGCTGGGCGGGCTGGCCGCCTTCGGCCTGGTCGGACTGTTTCTCGGCCCGGTGGTACTGGCCGTACTGATGGCGGTGTGGCGCGAGTGGATGGAGGAATCCGAACTGCGCCGGGACACGGCGGTAGCGGAGTCCGCCACGCCCTCCCCTTCACCGCCCGATCACTGAGCGCAAATACCGCCCGCTGGGCGCCTGCGTGCTTGCGCACTCAAACGACATCGCATCGGCACCCTCCCCGGCAAAAGCGTTTACCCTCTGCTTTTGTGCCCATTCTTCTCGAAACCCGCATGAAACCTGCCCAGCACCCCACCGCCCTGCGCACCCAGCAGCACCTTGCCGACGCTGGCTACGTCGTCCAGGTCGTCGAGTTCGAACAAGCCACCCGCACCAGCGCCGAAGCCGCGAGCGCCATCGGCTGCAGCGTGGCCGAGATCGCCAAGTCGGTCGTGTTCCGCGCCACTGACAGCGGCCAGGCGGTGGTGGTGGTCGCCAGCGGCGACAATCGCGTCAGCGAATCCAAGGTAGCGGCGCTGGTGGGCGAAAAGCTCGCGCGCGCCGACGCCGACTTCGTGCGCAGCGCCACCGGCTACGCCATCGGCGGTGTCGCGCCGATCGGGCATGCACAGCCAGTGAAGCTGCTGCTCGATGAAGACCTGCAGCGCTTCGACGGATTGTGGGCCGCCGCCGGCACGCCGTTTTCGGTGTTCCCGCTCAGCCCGGCGCAACTACAGGCGCTGACTGGCGCAGCGTGGAGCGACATCAAGCAATGAGCAGCACCATCAAGCCCCTGGCCGGCATCAAGGTCGTTGAATTCGGCACCCTGATCGCCGGCCCCTTCGCCGCACGCATCCTGGCCGAGTTCGGCGCCGAGGTGATCAAGATCGAATCGCCCGATGGGGGCGACCCGCTGCGCAAGTGGCGCAAGCTGTACCAAGGCACCTCGCTGTGGTGGTACCTGCAGTCGCGCAACAAGAAGTCGGTGACGGTGAACCTGAAGCACCCCGACGGTCTGGAGGCGGTGCGCAAGCTGGTCGCCAGCGCCGACATCGTGGTCGAGAACTTCCGCCCCGGCGTACTGGAAAAGCTCGGACTGGGCTGGGATGCACTGTCGGCGCTCAACCCGGGTCTGGTCATGTTGCGCCTGTCGGGCTTTGGCCAGACCGGGCCGATGGCTACGCAGCCAGGCTTCGGCGCCATCGGCGAATCGATGGGCGGACTGCGCTACGTTACCGGCTTTCCCGACCGGCCGCCGGTTAAGACCGGCATCTCCATCGGCGACTCGATCGCCGCACTGTGGGGCGCGTTCGGCACCCTGATGGCGCTGCGCCACAAGGAAGTCAATGGCGGTCAGGGACAGGTGGTGGATGTGGCGCTGTACGAGGCGGTGTTCGCGATGATGGAGTCGCTGGTGCCGGAATTCGATG
>DAORUJ010000051.1:0-18758 GCA_035433105.1 Thauera sp.
CCTTCGCCGAAACCGGCCACCTGTGCCTGGCCACGCTGCACGCCAACAGCGCCAATCAGGCCATCGACCGCATCATCAACTTCTTCCCCGAAGACCGTCGCCAGCAATTGCTGATGGACCTGTCCCTGAACCTGCGGTCGATGATCTCGCAGCGCCTGCTGCCGCTAAAGGATCGCAAGGGCCGGGTGCCGGCGGTAGAGGTAATGCTGAACTCGCCGCTGATCGCCGACCTGATCTTCAAGGGCAATGTGCCCGAGATCAAGGAGATCATGAAGCGCTCGCGTGAACTGGGCATGCAGACCTTCGACCAGTCGCTGTTCGATCTTTACGAGAGCGGGCAGATCACCTATGAGGACGCACTGCGCAACGCCGACTCGATCAACGACCTGCGCCTGCAGATCAAGCTCAACAGCAAGCACAGCGAACATACCAACATCAGCGGCCTGCAACACCTCGGCATCATCTGAAGCTCAATCCGACGCGCCCGCGGCCTTGTCACGTTCCGCGGGGCGGTTGCTGCCGGCAACCATGCGGTATTCATAAAGACGGCAATCCAGGGCGCCATTGAACAGCGGCGTGCGCTTGCTCGCCTTCAGGCCGATCAACTTGGCCAGCGCGGTGTCGGCACTGAAGAAATAGCAGCGCCAGCCGCCCCAACGCTGCTTGAGTGCATCACCCAGACGCGGGTAGAAGGCGGCCAGTTCCTCGGCCTCGCCCAGGCGCACGCCGTAGGGGGGATTCGCCACCATCACGCCTTCGGCCGCGGGGGGCGTTCGTTCCAGCAGATCGGCGCGATCCAGCGTCACGCATTTCGCCAACCCGCCCGCGTCCAGGTTCACGCGCGTGCGCCGCACCCACTCACCGACGATGTCCGAGCCATGAATGGCCAGCGCACGCGGCGCCTGGCGACGCGCCTCGGCGGCCCGCCGCACCGCAGTCCAGCCGCTGCGGTCATGATGCCTGAACCTCTCGAAACCAAAGTTGCGTCCTAGTCCGGGCGCGATATCGAGCGCCATCATCGCCGCCTCGATGAGGAAAGTGCCACTGCCGCACATCGGGTCGAGCAGCACCTCGCCCGGCTTCCAGCCCGACAGGCGGAGGATGCCAGCGGCCAGGTTTTCCTTCAGCGGTGCCTCGACCGCCGCCGGCTTGAAGCCGCGCTTGAACAGCGGCTCGCCTGAAGTGTCGATGTACAGCGTCACGGTATCGGCAGTCAGGAAGACGTGAATGCGCACCACCGGGTTCGCCGTGTCCACGTTCGGGCGCCGGCCGGCAACGGTGCGGAAGTGATCGCACACCGCATCCTTCACCCGCAGGGTGATGAACTCCAGGCTCTTCAGCGGCGACTTCTGCGCAGTCACGTAGATGCGGATCGTGTCGTCGGCGGTAAACCACTTTGCCCACGTCACGCTGTAGGCCAGCTTGTAGATGTCGACCTCGGCCCGATAGCGCCCCTGCGCCACACGCCACATGACTCGGGTCGCGAGTCGGCTTTCGAGGTTCGCGCGATGGCAGGCCGCCCAGTCACCCTGCCAGGCCACCCCACCATGCACGGTCTGCGCGCCCCTGGCGCCGAACGACTGCAGTTCGTCGCACAGCAAGGATTCGAGACCACGCGGACAGGGAGAAAAAAACGCTTCGGCCATTGCAGGCTCCGGACAGGGAACGGTCCGCATTGTACCGCCGGCGCCCTGCTCGCCGGGGGCGCCCACCAGAAACTGCGTCAGGACGTGCAATACACCACGAACAGGACCGGAAAACACTATCCACACTCGCATTCAAAACGGATAGACAGCACCTGCCGCGCTATCATCGTTCGGCCATGATCCGCATCAAGAACATCAATCACTCCGCCGTTTAGGCCTCAACCAGGACGCAGGATGGACACCTTCCCTTTCCCCCCGGCGCAGAGCGCCCAAAACCGTCTGCGCCAGCATTTCGTAGTCGGGCTCGCCCTGCTGGGCACGGTGCTGCCTGCACTGGCGCAAAATGACTTCGAGTACATCGTCCGCCCCGGCGACAACCCCTGGAACATCACCGCGCGCTACCTGAAGAGCATCAACTACTGGCCGCGCATCCAGCGTTACAACAACATCCTCGAGCCGACCGCGATCGTGCCCGGGACAAGGCTGCGCATGCCTACGGCATGGATGCGGGGAGAGGCAGGTTCGGTGCACGTGATCGACGTGCGCGGCAGCGTCGAGCACGAAATCAATGGCCGCGCGGAGGCACTCGCCGCGGGCATGATGCTCGACGCTGGCACGCTGATCCGAACCCACGACCGCAGCAGCCTGGCCTTGCAGTTTCCCGACGGCAGCCGCAGCCTGATCAGCGCCAATACCGAACTGCGGGTCAGCCACTTGCAGCGCCTGACCGCCTCGGGCGCCCAGCAACTGCGCATCGAACTCAAGCGCGGTCAGATCGAAAACAGCGTGCAGCCGGCCCGGAGTGGCGGCAGCCGCTACACCATCGAGACACCCGCAGCGATCGCCGCCGTGCGTGGCACCGAGTTTCGCGTCACGACCGTGGACGGGCGCATGCGCACGGAAACGCTGAGCGGCGAAGTCGCCCTGCGCAACGGACGCGGCGAGACGCGTCTACCTGCTGCCACCGGCGCCGAAGCGAGTGCCGGCGAGGCGCCGGGGAAAGCGGTCAGCCTGCTGCCTGCGCCCAATGTCGATGCGCTACCCGAAACCATCGACCGCGTGCCTTTTCGCCTGCCGATCGCCCCGATCGAGGGGGCGCTGCGCTACCGCACTCAGATCGCCCCGCAGCAGGGGTTCACCGTACTCGAATCCGACCGTGTCGCAGAGGACGCATCGGCGCTTGGCAGCGCCAGCCTGGCAGACGGTCGCTACCGCATGCGCGTGCGCGGGATCGACAGCGAGGGACTGGAAGGGCTGAGTGCAGAACGCGAGATCGTCGTCGATGCGCGCCCTGAGCCGCCTTTTCCCAGCACACCGGCACCCGATGGCTTTGCTGTTGACGAAAAAATTGTCTTTCGTTGGGCCCATGTCCCGGGCGCACAGGCCTATCACTTCCAGCTTGCCGGCGACGACCGCTTCAGCTCACCGATCGTCACGCTCGACGCTGGCGACGAAGCGAGCGTGACGCTTGGCGACGAAGTACCCAGCGGCAACTACTTCTGGCGCGTCGCAGTCAGCACTGCAGCCGAGGGCCGTGGCCCATGGTCGGATACACAGCGCTTCCGGCGCCCGCCCGCTGGCCCGGCGGCCGAAGCACCCGAAGTCGACGGCGACACCCTGCGCCTGCGGTGGCGGGCCGGCAACGCGGACGATCGCTATCAGGTAGAACTCAGCCGAACAGCAGATTTCGTTGCACCCGAACACGCCTTCGATACCGCCATCCCTGAAGCAAGCATCGACCAGCCCGAGCCTGGAACCTGGCACGTTCGTATCCGCACGCAGGAACCGGGCAGCCCGCCAGGGCCGTGGGGCACGCCTCAGCAGATCGAAGTGCCACATAATCACTGGCGAGCGCTCTACGTTCTGCTGCCCCTGCTCCTCGCCCTATGAACCGTAGGCGGCTGATCACTTTCCTGGATCGTCACGGCGCCTGGGCAGCCGCAGCGCTGTTCGCCTGCGCGCTCGTCCTGTATTCGTCGGCACTGGTGCAACGCCTGGACCTGCTCGCCTACGACACACTCGAGCCGCTGTTCCGCACACAGACCGAGACGTCCCAGGCCGTGATCGTCGCTATCGACGAACCCTCGCTCGCTGCGCTTGGGCGCTGGCCGTGGGACCGCGCCATCCACGCGCAACTGATCGATCAGCTCAGCGCCACCGACGTTGCCGCAATCGGCATGGCCCTGCTGCTAACCGAACCATCGCCCAGCGACGACCGGCTGGCCGCATCGATTGCGGCTTCCGGCCGCGTCGTGCTGGCGGTCGCGCCCCAAGGCATGAGCACCCCACGCAAGGGCATGGTCGAACTACTGCCCACCCCCCAGCTCGGCGACGCCGCTGTCGCGCTCGGACATGTGGACGTCGAACTCGATGCCGACGCACTCGCAAGACGCACCTACCGTTATGCCGGCAGCGGCCAGGCGCGCTGGGAAGCGCTGGCGCTGGCGAGCTTGCGCCAGGCCGGACTCCGATCCAATGCCACCCAGCCCACCGCGCGAACGCCGAGCGCGGCAGGGTTTCCTGACGCCACGCCCAGTCCGTTCTGGGCGCGTGACGGCGAGATTCTGTTGCCCTACCCCGATGCCGGCAGCACACCGCAGCGCATCTCCTATGCCACCTTGCTCGACCACCCTGAGCTGGGCCAGCAATTGAGTGGCAAGGCCGTATTCATCGGCCCCACGGCCAGCGGCATCGACGCCGCGCTGGCAACGCCCAACTCGCGCCACGGCCAGCCGATGGCCGCAGTGGAGTTTCACGCTCGCGCCTACGACGCCCTGCGCAATGGCCTCGTCTATCACACCGCCAGCGGCAGCGCCGCCCTCTTGCTGAGCCTGTTCGTGCTGGCGCTAGCCGCCGTGGTCCACGCACGCATCCAGGCCAGTCCCGGCGCACTGCCTGCAGTGACCGGCCTCGCACTTCTGCCCCTCCTCGTCAGCGGCCTGGCGCTGAACCTGTGGCAATGGTGGATTCCCCCGGTCACGGCAGTCAGCAGCCTGTTGCTCGGCAGCCTGCTGTGGTTCGGACTATCCCTGAAGCGTACTCGCGGTTCGCTTCAGCATGCCCGGCACGATGCCGATGCCACACTGCGCTCGATCGCCGACGCCGTATTCACCTTCGATGAAAACACCCGCATAAGCCTGGTCAACCCGGTCGCCGAGCGACTGACCGGACTGGCTCGCCAGGAGTTGCGGGGCACGCTGATCGCTGCCCTGATGCGCAACTTTACCGATCAGGCGGAAGAGGTCAGCGAAGCCGTGCTCGCCTGCCTGAAGGGTCGGCAAACCATTCGCCTGCCCGAACCGATCGAGTGGCACGGCTCAGACGGCCGCAGGTATGCCCTCCGGCTCACCGCAACCCCGGTGGGCAATGCCGGAGACGGCGCGGTGCTGGCTTTCCACGACCTCACCGAAACTCTCGCCGTTACCGCGCGCCTGCAGCACGAGGCCACCCACGACCTGCTGACCGGGCTGCCCAACCGCGGTCTTCTGCTCGACCGCCTGCGCCAGGCGCTGGCCAATACGCAGCGCAGCGGAAGCATGCTGGCCTTGCTGTTCATCGACCTCGATCGCTTCAAGCGCATCAACGACAGCCTGGGCCATTACGCGGGAGACCACATATTGCAGGAGGTGACCAGCCGCCTGCAGGCGTCGGTGCGCGGCGGCGACACCATTGCGCGATGGGGGGGCGACGAGTTCATCATCCTGATGGACAATCTGCAGGATCGCTCGGCAGTGATCGCCGTGGCGCGCAAACTGCTCGACCTGCTCGATCGCGAATTCGAGGCCGGCGGCAACGCCGATCTGCTGCTGTCATGCAGCATCGGCATCAGCGTCGGCCCCACCGACAGCCTGGACGCCGCAACGCTGCTGTCGATGGCCGATACCGCCATGTACCGCGGCAAGCTCGAAGGCGGCAGCCGCTACACGTTCTACTCGCCCGACATGAACACCTGGTCACGCGAGCGCCTGGGCATGGAAACCGCGCTGCGCCACGGCCTCACCAACCACGAGTTCGAACTCTTCTACCAACCGCAGATCGACATTGCGAGCGGCCGCCTGGCAGGGCTCGAATCCCTGATCCGCTGGCGCCGCCCGGGTGTCGGGCTGGTGCAGCCCGATGTGTTCATTCCCGCAGCCGAGGAGTCCGGCATCATCTGCAGCATCGGCGACTGGGCGATTGTCGAGGCGGTGAGCCAGATCGCCCGCTGGGGCCGTGAGGGCCTGCCGACCGTGCCGCTGGCGGTGAACGTCTCTGCACGGCAGTGCTCGGACATGGCCATCGTCGACACGATTCGCGGCGCGCTTGCCAACAGTGGGCTGGCGCCGTCGATGCTGAAGGTGGAACTCACCGAATCGACCGCGATGCGCGATGCGGAACGCGCCGCAGCCTTGCTGCAGAGCATCCACCAACTGGGCGTCGCTGTCGCCGTGGACGACTTCGGCACCGGCTATTCATCGCTTTCACTGCTCAAGCGCTGTCCCATCTCGGAACTGAAAATCGACAAGAGCTTCGTGGGCGACCTCGGCCGAAACAGCGACGACGACGCCATCGTGCGGGGCACCATTGCGCTGGCACACGGCCTGGGCATGAACGTCGTCGCCGAGGGCGTCGAGACCCAGGCGCAGTTGCGCTTCCTTGCCCAGCACGGGTGCAACATCGCTCAGGGCTATCTGTTCGCAAAGCCCCTTCCGGCAGACGAAATACGTCACTGGCTTGCAGGCCCGCCCCCGCATGCCGTGCGTGCAATCGCCCAGCTCGCAGGGCATCTGCTGCATTCGGCCTGACGTCACACTCCCGACCCACACCGCAAAACGCCCAAGCATGAGTCATTCCAACGCAACAGCAGCACCCGGCCGGGCCGCTGATCAGCGCATCACCGGCGTGCTGCTCGCCGGTGGCCAGGGCAGCCGCATGGGCGGTGTCGACAAGGGGCTGGTGGACCTCGCCGGCCGACCGCTGGCGGCGCACGCACTGGCGCGACTGGCGCCGCAGGTCGATGAACTGATCATCAGCGCCAACCGGAATCTGGACGCCTGGCAGGTTTTCGGCTACCCGGTATTCGGTGACGACATCGACGGCTTTGCCGGCCCCCTCGCCGGCCTGCACGCTGCGCTGCTGCGCGCGCGCCACCCGCTGGTGGTGACTGCGCCGTGCGACTCGCCTTTCCTGCCGGCAGATCTCGTCGAACGCCTCGCCGCTGCACTGCACACGACGGGCGCCGAGCTTGCCGTGGTCAGAACCGCCGATCAGCTGCATCCGGTGTTCTGCCTGTGTCAGCGCAGTCTCGCCTGCCCACTCGGCGACTTCATTGCCCGTGGTGGTCGCAGGATGCAGCAATGGCACGCCACGCTGAAGACAGTGACGGTACCCTTCAACGATGAAGCGGCTTTTCGCAACATCAATACGCGTGACGAACTGGCGGCCGCAGCAAAGGATATGCCGGACTCGGGGCATTGAGCCGGGATGTGGCGGCACGCGCTTTCCGGCTCCGCTGTGCGACCACGACCGGCCTGCTCCATTTCATCATCAGGTACAGCGACGGCACACTGCTGACCAGGACGGGCTGCCTGCGGACCGGACCGCGGCCCCCATGAAGACAGGAATCACACCGCAATCAAGCTCGAACGGAGAAAGGCATGAAGCAATACGACTACATCGCAATCGGCGGCGGCAGCGGCGGCGTGGCCAGCGCACGGCGCGCGGCTGAATACGGCGCCCGCGTGCTGCTGGTGGAAGCGGCACGTCTCGGCGGCACCTGCGTGAATGTGGGCTGCGTCCCCAAGAAGGTGATGTGGTACGCGTCGCACATCGCACAGACGATGCGCGACGCACCCGGCTACGGCTTCAGCGCGGGCGACCATCGCTTCGACTGGAGCACGCTGAAGACCAGGCGCGACGCGTATATCGCCCGCCTCAACGGCGTCTATGCCGATCTGCTCGACAAGTCGGGGGTCGATGTGATCAAGGGCTTTGCCCGTTTCGTTGATGCCCACACCATCGAAGTCGACGGTCAGCGCTTCAGCGCACCGCATATCGTCATCGCCACCGGCGGCCGCCCCACTCTGCCCGACATCGAAGGCGCCGAACTCGGCATGGATTCGGACGGTTTCTTTGCCCTCGAACAGCAACCGCGCCGCGTCGCAGTCGTGGGTGGCGGCTACATCGCGGTGGAACTGGCCGGCGTGTTCAACGGCCTCGGCTCGGAGGTCGACATGCTGGTGCGCGGTCCCCACCTGCTGCGCCCCTTCGATGCCATGCTGCGCGACGAACTGGCAACGCAGATGCAGGACGATGGCGTCCGCCTGCATTTCGGCACCGAGCTCAAATCCATCGCCCGCCAGGCAGACGGCACGCTGCAGCTCGAATGCAGCAAAGGCAACAGCTTTCAGGTCGACGCCCTGGTGTGGGCCACGGGGCGTCACGCCAACACCGAGCACCTCAATCTCGCCGCCGCCGGGCTCAGCGCCGGACGAAAAGGCATGATCGACACCGACGCCTTGCAGAACACTGCCGTGCCCGGCATCCATGCGATCGGCGACATCACCGGTCGCGCCGAACTCACGCCGGTGGCCATTGCCGCCGGGCGCAAGCTGGCCGCACGGCTGTTCCTGAACCAGCCCGACAGCCGGCTCGATGATGAGTGCACCCCGACCGTGGTCTTCAGCCACCCGCCGATCGGCACCGTCGGCCTCACCGAAGACGAGGCCCGTCAGCAGTACGCCGACATCAAGGTGTACTCGACGCGCTTTACGGCCATGTACCACGCGCTCACCGAACACCGCCCGAAAACCGCGATGAAGCTGGTGTGCGCAGGCAGGGACGAGCGTATCGTCGGCCTGCACATCATCGGCGACGGCGCCGACGAAATGTTGCAAGGATTCGCCGTGGCGATCCGCATGGGCGCGCGCAAGGCGGATTTCGACCGGACGATCGCTATCCACCCCACCAGCGCCGAAGAGCTCGTCACCCTGCGCGGCTGATACAGCACGATCAGGCCTGCAGCCTCAGTCGACGACGACCGGCTTGATGTCGCCGATGAACTGCAGGCGCGCGCGCAGTGCCTGGGTGACCTCGACGCGACCATCCTCGGCCACACGCAGGGCATGGTCGATGCCGAAGCGCCTTGTCTGCTCACGCCAGCGGTCACCGGCGAGATAGGCGGGCTTGCTGGCGGCATCGGACAGCGTGCCGACCGCATGTCCGCCATGGCCCCCCTGACCCTCGTCGCGGTCCTGCGTATCCGGTCTCACCAAAATGGTGAGTGACTGCGTGCCGTGTGCGGGATGACCGGTGCGCGGGTCAAGCAGATGGGCGTAGCGCTCGCCGTCGAGCATGAAATAGCGCTGATAATCACCCGAAGTGCCGACCGCCTCGCCGTCATACAGCGGCATCGTGGCCAGCGGCGCCGGCTCGCGCGGATGCTGGATGCCGATGCGCCACGGCTGCTCGCCCTTTCTGCCCAGGGCCAGCACGTTGCCACCGATGTTGATCAGCGCATTGTTCACGCCCTGCTGTTTCAGGATCGCCGCCGCACGGTCGAGCGCGTAGCCCTTGGCGTAGCCGCCCAGATCGAGCTGCACGGCGCGGTTTCGCGTGCTCACGCGATTGCCATCGATGACCAGGTCGGACATGCGCGGCCTGGCGTCGAGCAGCGCCTGGAGCCTGTCAGGATCGGGGCGAACGGGCACGAAAGTGTCGGTGTGAAAACCCCACAGCGCCACCAGCCCACCCAGCGCGGGATCGAAGAGTTCGTCGCCGGTGGCGGCGATGCGCTGCGCGTCCTTCAACATCGCCGCCAGTTCGTCCGACACCGTGGCCACCTCGCCGCGCGCCAGCGCAGCATTGAGCGCAGTCAGCTCGGACGGCTCCCACGCATGGTAGGCACGATGCAGGCGGTCGAATTCGCGCAGCACCGCCGCTGCCGCGGCATCGGCGGCACGCTGCTGTTCCGCATACACGGCGACATCGACCCGCGTGCCGAACACAAACGCTTCGTGGCGGAAGACTTCTGCGCGCGAGCAGGCCGCCAACAGCAGCATGCAGGCGACCAGGCCCAGCCAGTGAAACAGGGGGCAGTCCACGATTCCGCGCGGAATCGTGGACTGCCCCCCTATCTCGGACGACGAGTCCGTCAGGTGCAAGCCTGCTCCAGTTTGTCGATGACCAGTCCGGCAACATCAAAGCCTTGCTGCGCAGCGATCTCGACCATGCAGGTGGGGCTGGTGACGTTGATCTCGGTGAGGTGGCCGCCGATGACGTCGAGGCCGACGATCAGCAGGCCGCGCTGCCACAGGATGGGCGCAAGGTAATCGGCGATCTCACGCTCACGCTCGGTCAGCGCCATCGCCACGCCACGGCCGCCGACGGCGAGGTTGCCGCGGGTCTCGCCCGCCTGCGGAATGCGCGCCAGCGAGAAAGGCACCACTTCGCCGCCGATGATCAGCACGCGCTTGTCACCCTCGGCAATCTGCGGCAGGTAGCGCTGCGCCATGATGCTGCGGGTGCCGTCCTGCGTCAGCGTCTCGAGGATCACATTGCGGTTGGGGTCGTCCTTCCTGACGCGGAAGATCTGGCTGCCACCCATGCCGTCGAGCGGCTTGAGAATGACATCGCCGAGTTCGTCGATGAAGGCATTGATATCCACCGCGTCGCGCGCCACCAGCGAGCTGGCCATGAACTGCGGAAACTCGGTGATGGCAAGCTTTTCGGAGTGGTCGCGAATCGCGCACGGGTTGTTGAACACGCGTGCGCCGGCTTGCATCGCATCTTCGAGCAGCCAGGTCGCGGTGACGTATTCAAAGTCGAAGGGCGGGTCCTGGCGCATCATCACGGCATCGAACGCCGTCAGCGCCAGGGCCTGCTGCGGCCCGGCGGGTGCGTACCAGGGCAGATCGCCGTCAAGCAGGCTGATCGGCAGTGCGCGCGCCACCACCGCACCGTCGCGCCAGGTCAGCGCACCGCGCTGCAGCGCCCACACCTGATGGCCGCGCGCCGCTGCCGCCCGCATCATGGCGATGCTCGAGTCCTTGTAGGCCTTCAGCCCATCGAGCGGATCGAGGATGAAAGCGAGCTTCAGCGTACGGCTCATGCCGCCTCTCCGAACTCGTCGGCGGGCGCGGTCTCCTCGATTTCGACCGAGGCTGCCAGCAGCGCCAGGCGGGCCACCACACCATAGGCGTAGAAGCGGTTGGGCGGCGCATCTGGCCCCTGGGCCACGTCCGGCAGCGTGCACGAGGTGTCGAAGGCCAGCGGCTTGAAGTGCATGCCCGGCGCATTGAGGTTCTCGTCGCGGCCACGCTCGGTATGTACGCGGTAGAAGCCGCCCACGACATAGTGATCCATCATGTAGACAACCGGCTCCGCAACACCGTCTTCCACCGTCTCGAAGGTGTGCACGCCTTCCTGGATGATGACCTCGTGCACCTCCAGTCCTTCCTTGACCACCGCCATCTTGTTGCGCTGACGGCGATTGAGACCGACAACCTCGGAAGCGTCCTTCACCGTCATCACGCCCATGCCGTAGGTGCCGGCATCGGCCTTCACCACCACGAAAGGCTGGTCGGTAACGCCGTATTCCTTGTACTTGGCGCGAATACGGGTGAGCAGCGAATCGACCTGGGCCGCCAGGCATTCCTCACCGGTGCGCTCCTGGAAATTGATCTGGCCGCACACGCCGAACTCGGGGTTGATGCGCCACGGATCGATACCGATCGCAGTGGCGAAGTCGCGCGCCACGCGGTCGTAGCACTCGGCATGAATCGACTTGCGCCGCGCATGCCAGCCGGCGTGCAGCGGCGGGATGACCCACTGCTCGTCCACGCCCTTGAGCACCGACGGAATACCGGCTGAGAGGTCGTTGTTGAGCAGCACCGCGCAGGGGTCGAAGTTGTCCAGCCCGACGCGACCACCACTACGGCGCAAGGGCTCGAGCGTCAGCGTGCTGCCGTTGGCCAGCTCGATCACGGTGGGCTCGGTGATGTCGGGCAGCAGGCTGCCAAGGCGCACGTCCAGCCCGGTCAGACGCAGGATGGACACCAGCTTGGCCACATTCTGCAGATAGAACTGGTTGCGGGTGTGGTTCTCGGGAATCAGCAGCAGCTTGCTGGCGTCCGGGCAGATGCGCTCGATCGCCGCCTGCGCGGCCTGCACGCACAGCGGCATGAAAGCGTCGTTGAGATTGTTGAAGCCGCCCGGAAACAGGTTCAGGTCGACCGGCGCAAGCTTGAAGCCCGAATTGCGCAGATCGGTGGAACCGTAAAACGGCGGCATGTGGTCCTGCCACTGGGTGCGGAACCATTTCTCGATGTCGGTGGCGTTGTCCAGGAACTGGCGCTCCAGTTCGAGCAGCGGGCCGGTAAGGGCGGTAGTGAGGTGTGGAACCATGCTTGGGTCTCGGGCGATGCCGCTGCCGACGAGCAGGCGGCGAAATGATTGGCCAGAATGTTACACCATGGCCCGCTTTGCTCAGCCTGCAGGCGCACGCACCGGCAGGCTGCGCGCCTCCTTGACCACTTCCATCACGACATAGGTGTGGGTCTGCTTGACGCAGGGCAGGCCGGAAATCTGGTCACCCATCACCCTTCGATACTCGTGAATGTCGCGCGTGCGCACTTTCAGCAGATAGTCGAAATCACCCGCGATCATGTGACAGGACTCGATCTCGGGGACTCGCCGCACCGCTTCGTTGAAGCGCCGCAAATCCTGTTCGGTGGTGCTGGTAAGCAGCACCTGTACCACCACGACGTGACCGGCGCCGATCGCCTCCGGGTCGAGATCGGCGTGGTAACCACGAATCACCTCGCTTTTCTCCAGTCGACGCACGCGCTCGGCACACGGCGTCTTGGTCAGGCCGACGCGGCGCGACAATTCGACGATGGACAGGCGGGCATCGGCCTGCAGTTCGGTGAGGATTTTCAGATCGATGCGATCCATTGCAGTGCAACAGGCGTTTTGGCTGTCGGAAGTCTATAAAACAGTAATTATGACCAGATAAATTCAAATTTTGGAGCCATTAACTTTTGTTTTTGGCAAAGAATTCAGCCATATCGAACACCCCCGAGACACGGGGTTGTCGAGCACGACACCCTGCTGGAGTCTATCGCCGTGGATCACCTCGCCGCTCTCGCTGCCCCCACCCTGGACGCAGCCCAACTTGCCGCCGCCGCGTTGCCGTCCGTCACGCGCCCTGCCCTGCGACTCGCCATCGATGCCGCCTGGCGTCGCGCCGAACCCGACTGCCTGCCGGCGCTGATCGAGGCCGCCCAGCGCGACGAGGCCACCCAGGCGCGCGTGCATGACTTCGCTGCCAGCCTGGTCACCGGCCTGCGCGCCAGGCGCAGTCGTTCCAGCGGCGTGGATGCGCTGATGAAGGAGTTCTCGCTCTCGAGCCAGGAAGGTGTGGCCTTGATGTGCCTGGCCGAAGCCCTGCTGCGCGTACCCGACAAGGCCACCGCCGACCGCCTGATCCGCGACAAGCTGAGCGACGGCAACTGGCGCTCGCACATCGGCAACAGCCCCTCGCTGTTCGTCAACGCCGCCACCTGGGGCCTGCTGATCACCGGCCGGCTGGTGTCCACCAGCAGCGCGACCAGCCTGTCCTCGGCGCTGACGCGGCTGGTCGCGCGCGGCGGCGAGCCGCTGATCCGCAAGGGCATGGACCTGGCGATGCGCATGCTGGGCGAACAGTTCGTCACCGGCCGCGACATCGACGAGGCCCTGGAGCGCGGCCGGACCCACGAAAAACAGGGCTACCGCTACTCTTTTGACATGCTGGGCGAAGCGGCGATGACCGCCGAGGACGCCGAGCGCTACTTCAAGGACTACGAGCGCGCGATCCACGCCATCGGCAAGGCCTCGGCCGGGCGCGGCGTGGTCGACGGCAACGGCATCTCGGTAAAACTGTCGGCGCTGCATCCGCGCTACACCTGGTCGCAGCGTGAGCGCGTGTTCGCCGAACTGCTGCCCAGACTGAAAGCCTTGTGTGTCCAAGCCAAAGGCTACGACATCGGCCTCAACATCGACGCCGAAGAAGCCGACCGTCTCGACATCTCGCTCGACCTGCTCGAAGCGCTGGCGCAAGACGATGCGCTCGCCGGCTGGGCGGGTCTGGGCTTCGTCGTGCAGGCCTACCAGAAGCGCGCACCCGCCGTGCTCGACTTCGTCATCGACCTTGCACGCCGCAGCGGCCAGCGCCTGATGGTCCGGCTGGTCAAGGGCGCCTATTGGGATGCCGAGATCAAGCGCGCGCAGATCGACGGCCTCGCCGGCTATCCGGTCTATACGCGCAAGGTCTACACCGACCTCTCCTATCTCGCCTGCGCCAAAAAGCTGCTGGCCGCGCGCGACGCGATCTACCCGCAGTTCGCCACGCACAATGCCCACACCCTGGCCGCGATCTATCACCACGCTGAAAACGAAGCCCAGGGCGCAGTCTGGCGTGCCGGCGACTACGAATTCCAGTGCCTGCACGGCATGGGCGAGCCCCTCTACGACCAGATCGTCGGCCACCCGCAACGCCACCGCCTGGTGCGCATCTACGCCCCGGTCGGCAGCCACGAAACCCTGCTTGCCTACCTGGTACGCCGCCTGCTGGAGAACGGCGCCAACACCAGCTTCGTCAATCGCATCGTGGATGAAAACGTGCCGGTCGACGAACTGATCGCCGACCCCGTGCCGCAAGCCGCGGCGCTGGCCGGTGCACCGCACCCGCGCATCCCGCTGCCGGCCGAGCTGTACGGCACCGAGCGCACCAACTCCGCCGGCTTCGATCTCGCCAGCGAAGCAGTGCGTAGTCACATTGCCGCTGCGCTGCAGCGTTGCCGCGACACCGCCCATGTGGCCGGACCGATCGTGGACGGGGCGTCCGCGCCCGAACCGAACCGTGCCGGCCCGCTGGCCAACCCGGCCGACCTGCACGACATCGTCGGCCAGGTCATCGAAACATCGGCCCCAGAACTCGAAACCGCCCTTTGCGCTGCGGCCGCCTTCGCCCCGGTGTGGGCGCAGCGCTTACCGGTCGAGCGCGCCGCCTGCCTCGAACGCGCCGCCGACCTGTTCGAGCAGGAAGCCGGCGCCCTGCTGGCGCTGGCGATTCGCGAAGCGGGCAAGTCGTGGAGCAACGCCATCGCCGAACTGCGCGAGGCCGTCGACTTCTGCCGCTACTACGCTCACCAGGTGCGCGGCTTCGACAACGGCACCCATCCGGCGCTGGGTCCGGTGCTGTGCATCAGCCCGTGGAACTTTCCGCTGGCGATCTTCACCGGCCAGCTCGCTGCCGCACTCGCCGCCGGCAACCCGGTGCTCGCCAAGCCGGCCGAGCAGACCCCGCTGATTGCCGCCGCCGCAGTGCGCCTGTTTCACGCAGCCGGTGTACCCGCCGCAGCGCTGCAACTGCTGCCCGGCCGCGGCGAAACCATCGGTGCGGCCCTGGTGGCCGATGCGCGCATTCGCGGGGTGATGTTCACCGGCTCGACCGAAGTCGCCGCACTCATCAACCGCAGCCTCGCCGCACGCGGCGGCAACGTACCGTTGATTGCAGAAACCGGTGGTCAGAACGCGATGATCGTGGACTCCACCGCACTGGCCGAACAGGTCGTGGGCGATGTCGTTGCCTCCAGCTTCGATTCCGCAGGCCAGCGCTGCTCGGCGCTGCGCGTGCTGTGTCTGCAGGACGACATCGCCGAGCGCGTGCTGCACATGCTGCGTGGCGCCCTGGACGAACTGCGCGTGGGCGACCCAGCCGACGTGCGCACCGACATCGGCCCGGTCATCGACGCCGAGGCCCAGGCCGGACTCGAGGCCCACGTCAGGGCCATGCAGGCGCAAGGCGCGCGCATCACCCGCCAGCCGCTGCCCGGCCCCTGCGCCGGCGGCACCTTCGTCGCCCCGACCCTCATCGAGATCGCTGCGCTATCCGAACTCGGCCGCGAACAATTCGGCCCCATCCTGCACGTGTTGCGCTACCGCGCCGCCGAGCTCGACCGTCTGATCGACGCCATCAACGCCAGCGGCTACGGCCTGACCATGGGGGTCCACACCCGCATCGACGAGACCGTGGAGCGGGTCATCGCCCGCGCCCATGTCGGCAACCTTTACGTCAATCGCAACATGATCGGCGCCGTCGTGGGCGTCCAGCCCTTCGGCGGCGAGGGTCTGTCGGGCACCGGCCCCAAGGCGGGCGGCCCGCTCTACCTGCACCGCCTGCTGCAGCGCAGCCCCGGCCCGCAGCTGAGCCGCGGCGCCGAACGCATCGATGGCGAACACCCGCCCGCGCTGATGGACACCCTGCTCGACTGGCTCGACGGCGCCGGCCGCGCGCTGCTCGAGGGTGACGAACTGAGCGTGCTGCGCGACCGTGCCGACGCCTACCGCAGTCGCCGGATTGCCGGCCTGTGCCTGACCCTGCCCGGCCCGACCGGCGAGGACAACAGCCTGCGCTTCGTCGCCCGTGGCCGCGTTGCCGGCGTGGCCAGCGGCACACCCGCTGCGCTGCATCAACTGCTGCTGGCACTGGCGACCGATAACCGCATCGTGTTCGACGACTCCCCGGCAATGCGCAGTCTGCAGCAGATGCTGCCCGAGCCCGTACGTCAGCGTGTCACGCTCGATGCACAGTGGTTCGATCAGCGCATCGACGCCCTGCTGGTCGATGCGCCGGACGACGAAGTCGACGCCTTGCGCATCCAGCTCGCTGCCCGCCCCGGCCCCATCCTGCCGCTACTGCAGCCCATACCCGAATACGACCCCAGCCGGCTGGTGCACGAGCGCACCGTCAGCATCAACACTGCCGCGGCCGGCGGTAACGCCAGCCTGATGGCAATGGGGGCCTGAGCCTCGTCCGCTACACCACCGAATCCACACCCAAAAAGGCTCCGCAGCTAGGGGCATCACGGATGGCAAGGCGAAGAAATTCGCTTACCTTACGGGACGCAATGGCAACCACTCGCAGCACCTCGGCCCGATGCGCCCGTTCAAACCGAAGCAAGAAAGGAGACGTTTCATGAACAAGACCCTGCTCGCCACCGCCGTACTCGCACTCGGCAGCTTTTCCACCGCCGCCCTGGCCGACCTGCCGGTCGCCATCGCCGGCCCGATGACCGGCCAGTACGCCTCGGCCGGTGACCAGATCCGCAAGGGCGCAGAGATGGCCATCGCCGACATCAATGCCCGCGGCGGCGTGCTCGGCGAGAAGCTGAAGCTCGAAGTGGGCGACGACGCCTGCGACCCGAAACAGGCGGTATCGGTGGCCAACACCATGGTGAACAAGGGCATCGTGTTCATGCATGGCCACTGGTGCTCGAGCTCGACCATCCCGGCGTCCGACGTCTACGTCGAAGCCGATATTCCGATGGCGACCGTGTCAACCAACCCCCAGGTCACCGAGCGCGGCCTGAAGAATGTCTTCCGCATCATGGGCCGTGACGACCAGCAGGGCCTGGTGGCGGGCAACTACATCGCCGATACGTTCAAGGGCAAGAAGGTTGCCGTGGTCGACGACAAGAGCGCCTACGGCAAGGGCCTGGCCGACGAGATCGCCAAGGCGATGGAAGCCAAGGGCGCCAAGCCGACCCTTCGTGAATCAATCACCGCAGGCGAGAAGGACTACTCGGGCATCGTCACCAAGCTCAAGCAGGCTGGCGTCGAAGTGATGGCCTACGGCGGCTACCACACCGAAGTCGCGCTGATCCTGCGCCAGGCCAAGGCGGCCGGGCTGCAGCTGACGGTGATGGGCGGCGACACCATGACCAACTCAGAACTCGTCACCGCCGCCGGCGACGCATCCGACAACGTGTTGTTCACCTTCTCACCCGACGCCCGCAAGAACCCGGATGCTGCGCCGGTAGTCGAGAAGTTCCGCGCCGCCAAGATCGAGCCGGAAGGCTACGTGCTGTACGCCTACGCGGCGATGCAGTTGTTCGAACAGGCGGCCACCGCGGCCAAGAGCACCAAGTACGTCGCCCTGGAAAAAGCCCTGCGCGACGGCACCTTCAAAACCGTGATCGGCGACCTGTCCTTCGACGCCAAGGGCGACCAGAAGGCCCCGGGCTTCGTCGTGTACCGCTGGCAAGGCGGCAAATACGACTACGTCAAGTAATCACACCCGCCCCCGGCCCGCGCCGGGAGCCCCTCGCCGTCCGCCCACGAGGCGGGCGGCGACGTCCTGACCCAACGACAAGATGACGGCACGCATGCGCTCCGCACCGGTTACACCGGCGCGGCGTCCTGCGGTGCCTCCACGGGAGACATCGTGGCCTACGCACTGCAACAACTGATCAACGGGCTCACGCTCGGCTCCATGTACGGCCTGATCGCCATCGGCTACACGATGGTGTACGGCATCATCGGCATGATCAACTTCGCCCACGGCGACATCTTCATGGTGAGCGCGTTCATCGCGGTCACCGCCTTCACCGTCCTCGCTGCGGCGGACGTGACCTCGATCCCGCTGGCGCTGACCTTCGTGCTGATCGTGTCGATCTTCTTCACCTCGGCCTACGGCTGGGCGGTGGAGCGCACCGCCTACCGTCCGCTGCGCGGCTCAAGCCGCCTGGCGCCACTGATCTCGGCGATCGGCATGTCGATCTTCCTGCAGAACGCCGTGCAGCTCACCCAGGGCGCGCGCGTCAAACCGATTCCACCGGTGCTCGAAGGCGGCGTGGTGCTGTGGGACGCACCGGGCTTCGCGGTGCAGATCGGCTGGAGCCAGATCCTGATCATTGTCACCACGGTGATCCTGATGAGCGCCTTCACCTGGATGATCACGCAGACACCCTTCGGTCGCCAGCAGCGCGCCTGCGAGCAGGACCGCACCATGGCCTCGCTGCTCGGGGTCAATGTCGACCGCACCATCTCCTACACCTTCATGCTGGGCGCGGCGCTGGCCGCGGTGGCGGGGGTGATGGTCACTGTGTACTACGGCGTGGTCGACTTCTTCATCGGTTTTCTCGCCGGCATCAAAGCCTTCACTGCGGCGGTGCTGGGCGGCATTGGCTCACTGCCAGGGGCCATGCTGGGCGGCCTGCTGATCGGACTGATCGAGTCGTTCTGGTCCGCCTACCTGTGGGCCGAATACAAGGACGTCGCCACCTTCGGCATCCTGTGCCTGGTGCTGAT
>DAORUJ010000052.1:0-18700 GCA_035433105.1 Thauera sp.
GCCGCGAATACAACCTGGCGCTGGGCCAGAAGCGTGCCGACGTGGTCAAGCAGGCTCTGATGCTGCTGGGTGCCAAGGAAGCGCAGATCGAGTCCGTCAGCCTGGGCGAAGAAAAGCCGCGTTGCGACGACGCGTCCGAAGCCTGCTACGCCGAGAACCGTCGCGGCGACATGCTGTACACGGGCGAGTTCTGAGATGAAGCGCCTGCTGCCGCTGGCGGCGATCCTCGTTCTGTCATCGGCCGGACCCGCGCAAGCGGGTCTGTTCGATGATGCCGAGGCGCGTCGTCAGATCACCGACATACGCCAGGATCTCGAAGGGCGACTCGAAACCACCAGTCGTGGCCAGCTCGAACTTGCCAATCAGAACGAGCAACTGCGCGCCGATGTGGCCCGCCTGCGGGGCCAGATCGAGTTGCTGGTCAACGAGGTCGAGACCCTCAAGCAGCGGCAGCGGGACTTCTACGTTGACCTCGACACCCGTCTGCGCCTGCTCGAAACCAGCGCCCCGGCGAGTGGCCCTGTCGCCAGCGCCGACCCGGCTGCAGAATCGGCCGAATACGAGGCCGCGCTCAACCTGCTCAAGGACGGCAAGCATCGCGAGGCGCTCACCGCCTTCGACGCCTTCATCGCCAGATATCCGGCAGGCAGCTTCAGTGCCGGCGCTCATTTCTGGGCAGGTAACGCCGCCCTGCAGGCCAAGGACATCAACGCCGCGACCAAGCACTTCGATACCGTGCTGAGCAAGTGGCCCAACGAAAGCGTCGCACCCGATGCCATGCTCGGTCTGGCCAACAGCCAGCAGTCCATCGGTGACGCCGCAACCTCGCGCCGCACGCTGCAGGCACTGACCGAGCGCTATCCGCAAAGCAATGCCGCACAAGTGGCCAAGCAACGCCTGAGCAAGCGCTGAGCGTGAGGCGGTGAAACACGACACATCGGCGGCTGCGGCCGCCAAGCTACGCATTACCGAAATCTTCGCGTCGGTCCAGGGCGAATCAACCCGGGTTGGCCTGCCAACGGTGTTCGTCCGCCTCACCGGCTGCCCCCTGCGCTGCACCTGGTGTGACACCGCCTACGCTTTCACCGGCGGCGAATCGCGCACGCTCGAAGCGGTGATGGACGAAATCGCCCGCCATGGCCTCAAGCACGTCTGCGTCACCGGCGGCGAACCGCTGTCGCAAAAGAGCAGTCTGAGCCTGATGGCCGCCTTGTGCGACGCCGGCTATTCGGTATCCCTCGAAACCAGCGGTGCGCTCGACATCAGCGCAGTGGACCCGCGCGTTTCGCGCATTGTTGACCTCAAGGCACCGGGGTCGGGCGAGGTAGAACGCAACCTGTACTCGAATCTGGCCCTGCTGGGCGCTGACGACGAGCTGAAAATCGTCCTTGCCGACGAGGCTGACTACACCTGGGCCAAGGCCCGCATCCTCGAGCACGGCATCGCCGAGCGCTGCACCATCCTGCTGTCTCCAGTTGCCGGCGATCTCGACCCCGCGCAACTGGCCGAATGGATCGTGCGCGACCGCCTGCCGGTCCGCTTCCAGCTGCAGTTGCACAAGGTACTGTGGAACGACGCCCGCGGGCGCTGAACCGCGGCGCCTGACCGACCCAGCGCCTTATCCGGAATGACCTCGATGAGCCAAGCCAAACGTGCCGTCGTCCTGCTTTCAGGCGGCCTCGACTCCGCAACCTGCCTCGCCATCGCGCGTGACATGGGCTTTGAAACCTACGCCCTGTCGGTCGCCTATGGCCAGCGCCACGCCGCCGAGTTGACGGCTTCGCTGCGGGTAGCGCAGTCGCTCGGCGCACGAGAACACCGGCTGGCACGCGTCAATCTGGGGCAGTTCGGTGGCTCGGCGCTGACCGACTCGTCCATTGCCGTGCCCGAAGACGAGGAAAACCCCGGCATTCCGGTCACCTATGTGCCGGCACGCAACACGGTCATGCTGTCCATCGCGCTGGCCTGGGCGGAGGTCCTGGGTGCAAACGACATCTTCATCGGCGTCAATGCGGTCGACTATTCAGGCTACCCGGACTGCCGCCCCGAGTTCATCCAGGCTTTCGAGACCATGGCCAACCTCGCCACCAAGGTTGGTGTCGAAGGTGCCCGTCTGCGCATTCACGCGCCCCTGATCGAGCTCAGCAAGGCGGACATCATTCGCCGCGGCATCAACCTGGGCTTTGACTATGGCATCACCGTCACCTGCTATCAGGCCGATGACAGCGGGCGCGCCTGCGGCCGCTGTGAAGCCTGTCGGCTACGCGCCGCAGGCTTTGCCGCCGCCGACGTAGCCGACCCCACCCGCTACATGCCGCGCAAGGACTGAGCGGCTCACGCCAACCCCGCCGCCCTCGCAGCTGCGACCTGCCACAGCGCACCGCACCACCGTCCGAGGAAGTCGCCGCCAGATGAAACGCGGCGCGGAGAAGTGGTGGCTTGTGCCGCTCGCTACCGGTAATCTGGCCCCGCCCGCTGACACGCTGGGGTTTTATCAACCCAGCCGGGCTTTTCCCCTAGAATGATCGGCCTCTCAGCCGCTATCCGCATCATGGAAGAATCGATCGTCTCCGCCTCCACCATCGCCCAGCTTGCCCTTGCCGTGGGCGTGGTGTTCGGGTTTGTTGCCAGTCGCACCAACTTCTGCACGATGGGGGCAGTGTCCGACATCGTCAACATGGGCGACTGGAACCGCATGCGGATGTGGGCGTTGGCCATTGCAGTCGCCATCCTGGGGACAAGCGCGCTGCAACTGGCAGGGCTTGTGGACGTTTCCAAGTCCATCTACACGGCCAGCAAGCTGGTCTGGCTCTCACACATCATCGGCGGACTGGCCTTCGGTGTCGGCATGACACTCGCGTCCGGCTGTGGCAGCAAGACCCTGATCCGCATCGGCGGCGGCAACCTCAAGTCGGTGGTGGTCTTCGTTTTCCTCGGCATCAGCGCCTACATGACGCTTCGTGGCCTGTTCGCAGTCTGGCGCGTCCGCTTTCTCGACAGCATGGCGACCACGCTGCCGCACAGCCAGGACCTGCCCGCCTTCCTCGGCGCCAGTGGCATCGCTCCCGACACCGCCCTGACGCTTGCTGCGGCGCTGATCGGCGGCGGCCTGCTGCTGTGGGCGCTGGCCAAGCGCGAGGCCTGGCGTAGCGACGTCCTGCTCGGCGGCGCAGTGATCGGCGCAATGGTGGTTGCCGCCTGGTATGTGTCAGGCCACATCGGCTACGTTGCCGAGCACCCCGAAACCCTGGAAGAGGCGTTCATCGGCACCAACAGCGGCCGCGCGGAATCGCTCACCTTCGTCGCGCCATTTGCCTTCACGCTCGAATTGCTGATGCTGTGGAGTGACAGCAGCCGCATCCTCACCTTCGGCATTGCCAGTTCGCTGGGCGTGATTGCCGGCGCCGCGATCCATACCGTGCTGTCGGGAAGCTTCCGCATCGAAGGCTTTCGCGATGCGCCCGACCTCGCCCGACACATGGTGGGCGGCGTGCTGATGGGTTTTGGCGGCGTCACCGCACTGGGTTGCACCATCGGCCAGGGCATCAGCGGCTTGTCCACGCTCGCCCTGGGATCAATGATCGCCACGGTCGCAATCATCGCCGGCTCGGCCATCACCCTGAAGGTTCAATACTGGCTGATGATGCGGGAAGCCTGAAGCAGGCCCTTTCCACCCTGTGACGGCCCGCAGCGGACTGTGGCGATATGCGTGATGTTGAAATGCAGGTTGACGCACGCGTCGGCAGATTCTAAACTTCGGCCTCGCTTTTGGGTCGTTAGCTCAGCTGGTAGAGCAGCGGACTTTTAATCCGTTGGTCGCAGGTTCGAATCCCGCACGGCCTACCAAAAAACGGGAAAATGCCTCAGCTTCGGCTGGGGCATTTTCTTTTCCGGCTCGCGTCACGACCAGGCCTTACCTGCCTCACCCTGCAAGCTCCCATCAGGACGCTCTCGCCATGCACATCTGGGTCGACGCCGACGCCTGCCCCGTGGTGATCAAGGACATTCTGTTCCGCGCGGCCGGACGCACCCGGCTTCCACTCACCCTGGTCGCCAACCAGTACCTGCGCATCCCGGCATCGCCGCTGATCCGCATGGTCCAGGTGCCTGGCGGCTTCGATGAGGCCGATCGCTACATCACAGCGCACGTCGAGCCCGGCGACCTGGTCGTCACCGCAGACATTCCGCTCGCCGCCGACGTCGTTGCGAAGGACGCTCAGGCCCTGTCGCCACGCGGCGAGCTTTACGGCAAGGACAACATTCGCGAGTTGCTGGACCTGCGCAACTTCATGGACGCCCTTCGCAGCAGCGGTGTCGATACCGGCGGTCCGGCAGCCTTCGGCGCAAACGACCGGCAGGCGTTCGCCAATCGGCTGGATCGCCTGCTGAAACCCGCAGCACATGGATGACAAAAGCGCCAGGCGTCGGCACGCGCCCGATTGGACAGACACCGACTGTTGCGGGTATCATGCCGGGTGCTGAAGATCGGCAATAACGGCTTCTGCCGCCTTTTCAACCCTGAAGGCGGTGCGGAAAACCTGATGCCGATGATCGTTTTACCTGCCCATGGTCTGGATGACACCACGGCGCAAGTGAAATGGTTACTCCTTCCCCACAAACAAATTGCCGTGTCGTCCAGCGTCCCTTCCAGGTACGCCCGGTTTTCTCCGAGACACTTCCTGCGGCGCCAAGGCGCTGCGGGCTGACGCGGTCTTTCACGCCTCGCATGGCGCACTGGATCGCTCCGACGCAGCTCGCCCGGTTTGTACCTGACGCGCCGCTCACGCCCGCGCTTTGTGGCGCAGGCGTGCAATCGTTCCATTTTCTGCGCGGCCTGCCACTTTTACGCAGGCCCGGCCGGAATGCAGGCTGCGCGATATGCGCGCCTGCACCCGGTTTGATGCTCGCCTCTGCAGAGGCGCGAAAACCGCTGCCGCACGGCATAGACCCGCGCCAGCACAATGACAAGGAGCCTGAACATGGCCAAGGAAGAACTTATCGAAATGCACGGATCCGTCACCGAGGTCCTGCCCGATGGTCGTTATCGCGTCACACTTGATAACGGCCACAACCTGATCGCCTACTCTGGCGGCAAGATGCGCAAGCACCACATCCGCATCATCGCGGGCGACAACGTCTCGCTCGAGATGTCGCCCTACGACCTGAGCAAGGGACGGATCACTTTCCGCCACCTGCCCGGCCGCCCGGCCGGCGCCTCCGCGCCGCCCCCGCGCCGCCGCTGAACGTCGCACAGCACGACCCCGGCTGACCTGGGGCGCTGCGACTTCGCACTCGAATCCCCGCTGACCATGAGGTCAGCGGGGATTTTTTCATTGCGCGACGGGGCGACGTGCGCGCGGGACGACACCGGCACAACGCATTAAATGCAGGGGCGCCAAAAAGCGCTTCGATGCGCCAACGCCACTCGCGGACGAACACCGAACACCACATCACCCGGGAGACGTGGGAACATCCCTGTCATCACGCGGTCATCGCAAAGCCTCACCACAGCCCGCCGCATCACGTCCGGCAAGGACACCCGCAAGCACATCCATTCTCACGCCCCCGATCGCTTCGGGTCATCATGATCAACAGCCACATCCATCCGGAGAGACCCATGAGCACACGTGATACCGATGTCTCCACGACAGAGTTCGACAGCCTTTTGCCGGCCGCACACATGGACCGCCGCGGCTTCGTCACCACGCTGGCCGCAGCCGGGTTTGCCCTTGCGGTACAACCGGTACAGGCCAGCTCGGTGATCAGCACCGACAGTGCCGGCCTGGATGTCGGCAGCACCACGATCACGCTGGGGGACGGCGCACTACCCGTGTACTTCGCCCGCCCTGCCCAGGGCGACAAGCTGCCCGTCGTGCTCGTGGTGCAGGAGATCTTCGGCGTGCATGAACACATTCGCGATGTCTGCCGCCGGCTGGCCAAGCGTGGCTACCTGGCGATTGCGCCCGAACTCTTCTTTCGCCAGGGTGACCCGACCAAGCTCGAGAACGTTGCCGACATCCTGTCTGCCATCGTGTCAAAAGTGCCGGATGCGCAAGTCCTGGCTGACCTCGACGCCTGCGCCGCCTGGGCCGGTTCGCGTGGCGGCGACGCGGCACGGCTGGCGATCACCGGTTTTTGCTGGGGCGGGCGCATCACTTGGCTGTATGCAGCACACAACCCCGGGCTGAAGGCGGGCGTGGCCTGGTATGGCCGTCTCGATGGCGCCCCATCCGACAAGCAGCCGCAGCAACCGATCGACGTGGCGGCCCATCTGACGGCACCGGTGCGGGGCCTCTACGGCGGGCAGGATCAGGGCATTCCCCTCGACGACGTCGAAGCGATGCGCGAGGCGATGAAAGCCGCTGGCAAGTCGGGCGAGATCATCGTCTACCCGGACGCCCCGCACGCTTTTCATGCCGACTATCGCCCAAGTTTTCGCAAGGACGAGGCCGAGGATGGCTGGAAGCGCCTGCTGGAGTGGTTCTCGGCGCACGTCTGAACGGCAGCGGGCACGGCGGTCGCGCTGACCTCGTGCTTGCCCGTCGCACCACGGTCGTCTTCTGCACGGGCCACGCCCGTGCCTGCCACCCAGCCGAAGGCAAGGCCGCAGAGCATCGCAAGCAGCGCGGACAACCACCTCCACCACCGTCCCTTCATCGCTGCGCCTCCGCCCCTGCCCCCTGATGTGCAAGTTTGGACGCCGGCCGACGCTCTGCGTTCCGGCGCCTCAGCCTCGGGCCGTGCCGCGCAGCTCTTGCAGAAAACGCGCGGCCACCAGGCCGTTGACCAGGCCAAACACCACGGCCGCCAGGGCAAACACCGGCATCAGGTAGAACACCCCATCGTGGGGCACCAGCCATAACCGGGCCACCACCAGCTGCGCGCCGATGTGGGCAAAAGCAGCCAGGATGCTGTGACTCACCGGTCCGAACCAGCGCGGTGGCAAATGCATGGCCAGGCCCAGCACCACCAGGCTGGCAAGGGCCCCGGACAGGCTCAGGAAGAAGCCGGGCGCAAGGAACTGCCCCAGCAGCAGGCTGCCTGCCAGGACCCGCAGCAGGGCGACCCACACGGCTTCGCGCCAACCCCAGCGCGCCAGCACGACCAGCGTGACGATGTTCGCCAGCCCGGGCTTGATGCCCGGCAACGGCAGCGGAATCGCCGCCTCGGCTACGGTCAGCACGATCGCCGCCGCCGCATGACGGGCGATGCGGCGGTCCTTCTCCGTCGGGATCAGTTCAATAGTTGAGCGAGTCATAGTCCGCACCCCGGCCACTCAGGCTGAGGCTGACCTCGTTGGGTGCGCAGATCGCCACCGCGCCGGCCTGGGTCAGCCAGCCCTGGCGCACGCAATACTGCCGCGGCCCGGGGTCGGCGGCGACACGGGCACGGCCGGGCTGGATCTCGATGCGCGTCGTGCCAAGCGGCCCCGGCACCTCAAGCATGCGCGGCGTAGACAGGTCGAGTTCGGCCACCACCTTGCCACCGGCACGCACGATCGCAGCCTCGGGCTGCCCCCCCCGCCACAACAGCAGCAGGGAATGTACGCACACGACCAGGCCCACGAGCACCACCAGCACGTCACCCGGTTTGATCAGGGCGCGCCAGGCAGCGACCGAAAACCTCACCGCGTCTGCTCATCCACCGGTGCGTGCACCTCCGCTGCCTCGCGGTCGGCAGCGCGCCGCGCCGCCGAACGGTGGCGGACGATCACACTCACCTGGTCGCGAAAACGGTCGGCCAGCAATTCGGCAAGATACACCGAACGGTGCTGGCCGCCGGTACAGCCGATGGCCACGGTCAGGTAGCTGCGATTGTCGCGAACGTAGGCCGGCAGCCAGTTGGCGATGAATTTGCGGATATCCTCGGCCATGCGCCCGACCTCGGGTGTCTTGCGCAGGAACTCGATCACGGGTGCGTCACGTCCGGTCAGCGGCCTCAAGCGCGGGTCGTAATAGGGATTGGGCAGACAACGCACGTCGAACACCAGATCGGCATCGAGCGGAATGCCGTACTTGAAGCCGAAGGATTCGAACATCAGCGTCAGCCCCTCGCTCGCCTCGACGTGGATGAAGTCCTTCACCCAGGTCCGCAAGGTGTTCGGATGCAGATTGCTGGTGTCGATGCGGTGCCCCAGCTCGGCGATGCCCGCCAATGCATCGCGCTCGCGCTGAATCGCCTCCTCGACAGTGACCTCTCCCGACGCAAGCGGATGGCGCCGCCGTGTCTCGGAGAAACGCGCGATCAAAGCATCGTCGCGCGCCTCAAGGAAAATAACGCGCAGGTCGCGGACCGACTCGCGCAGCACCTCCACCTGACGGGGCAACGCCGCAATACTTGCACCCGATCGCATGTCCACAGCCACCGCGACACGCATCCACCCTGCACTGCGCAGGTGGGCCACCAGTTGCGGCAGCAGCAACGCTGGCAGGTTGTCGACGACGTAATAGCCGGAATCTTCCAGCACGTTGAGGGCGATGCTCTTGCCCGAACCGGACAGGCCGCTGATGAGTACGATCTGCATTGTTCCTCTACATGAAAAGCGGCGCGCACTCGCGCACACGCCGGATGAGTGCCACTCGAGGCAAGGCCGTGTTCAGCTGCGGCGCTTGCGCCCCTCTGTGCGTTCGACCCACAGACCCGCGTTTTCGATCCCCAGTGGGCGCGGATCGAACTCGGGCTGCAGACGCCCCTTGGCCTGCTGTGCCTCGTAGTCCTTCAATGCCGCCAGCGCAGGCTTCTGCAACACCAGGATGGCGACGATGTTGAGCCAGGCCATGATGCCAACGCCGATATCGCCCAGCCCCCACGCCAGGTCGCTAGTGCGCACGCAGCCATACAACGCGGAACCGATCAAGCCGATCCGCAAGGTGAACATCAGCCCATCGGAACGGATATTGCGCGTCAGATAGGCGAGGTTGGTCTCGGCAATGTAGTAGTAGGCCAGCACCGTGGTGAAGGCGAAGAAGAATAGCGCCACCGCAACGAACATCGCGCCGAAGCCCGGCAGCACCGACTCCATCGCGGCCTGGGTAAAGCCGGTGCCGGCGGAAATGTTGGCCAGGCCGGTAAAAACCTGGATGCCGTCGGCACCAGTCACGTTGTAGGTGCCGGCGATCAGGATCATGAACGCCGTGGCGGTGCACACGAACAGTGTATCGACATACACCGAGAAGGCCTGCACCAGCCCCTGCGCCGCCGGGTGGCTGACTTCCGCCGCAGCTGCGGCATGCGGGCCAGTGCCCTGCCCCGCCTCATTGGAATACACACCGCGTTTCACGCCCCACTGAATCGCCAGGCCGACCATCGCACCAAAACCGGCCTCTGTTCCGAAGGCGGACGAAACAATCAGCGAAATCACGCCTGGCAGTTTTTCGATGTTGAGCACCACCACCACGCCGGCAGCCAGCACGTAGCCCAGCGCCATGAAGGGGACGACGATCTGCGTCACCTGGGCGATGCGACGCACCCCGCCAAAGATGATCAGGCCCAGCAAAATGACGATGAGGGTGCCACTGACAGGCGGCGCGATGCCAAAGGCGTTGTCCATCGCCGCCGCGATGCTGTTGGTTTGCACACCCGGCAGCAGCAGGCCGCAGGCGAGCATCGTCGCCACCGCAAACACGATCGCGTAACGGCGCCAGCCCAGACCCTTCTCGATGTAATAGGCCGGACCGCCGCGGTACAGGCCGAGTTGCTCGGTCTTGTAGATCTGCCCCAGCGCGGATTCGACGTAGGCCGTTGCCGCCCCGAGAAAGGCCACCATCCACATCCAGAACACCGCCCCCGGGCCACCAAAGCCGATCGCCGTGGCGACACCGGCAATGTTGCCTGTACCCACGCGCCCCGACAGCGCAATCGTCAGCGCCTGGAAGGACGACACTCCGGCGGCCGAGCTCCTGCCCCGAAACATCTGGCGAATCATTTCACCCATGTGTCGGACCTGCAGGAAACGGGTCCGTATCGAGAAGTACAAGCCGACGACCAGGCACAGATACACCAGCGCCGGACTCCAAACCCAGCCGTTGACCCAATCCACTGCTGCTTGCATTCGCGTGCTTCCGAAACCTTCGAAAGCAGGATTGTAACTGCTTGTTGCGGGACGATTGAAAAGCAGGCTTTTCTGCGGAAGCTTGAGCGCCGCTCAGCAGATGTTGAGCCAGAGGCCGTTACGCCGCGCGACGCCGGCACGCTCAAGCTCCTTCACCAACCAGCGGGCGAGTGCCTCCGGCTCCATGCCGAGGAAGCGGCGGTTGGCCTCGTGGTAGAGCGGCGTTTCATCGAGATGGCGCGGCAGTTCATCGAGCGCCATGCGGCGCACATCGAGCAGCCTGAAGGTAATGCAGGCGCGAATGGCGTTGCGGGCCATGCGCGCACCATCGGCCTCGAAGGCCCGCAAGCGCGCGAATGCCCGTTCAAGTGCATCGTCGAATTCGGCAAACGGCGCGCCGTGTCCGGGAATGACCACATCCACCGCCAGCCGGCCGATACCCTCGAGCGTGCGCCTGGCCTCGCCCACCCCGTCGCCGTTGCCGAGCACGTCGGCAAAGAGGATGCCAAAGCCGTCGCGCCACAGCGCATCGCCCGACATCAGAATACGGCGCTCGGCGTTGTAGTAAGCCAGCGCGTCCATGTCGTGACCGGGCGCGGAGATCGCCTGCCACTCAAGCTCGCCAGCCACGAAGCGCTCACCGGGTGCGAGCGTGGCGTCGACCGCAAAACGTTCGCCCGCCTGGGCGGCGGTGGACAGCAGCAGCGCAGCCTCGTCCCAGTGCGTCACCGCGCGCTCCATGCCGACCGGAACCGTGATGCTGCAGCCGAACGCGCGCTGAACATGGGCGTTGCCGCCGATGTGGTCGGAATGGGAATGGGTGTTGATGAGGCGGCCAAGCCGGCGTCCATCGAGCGCGGCGCACACCAGCGCCACCGTCTGCGCAGCGTGTGTGACGTAGCCCGAATCCACCAGCGCAGCCTCGGCACCGTCAAACAGCAACACGTTGTTGGCCGACAGCCAGCCACGCTCCAACACCTGCACGGTGGCGGGCAGCCGCAGTCGGGCACTCAATCGCCGCTCTCCCTGCTCGCCCCACCCTGCGCCGCAGGTTTGGCCGGCACCGGTGCGGACTGATCGTCGGCCAGTGTCGTCGCCTCGGGCGGCGGCTCTGCGGCTACACCATGGATCTCGTCGGTAGTGCGACCGCAACCCAGGCACACCCCGGCATCCCAGTCCATCAAGCACACGCCGACGCACAGCGCATCATTGCTCACACACTCACCTCGACGGATGGGTCGGACTCACCCAGGAACTCGCGCCGTTCGCTCACGGCGGCAAGAATGGTCTGGCGATCATCGTCGGTCGTCCTGCTCCAGCGCGTGATCTCCTCGATGGTGCGCTGACAGCCTTCGCACCAGCCGGTGTCCGTACTCATTTGGCAGATATTGATGCAGGGGGAAGGAATGCTCATGGTGACAATCTCTGTGGGTTGCGGAAGGCGCGTACGTGCGCGCCTCTCTCGCCATCTCTGGAAGTACAGGCCCAATTATGAACGAATCGGCGTTGACGTTGCGCCACCAACGCCAGGGCAAGGGCAGCCGCGACACACACGGCAGCGGACGCTCAAGGAACAACCACAGCGCTGATTCAGCCTGCGTCGACGCACGACATCGGGCGCCAGTCCGCGTCTGCTCAGGCTCAGACCACCTTCGCCCGCTTCGCCAGTACCGCCCGTGCAACGCGTGAAGCCGGGTCGCGCCCCAGCTCGGCGCTGATCCATGCGGCGACGTTGACCAGCGCATCGAGGTCGATACCGGTTTCAATGCCCAGTCCATCGAGCAACCAGACCACGTCTTCGGTGGCAAGGTTCCCGGAGGCGCCAGCGGCATAGGGACAGCCTCCCAGCCCGCCAACCGAGGCGTCGAACACTGCCACACCCATTTGCAGCGAGGCAAAGACGTTGGCCACCGCCATGCCATAGGTATCGTGATAGTGGCCGGCGACCCTGGCGACCGGCACGCGCTTGATCACTGCCTCGAGCATGCGGCTGATGCTGGCTGGATTGCCGACACCGATCGTGTCGCCCAGCGAGACTTCGTAGCAACCCATCTCCATCAACGTCGCTGCCACCTCGGCCACCGTCTGTGGCGCGACCGCACCCTCATAGGGGCAACCGGCCACGCAGGAGACGTAGCCCCGCACCCTGACCCCGGCAGCCTGCGCCGCCTCGGTGACGGGACGGAAGCGCTCGAGCGACTCCGCGATCGAGCAGTTGATGTTCTTCTGGCTGAAGGACTCCGAGGCGGCTCCGAACACCGCAACCTCCGTCGCGCCGGCTGCCAGTGCGGCTTCGAATCCCTTGAGGTTGGGCGTGAGCACCGGATAGGCGACGCCAATAGCGGGTTGCGCCAGCACGCGACTCAACACCTCGCCGTTGTCGCCCATCTGCGGCACCCACTTGGGCGAGACAAAGGACGTCGTTTCAATCGCCTTGAGACCTGCGCCTTCAAGGCGACGCACAAGCCCGACCTTGGTGTCGGTCGAGACCAGCTGTTTCTCATTCTGCAGTCCGTCGCGCGGCCCCATCTCGACGATGCGCACGGATGAAGGCAGGTTCATTGTCGTCATGGCTCGGACTTCCCATTCAAATGACGATCGCGACTGCAGGCCGGGGCAGTCGCAATCGAGGTGCATGCCTCGAAACCTCAGGCTGTTCTGGCGTCATCAAGACCGAGCTCTTCCTTCATCCTCTGGCGGATGAGGAATTTCTGGATCTTGCCTGTCACCGTCATCGGAAAGCTATCAACAAAACGGATGTAGCGCGGAATCTTGTAGTGCGCGATCTGGCCCTGACAGAACGCGCGCACGTCTGCCTCGCTCAGCGCACCATCCTCACGCAGGATGATCCAGGCACACAGTTCCTCGCCGTACCTCTCGTCCGGGATGCCGATCACCTGCACGTCCAGCACCTTCGGGTGTGAATACAGGAACTCTTCGATTTCACGCGGATAGATATTCTCGCCACCGCGAATCACCATGTCCTTGATGCGGCCGACGATGTTGCAAAAGCCCTCTTCATCAATCACAGCAAGGTCGCCAGTATGCATCCAGCGTCCGCCATCGATCGCTTCCTTAGTCCTCACTTCGTCGCCCCAGTAGCCGAGCATCACCGAGTAGCCACGGGTGCACAGCTCTCCGGTTTGCCCGCGCGGCACGATGCGGCCTTCGCTGTCGACGATCTTCACTTCGAGATGGGGCTGGATGCGACCGACAGTGGACACGCGCCGGTCAATGGGGTCATCGGTGCCACTCTGGAAGCTTACCGGCGAGGTTTCCGTCATGCCGTAGGCAATCGTCACCTCGGCCATGTTCATCGTGCCGATGACACGCTTCATGACCTCGATCGGGCACGGGCTGCCGGCCATGATGCCGGTGCGCAGGCTGGTCAGATCGAAGTCGGCGAAGCGCGGGTGATCGAGCGCCGCGATGAACATCGTCGGCACGCCATACAGCGCGGTACACTTTTCCTCGGCCACCGCCTCCAGCACCGCCAGCGGCTCGAAGGCTTCGGCCGGATACACCATGGTGGCGCCATGCGTCAGGCAGCCCAGATTGCCCATCACCATGCCGAAGCAATGGTACAGCGGTACCGGAATGCAGACGCGGTCGCCGGGCACGAGCTTGATCGCCTCGGCGACGAAGTAGCCGTTGTTGAGGATATTGTGGTGCGACAGTGTCGCGCCCTTGGGATGGCCGGTGGTGCCCGAGGTGAACTGGATGTTGATCGGATCATCGAACTGCAGCACTGCCGACAGCAGCGCCAGCGCGGTCAGTTCCTCACGCGTCGGCGCAGTGAGCAGATCATCGAAATTGAGCATACCCCGCGAGCGCTCAGCGCCCATGCGGATCACGAACTCCAGCGACGGCAGCGCATGGCTGCGCAGCAGCCCGGGTTCGCAATGGCTCAGTTCAGGCGCCAGCTCGGCGATCATTTCCAGGTAGTTGCTGCTCTTGAAGGCCGGCGACAGGATCAGCGCGCGGCAGCTCACCTTGTTCAGCGCGTACTCAAGCTCGGAGCGACGATAGGCCGGATTGATGTTCACCAGCGTCAGCCCCGCCTTGGCGGTGGCGAACTGGGTCAGGGCCCATTCGGCGTTGTTCTGCGACCAGATGCCGACCCGCTCGCCGGGCGCGAGACCCAGTCGCATCAATCCGCAAGCCAGAGAATCGACGCGACGGCGCAACTCGGTATAGCTGAGGCGCAGATTCTGGTGGCGCACCACCAGCGCCTCGCGTTCGGCGTGACGCGCGCAGGCCTCGTCAAAAAAACGGCCAATGGTCAGGCCGATCAGGGGTTTGTCAGATGCCCCGTGCACATAGCTCGGAATGCTGCTCATCGTTTGCGTCTCCTCTCAACGCGGACTGCACCGATTCTCGGGATCGGCTTGCAGCCCGCTTCAAGCTTCCCTCGCGCTGCGCCGCACTCAGGTCGCAGCGGCGGCTTTGGCGTCGGCCTCGAACTCGACCAGATCGGCGCCATCTCCGACCTGATCACCCACGGCAAAGCAGAAAGCCTTGACCGTGCCGGCAGCAGGCGCAGTAATGGTGTGCTCCATCTTCATCGCCTCCAGGATCAGTAGCGGAGCCCCTTTCTCAACCCTGGCCCCCACGGCGGCAACGAGCGCAATCACCTTGCCCGGCATCGGCGCCAGCAGCCCGCCTTCGGCACCTCCGCCTTCCCCGCTGTGGTGCAGCGGATCGACGGCGGCGAGGTGCCAGGCACGACCGCGGGCAAAGACATGGCGGCGACCGGCGGCAGCGATCACGCTGGCGTCCATACGCGTACCGTCGAGTTCGATGCGCAGCAGGCCGCGCGCGTTGAGCTCGCCACGCGCCTCGACGCTGCGCCCACCTATCGTCAGGCGATAAGCGCCAGCGAGATACGCGACCTCGATCGCGTGATCGGTTTCGTCGTGGCGGAACAGCAGGCTGCGACGCGCGGTGGCGTTCATACGCCAACCATCGCGCGCATGCCAGGGCGAGCGCGCGTCGCTGCCGCCCGCCGCACGCTTGTCGGCGAGCGCCGTCTCGCGCAATAGTTCGGCCAGCGCGGCGATCTGCAGCACCTCGTCCGGCACCCCGGCATCGTCGGGGAAGAGATAGGCCTTTTCGCGCTCGATCAGCCCGGTGTCGAGGTCGGCGCTGGAAAAGGCCGGGCACGCCACCAGACGCGACAGGAAATCGATATTGTTCGACACCCCAACCACACGGTAGTCGGCCAGCGCCTGCAGCATGCGGGCCAGGGCGCGGTCACGATTGATGTCCCATACGATGAGTTTGGCGATCATCGGATCGTAGTGCGGGCTGATCTCGTCGCCCTCCTCGACGCCGGTATCGACGCGCACATGCAGGTTCTCAACCGGCGGTGCCAGGTGCACCAGCGTGCCGGTGGACGGCAGGAAGCCCTTGGCCGGGTCTTCGGCGTAGATGCGTGCTTCCAGCGCATGGCCGCGGATCTGCAACTGCTCCTGCGCCAGCGGCAGCCTGTCGCCCGAGGCGACGCGCAGCTGCCATTCGACCAAATCGAGGCCGGTGATCATTTCGGTGACCGGGTGCTCTACCTGCAAGCGGGTGTTCATCTCCATGAAGTAGAAGGAGCCGTCCTGATTGGCGATGAATTCCACCGTACCCGCACCGACGTAGCCCACCGCCTGCGCCGCATCGACCGCGGCCTTGCCCATCGCCGCGCGGCGCTCGGGCGTCATGCCGGGTGCCGGCGCCTCTTCCAGCACTTTTTGGTGACGACGCTGTACCGAGCAGTCGCGCTCGAACAGGTAGACCACGTTGCCGTGGGTGTCGCCGAACACCTGGATCTCGATGTGACGCGGCTTGGTGATGTACTTTTCAACCAGCACATGGTCATTGCCAAAGCTGGACGTCGCCTCGCGTTTGCAGGAGACCAGCAGATCAATGAAGTCCTCCGACTTTTCGACCAGGCGCATGCCCTTGCCGCCGCCGCCCGCCGCCGCCTTGATCAGCACCGGGTAGCCGATCGCATCGGCCTGCTGATGCAGAAAGGCCGGCTCCTGGGCATCACCGTGATAGCCGGGCGTGAGCGGCACGCCGGCCGCTTCCATCAGTTTCTTGGCCTCGGACTTCGACCCCATCGCGCGGATCGCCGACACCGGCGGACCGATGAAGACGATGCCTTCGCGCTCGCAGGCGTGGCAGAACGCCTCATTCTCGGACAGGAAGCCATAGCCCGGATGGATCGCCTGCGCGCCGGTCTGCTTGGCGGCAGCGATGATCCTGTCGATGACCAGGTAGCTCTCGCGCGCCGCCGGGGGACCGATCAAAACCGCCTCGTCAGCGAGGCGTACGTGGCGGGCGCTGGCGTCGGCCTCGGAATACACGGCAACGGTCTTGATGCCCATGCGACGGGCGGTCTTGATGACGCGGCAGGCGATTTCACCGCGGTTGGCAATCAGAATCTTGTCAAACATGGTCACTCTCCGCGGTGAAATCGCCTGAGCATGCTGCGCATGCCACGCGATGTGACTTCGTCGCTGCGGCGCAGCGCGCCTGGTCACCGCGGTTGGCGGTCAGAATCTTGTCAAACATGGTCACTCTCCGCGAAATTCAGTTGTTGACCCACGCCGCCGGGCGCTTGGAGAGGAAGGCATCCAGCCCCTCCTTCGCCTCGGGCGTGACGCGCAGGCTGGCGATGCGGCGGGCGGTATCTTCCACCATGGCATCGCTCAGCGGACGATTGGCCACGGCACGGATCAGCGCCTTGGCCGCAGACTGGGACTTCGGGCCGCCCTGGAGCAAGGCGTCGACGACGTCCTTCACCTTGGCATCGAGCTCTTCAGTCGCAACCACCTCGTGCGCCAGCCCCAGGTCGGACGCGCGCCTGGCATCGATGCGCTCGGCGGTCTGGAAATAGCGGTAGGCCTGGCGTTCGCCAATGGCGCGGATCACGTAGGGGCTGATCGCCGAAGGGATGATGCCGAACTTGACTTCGGAGGTGGCGAACACCGCCCGCTCAGCGGCAATGCAGATGTCGCAGGCTGAAGCCAGACCCATGCCGCCACCCAGCGCCGCGCCATGTACGCGCGCGATGGTGGGTTTGGTCATCTCGGCCAGCGTGCGCAGCATGCCCGCGAGCTTCATCGAATCGGCAAAGTTTTCGGCCTCGCCCGCCTCGCCGGCGGCCTTCATCCAGTTCAGGTCGGCACCGGCGGAAAAGCTTTTGCCCCGTCCGGCCAGCACCACTACACGTACGCCGGCGTCCGCATCCAACGCGCAGCAAGCGGCGCTGATGTCGGCGATCAGTTGCGCGTTGAAGGCGTTATGGACCTCAGGGCGATTCATCCACAAGGTCGCCACGCCGCCATCGCGCAGCACTTCCACGGTTTCGTAGCTCATGTCTTCTCCACCCCGATTACATGCGGAACACACCGAACTTGGTCGGCTGGATGGCTGCGTTCAGTGCCGCCGACAGACTCAGACCGAGGATGCGGCGCGTCTGTGCGGGATCGACCACGCCGTCGTCCCACATACGCGCGGTGGCGTAATAGGGGTGACCCTGGAGCTCGTAGCGGTCGCGAATCGGCGCCTTGAAGGCCTCTTCCTCTTCCGCGCTCCAGCTCCCACCCCTGGATTCGATGCCGTCACGACGCACGGTGGATAGCACGCTCGCGGCCTGCTCGCCGCCCATCACGCTGATGCGCGAGTTGGGCCACATCCACAGGAAACGCGGCGAGTAGGCGCGGCCGCACATGCCATAGTTGCCAGCGCCGAAGGAGCCACCGATGAGGGTGGTGATCTTGGGCACCTGCACGGTGGCGACCGCCGTCACCATCTTGGCGCCGTCCTTGGCGATGCCGGCGTTCTCGTACTTACGTCCAACCATGAAGCCGGTGATGTTCTGCAGGAACAGGAGCGGAATGCCGCGCTGGCCACACAGCTCGATGAAGTGCGCGCCCTTCTGCGCCGACTCGCCGAACAGGATGCCGTTGTTGGCAACGATGCCTACCGGGTAGCCGTAGAGCTGGGCGAAGCCGCACACCAGGGTGGTGCCGTAGCGCGCCTTGAATTCGTCGAAGCGCGAACCGTCGACCACGCGCGCGATGACCTCGCGCACATCGAAGGGCTTGCGCGTGTCGGAGGGGATGATTCCGTAAATCTCTTCCGGGTCGTAGGCCGGCTCTTCGCCCTGGCCCAGCGCGAGCGCGATCGGCTTCGTGCGGTTGAGGTTGGCAACGATGCGGCGCGCAATGTACAGCGCATGGGCGTCATTCTCGGCCAGGTGGTCGGCCACGCCGGACAGGCGCGTATGTACGTCGCCACCGCCCAGGTCTTCGGCAGTGACCACCTCGCCGGTGGCCGCCTTCACCAGCGGCGGGCCGCCGAGAAAGATCGTGCCCTGGTTCTTGACGATGACGGTCTCGTCCGACATCGCCGGCACATAGGCGCCACCCGCGGTGCACGAACCCATCACCACCGCAACCTGCGGAATGCCCTTGGCCGACATGTTGGCCTGGTTGTAGAAGATGCGGCCGAAGTGGTCGCGGTCAGGGAAGACTTCCTCCTGCTTGGGCAGGAAGGCACCGCCCGAGTCGACCAGGTAGATGCAGGGCAGATTATTTTGCTCGGCGATCTCCTGCGCACGCAGATGCTTCTTGACCGTCATCGGGTAATAGG
>DAORUJ010000053.1:0-1693 GCA_035433105.1 Thauera sp.
CGCAGACCATGGTGCTGGTGATGCGGGTGTATTTCGAGAAGCCGCGCACCTCGACGGGCTGGAAGGGCTTCATCAATGATCCGTTCATGGATGACTCCTTCCGCATCGACGTCGGCATGGAGCGGGCGCGTAAATTTCTGCTCGATGTTTGCGAAATCGGCCTGCCCACCGGCACCGAGGCACTCGACCCGATCGCGCCGCAGTATTACGGCGACCTGATTTCCTGGACTGCCATCGGTGCCCGCACCTCCGAATCCCAGACACATCGCGAGATGTCGTCGGGCCTGTCGACCCCGGTGGGCTTCAAGAACGCCACCGACGGCGATCTGGACGTGGCCATCAACGCCATCATCTCCGCGGCGCATCCGCACAGCTTCCTGGGCATCAACAGCCACGGTGTTTCGGCGATCACCCGCACCCGCGGCAACCGCTACGGCCATGTCGTGCTGCGCGGTGGCGGCGGCCGGCCCAATTACGACACGGTGTCGATCTCGCTGGCCGAGCAGGCGCTGGCCAAGGCCAAGCTGCCCAGGAACGTGGTGGTGGATTGTTCCCACGCCAACTCCTGGAAGAAGCCCGAATACCAGCCACTGGTGATGAAGGACGTTGCTCACCAGATCCGCGAAGGCAACGACTCGGTCGTGGGCATGATGATCGAAAGCAACATCGTGGCCGGCAACCAGCCGATTCCGGCAGACCTGTCGCAGCTCAAGTACGGCTGCTCGGTGACGGATGCCTGCGTGGACTGGGAGACAACCGAGACGATGATTCGCAGCACGGATGCGATGCTGCGCGACGTCATCGGCAAGCGGGAGCGCAGTGCATGAATCTTGTGGTGTTTGCCGAAGATGTCGACAGCATTGTGCTGAAGAATGTCGCGAAACTGACCGGTGCGCGCGCGATCGAGCAGATCACGCCACGCTCGTTCAGGCTGATTGCTGCCCAGGCCCATCCGGATCTGGCGAAAATCTGTGCGGCGGGCGGACTGGATCACGCCTGGCTGTCCGCTGGCCGGCAACTGCGGGATTTCGGCCTGTTCGTCACCGACATGGATTCGACGCTGATCAACATCGAATGCATCGATGAGATCGCCGACATGCAGGGCCTCAAGGCCGAAGTTGCGGAGATCACCGAGGCGGCAATGGAGGGCAGGATCGACTTCCGTGAATCGCTGACGCGCCGCGTCTCGCTGCTGGCCGGGCTGTCCGAGCAGGCGCTGGGCGAGGTCTTTACCCACCGCCTGCAGCTCAACCCCGGCGCAGAGCGCCTGATGAAGGGTTTGCAGCGTGCCGGTCTGCGCACGGTGCTGGTATCGGGAGGCTTCACCTACTTCACCGAACGCCTGAAACAGCAGCTGGGCTTCGACCATGCTTTCGCCAACGAACTGGAGGTGGTCGACGGCCACCTGACCGGACGCATCGTCGGAGAGGTCGTCGACGGTGCCGCCAAAGCTCGCCACCTGCTGCGCATTCGCGACAAACTCGGCCTGGCAGCAGAGCAGGTCATTGCCGCTGGCGACGGTGCCAACGATATTCAAATGCTGGAAGCAGCCGGTTTCAGCGTCGCCTTCCACCCCAAGCCGGTGTTGCGTCAGGTGGTGGACTGCTGCATCGAGCACAGCGGACTGGACGGCGTGCTCGATCTTTTTGATTGAGCGGCCCTGGGTGAGCAGCCCTGGAGACATGACCCAGGG
>DAORUJ010000053.1:1793-17047 GCA_035433105.1 Thauera sp.
CTTCGTGACTGGCGTCTTGCAGATGCCCGGCCGTCATGCGCAGGGTGCGGCCGCAACGCTGCGCCAGCGACTCGTCATGCGTGACCAGAATCAAGGTGGTTCCCGCCTCACGGTTGAGCTTGAACATCAGCTCGATCACGGCCTTGCCGGTTTCAGCATCGAGGTTGCCAGTCGGCTCGTCGGCCAGCAACAGGCGGGGATTGGGCGCAAAGGCGCGCGCCAGTGCCACCCGTTGCTGCTCGCCGCCTGACAGGTGCTTGGGGTAGTGGCGCAGGCGGTTCGCCAGGCCGACGCGCTCGAGCCATTGGCTAGCCACCTCACGCGCCTCGGCCACCCCGGCCAGCTCCAGCGGCAGCATGACGTTTTCGAGCGCGGTGAGGGCCGGCAGCAACTGGAAGGACTGGAACACGAAACCGATCTCCGCCCCGCGCAGTGCTGCACGCGCGTCCTCGTCAAGCCCGAACAGGTCGATACCCTGCAGTTTGACCGAACCCGCGGCGGGAACATCGAGGCCGGCCAGCAATCCCAGCAGCGTTGATTTACCCGAGCCCGAGGCGCCGACGATCGCGACCGATTCGCCTGCACCGACGGCAAAGCTGACATCCTGCAAAATGTGCAGTTCGTCCTCGCCGTCGGCAATACGCACGTGTTTTGACAGGCGCTGAACCTCGATGACCGGAATGGAGACTTCAATGGCGCTGCGATCCATCGCTACCTTCTTTTTCATGCTGCTGTTCGTTGGCGCCGCCCAGGCGGCGACGATTCTGGTTTGGGGCGACAGCCTGTCGGCCGGTTACGGCCTGAAACCCGGCGAGTCGTGGCCCACCCTGTTGCAGACGCGCCTGACCGAGAAAGGGTTCCGCCACACCGTCGTCAATGCCAGCGTTTCGGGCGAAACCTCCGCCGGTGGCCGTTCGCGCCTGCCTGCGGCGCTAGAGCAGCACCAGCCTGAGATCGTCATCCTCGAGCTTGGCGCCAACGACGGCCTGCGCGGACTGCCCCCGCATCTGCTCAGCGAAAACCTCGAAGCCATGATTGGCGCCTCCCGCAGTACAGGCGCCAAAGTGCTGCTGGTGGGCATGCAGATGCCGCCCAACTACGGCCCTGTCTATACCCGCCGCTTCTCCCAGGCCTTCCAGGATGTGGCGAAGTCGCAGCAGGTGCCACTGTTACCCTTCCTGCTGGACGGCTTTGCCGACCAGCCCGAACGCTTCCTCGCCGATGGCATTCATCCTACCGCCGAGGCGCAGTTCCTGGTGCTCGATACCGTCTGGCGCGGCCTCAAGCCACTGCTGGGCAAGAACTGAGACACGTCATTCGGACACGCTGCCCTGAACGACCTTCAGCTTGGGTGGGCCCGCGAGCATGCGGCCGATCACGGTGCCGGGTTCGCCCTGGGTGTCGCTGATCGCGGCCTGCACCGCTTCGAGTGCCTGCCCGGAGCAGGCGATCAACAAGCCGCCCGAGGTCTGCGGGTCAGTCACGAGTTTGCGCTGCCACTCCGGCGCATCGGCGGCCATCACCACATCAGCGCCGTAGCTTGCCCAGTTGCGCGTCGACGCGCCGGTGGCGATGCCATCGCGCACCAGCGCGGCTGCCTCGGCAATCACCGGCAGACTTTCGAAACACAGCTCCGCCCCCAGGCGGCTGCCACGGCACATTTCCAACAGATGGCCGGCCAGACCAAAGCCGGTGACGTCAGTCACCGCATGCACACCCTCGATCTCGGCAAGGCGTGCACCGGCGCGATTGAGCGTCGTGGTCCACTTGATCATCTGTGCGTAGCCCTGCGCTGACAGCAAGTCTTTCTTGAGACCCGCCGACAGGATGCCGATACCGAGCGGTTTCGACAGCACCAGCACGTCGCCATCGCGGGCGCCGGCGTTGGTCTTGACCTTGGCCGGATCGACGACGCCCAGGCCCACCAGCCCGTAGATCGGTTCGAGCACGTCGATCGAATGCCCACCCGCGATCGGAATGCCCGCTTCGCGGCACACTTCCGCCCCGCCCTGCAGGATCTCGCCGATCACCTCGCGCGGCAGCTTGTCCAGCGGCATGCCAACCACCGCGAGGGCGAAGATCGGAGTCGCACCCATCGCATAGACGTCGGACAGGGCATTAGTGGCCGCGATGCGGCCGAAGTCGCGAGGGTTGTCGACGATCGGAGTGAAGAAGTCGGTCGTGGCGACGATCGCCTGGCGATCGTTGAGGCGATATACGGCCGCGTCATCCGCGGTATCGGTCCCCACCAGCAGCTCGGGCGGCACGATGCCGGCGGGCATGCTCGCAAGCAACTCGGAGAGCACGCCGGGAGCGATTTTGCAGCCGCATCCGCCGCCGTGGGAGAATTGCGTCAGTTTGATTTTGTTCATATTCGGGAAGGAGTAGCGGGCCTGCGGAAGTGCGCCCGCAATCATCATGCACAAAGGCGTCGCGACCGTAGCACAGCTGTCCGGATTTGACGAGATCATCGACGCACGCACGCCGGCAGAGTTCGCCGAGGACCGCATCCCAGGGGCGGTCAATCTGCCCGTGCTCGACAACGAGCAACGCATCATCGTTGGCACGCTGTACAAAAAGCAGTCGGTGTTCGAGGCGAGGCGGCTGGGCGGCGCGCTAGTTGCCGCGAACATTGGCCGCCATCTTCAGACCTACCTCAAGGACAAGCCCAGGAACTGGCGCCCCTTGATCTACTGCTGGCGCGGCGGACAGCGCAGCGGTTCGTTCGCAACCTGGCTGCGCATGGTGGGCTGGGATGCCCACCAGTTGCAGGGTGGCTACAAGAGCTTCCGCCACCAGGTCATTGCCGACATCGAGCGCCTGGCCCCAAAGCTGCAATGGCGGGTCGTGTGCGGCCCTACCGGCAGCGCCAAGACACGGGTGCTTGAGGCCTTGTCACGGGCAGGCGCGCAAACGCTGGACCTGGAGGATTTCGCGGCCCACAAGGGTTCAGTGCTGGGCGCGCTACCGGACCGGCCGCAGCCAACGCAAAAGGGCTTCGAAACCACGGTACGTACAAGGCTGCTGGAGCTTGACCCTGACCGGCCGGTCTATGTCGAGGCTGAAAGCCGCAAGATCGGCCTCGTTTTCGTGCCCGAACCGCTGATTCTCGCGATGCGCCAGGCGCCCTGCGTCGCGGTCGACGCCAGCCGCGATGCACGCCTCGAATTTCTGTTACGCGACTATGCCTATCTGGGTGACGACCCCAGCCGCCTGCAGGCCAACATCGCCCGCCTTGCTGAACACCAGAGTCGAGAAACCCTTGTCCGCTGGCACGATTTCGCCGCCAGCCACGCCCTGCCCGAGCTGTTTGCCGAGCTCATCGACCTGCATTACGACCCGCTCTACCGGCGCTCGCAAAACGGCAACTATGCAGGCTTTACCAGCGCGCCGCGTCTGCCTGCGGACGACCTGAGCGATGCCGGCATCGATGAACTGGCGCACCGCATCCTGCAGAGCGAGCAGAAGCCGCGTGCGGATACCTCTGCAACCACGGATGGACCCGCAACCTAAGGCAGCACGAGCGTACCGGGCTGGCCGCGCACAGCGCAGACACGCTGCATGGCGGCCGGGCGCGGCGACTGCACCTCACCCTGTTCGAAGGCGACGATGGTCCAGTCACCCGCGAGCCGCTGGAGCAGCTCGTTGGGGCGAAGCAAAAATTCCGGATTACTCGGTTTCCCAAAGCGTTCGTTGCCGAGCATGAAGGTCTCGTAGATCAGCACACCACCGGGGCGCAGGAGCGCAAGCAACTGCGAGAAGCGCGGACGAAACAGGTAGTTCGTGACGACGACGGCATCGAACTGGCGCCCTTCATAGGGCCAGTCCGGCCCCTCCAGATCGGCCTCGCGAGCGTTCACTCTGGACAAGCCCTGCAGCAGTTGCAGCGCGATACCATCGCGGTCCACTGCCTCCACCCGGAAACCGCGCTGTGCCAGCCAGCGCGCATGGCGACCGCTGCCACAGGCGTAGTCAAGCACTTCGCCCCCGGCGGCAATCAGTGGCGCAAAGCGCATCATCCAGCCCGAAGGCGTCGTCGAAACGGTGTGCAAGGCTGGGTGCATGAAGAATTCCATTGAACGAAAAAGGCGAACCGGGCACATTCTAACCACCTCGCGCGCGGAAGGCGCCGGGCTAACAAACACGACTGTTGGAGCGGTCCGGCATGCCAAAGCCCAGCTATGCTTTAGCTTCAGTCAGTGGCGGCCCCCTTGTTCGGCCTGCCGCTGACGGGATCAGGGGACACGCCATGGGCGGGGATACAGCGGCTTCGAACCGCCTGCGAGTTGCGGCACAGATCGGCGCAGGCTTTGCAGTCTGCCTCAACGCCCCGTCGGTCGGCGCCGCCGCAGACCCGGCGCAGGGTCTGGCCGCGATGGGCTGGATCGGGTTCATTCTTGCGCTGTTGCTGGGCATCGGCCTGGGCTATCTGATTGGCCGCCGCTCAAGCCCGCCACCCACAGCGCCGCCCTTGCCCGCGCAACCTTCCGTCGGGCCGGCTACCAGGGCCACGGGCGCGCCATTGGCATTGCCTCGGGGTGACGACGTCTACCTCGACATGCTGGAATCCGTTGGCGAGGTCATTTTTCGATCCGATATCAGCGGCTGCCTGATCTACCTGAACGGCGTATGGCAAAAACTCAGTGGCCACTCAGTGCAAAGCAGCCTGGGCAAGCCGATGTTCGACTTCCTCCACCCCGACGATCGCGAGCGCGCGCGCCAGCTCTTTCACGACCTGACGACGGGCGCCCGTGACGCCTGCGAGTGCGAGTTTCGTCTGCGCACCCGCAGCGGCGAGATTCGCTGGGTCGAAGTGACCGCGCGCCGCGCTCCCGACGCTGGCCTGGCCGATGCAGCACTGACCGGCACGGTAGACGATATCTCCGCGCGCAAGGTCACGGAGCTGACGCTGCGCAACCTCAACCTGGAACTCGAGGCACGCGTCCGGGTACGAACCGCCGAGCTGGAAGCCTCGAACCGCGAGCTCGAAGCATTCTCTTACTCGGTGTCGCACGATCTTCGCGCGCCTTTGCGTGCCATCGACGGCTTTGCCCGCATTCTCGAAGACGAGCTCGATGACTGCATCGCGCCACGCTCGCGCGAACATCTGGCACGCATTCGCAACGCCACCGAGCGCATGGCGCAGTTGATCGATGCGCTGATCAATCTCGCCTTGCTGACACGCCAGCCGCTGCAGAAGGAAACCTTCGATCTGTCCGAAGTCGCCCGCCAGATCGTCGACGAGCTTCATTCCGAGCAGCCCGAGCGTGAGGTGGTGATCGAGATCACCCAGGGCCTGAACGTCACCGCTGACCGGGCGCTGATCTACGCGATGCTGGACAACCTGCTGCGTAACGCCTGGAAGTTCACCGCCGGGCAGGATCAGCCAAGGATTGCCCTGAAAGCTGAACGCCTGTGCGACCGCCGGGTCTTCTGCATCGAAGACAACGGTGCCGGCTTCGACATGGACCACGCCGGCAACCTCTTTCGCCCCTTCTATCGCCTGCACGACAGCGAAGCGTTTCCCGGTACGGGAATCGGACTGGCGAACGTGCAGCGCATCGTGCAGCGCCATGACGGCTCGATCTGGGCTGAATCCAGCCCGGGCGAAGGCGCCCGCTTCCTGTTCACCCTGGGTCAATAGCGGGCGAACGTGACGGGGTGCATGTACTGCAGCGCCCGTTCGCTGCTTTAATCCAGTGCAGCGCCGCGAACATTGTGCACTGCAGTATAATCAGTCGGTGTCGCACTCAAATGCCCGAAACCACGGGCAAGCGCACAACAAGAATATTCATCAGGACAGGTTGCAGCCATGAAAGACAAGCACTATCTCACCCCCCTCCTCGAACCCCGTTCGGTCGGCATCATTGGTGCCAGCGAACGCGCAGGTTCATTGGGCAATGTGCTCGTTCGCAACATGCTCGACGCGGGCTTCAAGGGCAAGCTGTTCGGCATCAACCCGAGGCATGAGTCGGTGCATGGGATCGCCTGTTTCAAGTCGGTGGAGGACGTACCTCAGCGCCTGGACCTGGTCGTGATCGCCGTGCGTGCGGAAAAAGTACTGGCCATCATGGACGACTGCGGGCGAGCGGGCGTCAAGGCGGCAATTCTGCTGTCGGCTGGCTTCTCCGAATCCGGCCCGCGCGGCGCACTGCTCGAGCGCAAGGTCATCGATGCCGCCCGCCGCCACCGCATTCGCCTGCTTGGCCCCAATTGTCTGGGCATCATGCGTCCGCAGCTCGGCGTCAATGCCACCTTTGCCCATGCCAGCGCACTGAAGGGCAGCATTGGCCTGATCTCGCAATCCGGCGCACTGTGCGCGGCCATACTTGACTGGGCGAAGCCGAACAACGTCGGCTTTTCGGCCGTCGTCTCGCTCGGCACGTCCTCGGACATCGACTTCGGCGAAGTGCTCGAATACATGATTTCCGACCCGCGCACCGAGAGCATTTTTCTCTACGTCGAAGGCGTCCGTGATGCCCGCCGCTTCATGAGTGCGCTGCGCGGCGCGGCGCGGGTCAAACCCGTGCTGCTGATCAAGGCCGGACGCCATCCGGAGGCATCGCGCGCCATTCTGTCCCACTCGGCAGCGCCCATGGGCGACGATGCCGTGTTCGATGCGGCCCTGCGCCGCGCTGGCGTGATCCGTCTGTACAACCTCGGCCAGCTTTTCGCCGCGGCCAACGCCCTGTTTTCGCACTTCCGTCCACGCGGCAACCGCCTGGCGATCATTACCAATGGTGGCGGGCCGGGCATCATGGCAGCCGATCGCGCAGCGGACATCGGCATCCCGCTGGCCGAGCTATCCGAAAGCACGCTCGAGAAGCTCAATGCCGCCCTGCCGGCCAACTGGTCGCGGGGCAATCCGGTCGACATCCTCGGCGACGCCGACCCCGAGCGCTATGGCAAGGCGCTGAAGGCCGTGCTCGAAGGGCCGAACGTCGACGGCGTGCTGGTGATGCTGACCCCGCAGGCCATCACCAACCCGAGCGGCGTTGCCGATCAATTGATCGAACTGGAAAAAACGGCCGACAAGCCGGTGGTGGCGTGCTGGATGGGCGAAGACCTCGTCGCCGAGTCGCGCCTGAAGTTCAGTGCGGCGGGCATTCCGCACTTTCGCACGCCGGAGCCGGCGGTTGAGCTGTTCAGCCACATCTCGGCCTACTACCAGAACCAGAAGCTGCTGATGCAGACGCCATCGTCCTTGTCGCACCTGTCGCCGCCGTCGATCGAAAGCGCGCGCCTGGTCATCGAAATGGCGCTGTCCGAGCGCCGCAAAAAGCTCAACGAGATGGAGTCGAAGGCGCTGCTGGCGGCCTTCCGCATCCCCATCGCGCAGACGGTGGTCGCACGCTCGGCCGCCGAAGCCATGGTGCTGTCAGCCGAGATCGGCCTGCCGATCGTGATGAAGATCGATTCCCCCAACATCGTTCACAAGTCCGACGTGGGCGGGGTGCGCCTCAACATCCGCAGCCTGGCCGCAGTGCGCTCCACCTACCAGGAGATCCTGGATGAGGTGAAGCGCGTGCAGCCTGACGCCGTCATCAACGGTATTGCCATCGAGCCGATGATCCAGAAGCGCAATGGCCGCGAGCTGGTGGTCGGCGTCAAGCGCGATCCGGTGTTCGGCCCGGTGATCACCTTCGGTGAAGGCGGCAACCTGGTCGAGGCGAACCGCGACATTGCGGTCGCCCTGCCCCCGCTCAACAGCTATCTGGTCAAGGACATGATCAGTTCGACCCGGATCGCGACGCGTCTCGGCGAGTTCCGCCATCTGCCGGCGATCGACATGAACTCGCTCGAACTGGTGCTGTTGCGCGTATCTGAAATGGTCTGCGAGCTGCCCTGGATCACCGGACTGGAGATCAACCCGCTGATCGTTGACGAGAACGGCGCAGTGGCGGTGGACGCCAGCATCGTCGTGGACAACGTTTCGCCCACTGCGGATCGCTACGATCACATGGCGATCCACCCTTACCCTTCGCACCTGACTCAGACCTGGATCGTGCCCGACGGCACGGCAGTGACCATTCGCCCGATCAAGCCCGAGGATGCCGAACTCGAGGTCGAATTCGTACGTGCGCTATCGGCTGAAACCAAGTACTACCGCTTCATGAACACGATGCGGGAATTGCCGCCGGCGATGGTTGCGCGCCTGACACAGATCGATTACGACCGCGAGATGGCTTTCGTCGCCACACTCACGGTTGACGGGCAGGAGAAGGAGATCGGCGTGTGCCGCTATGCGGTCAACCCGGATGGAGAGTCCTGCGAATTTGCCGTGGTGGTGGCTGACGACTGGCAGCACCGCGGGCTGGCGCGCAAGCTGATGGGCGTGCTGATCGAGACCGCGCGCAGCAGCGGCATTGCCTACATGAATGGGGTTTTCCTGTCGAACAACGAGCGCATGCTCAAATTCGTGCAGAAGCTCGGCTTCGTTCTCAGCAACGACCCCGAGGACAACACCGTCAAGCTCGGCGTGCTGGCCCTGCAGGATTGATGGCGATGGCAAGGACTGGCATCGAACGCGTCGACCTCAAGGGCCTTCCCGCCCTGCGGCTCGCTACCGGCAGCGGCGCGAGCGCGGTGGTGAGCCTGTTCGGCGGGCAGGTGCTGTCATGGACGCCACCCAGCGGCGGTGACCGTCTGTACCTCAGCCCGCAAGCCGCAAACGACGGCAGCCGGCCGATCCGCGGTGGCATTCCGGTCTGTTTTCCGCAGTTCGCCGATCTCGGTCCACTGACGCCGCACGGGTTCGCGCGCACGGCCAATTGGTCAGTACTGACCGAGCGCAGTGACAAGGACTTTGCCCTCATTACCTTAGGCCTGAGCGACGACGAGTCCACGCGCGCGCTGTGGCCGCACGGGTTCAAGGCTGAGCTAAGCATCCTGATCGAGGAAAGCCGGCTGGATCTTGAATTCGAAGTCACCAACAGCGGCGACACCGAGTTCGAGTTCACTGCCGCACTGCACACCTACCTGGCCGTTCGTGAAGTCGAGCAATCGCGCCTCGAAGGCCTGCACGGCTATAGCTACGGCGACAAGACGGACGGCAACCGAATCAAGCGCGACAGCGGCGACGTCGTGCTGATCGAGGCCGAGACCGACCGCGTCTATCACGACGTCCAGCGCCCACTTCTACTGCGCGAGTACAGTCGCAGCCTGGGCATCAACGCCGAGGGTTTTGCCGACGTCGTGGTCTGGAACCCCTGGATCGAGCGCAGTGCCGCACTTGCCGACCTGCCCAACGACGCCTTCCGCCACCTGCTGTGTGTTGAGGCCGCTGCTGCGCAACACCCGCTTCGACTTGCACCCGGCGACAGCTGGTGGGGACGCCAGACCCTGGTCGCCCTGTAATCACTCGAGCTTCACCCGCACGTTCGCTTGCGCCGGAATCACCACCCGAACAGTCGACTGCGGGGCTTGTCGGGTCGCGCCGCTTGCTGCACCATCCCGGCCTTCGTTTCACCCGCAACGCGCCCACAACATGCTCCCCCCGATCGAATACCGCATTGCCGACGAGCTCGGCGTGCCCCCCCGCCAGGTCATGGCTGCCGTTCAGCTACTCGATGAGGGAGCCACCGTGCCCTTCATTTCCCGGTATCGCAAGGAAGCCACCGGTGGTCTGGACGACACCCAGCTGCGCACGCTGGAAGAGCGTCTGGGCTATCTGCGTGAGCTTGAAGACCGCCGCCGCACGGTGCTGGCATCGGTCGACGAGCAAGGCAAGCTGACGCCGGAGCTCCACGCGGAGATCGACAACGCCGATACCAAGCAGCGCCTCGAAGACCTCTATCTGCCCTACAAGCCCAAGCGCCGCACCAAGGCACAGATTGCGCGCGAAGCCGGCATTGCGCCGCTCGCCGAGGCCTTGCTGGCAGACCCTGGGCTGGACCCCGAAGTCGAAGCGACACGCTTCATCAATGCCGAAGCCGGCTTTGCCGACGTCAAGGCCGTGCTGGACGGCGCCCGCCAGATCCTGATGGAAGTCTTTGCCGAAGATGCAAAGCTGCTCGGCGAACTGCGCACCTACCTGCACGACCATGGCGAGGTGAGCTCTGCGGTGGTCGACGGCAAGGAAACCGAGGGCGCCAAGTTCCGTGACTGGTTCAATTTCAAGGAAGCCATCGCCACCCTGCCCTCGCACCGCGCGCTGGCCCTGCTGCGCGGCCGCAACGAGGGCGTACTGCGCCTGACGCTGGAGGTCGAGCGTGCCGACGCCAACGCCCCTCATCCTTGCGAAGGCCGCATCGCTGCGCGCTTTGGCATCCGTAACCAGAGTCGCCCAGCTGACCGCTGGCTGGCCGACACGGTGCGCTGGGCGTGGAGCGTGAAGATCTCGGTGCACCTCGAACTCGAGCTGATGAGCGAGTTGCGCGAACGCGCGGAAGAAGAGGCGATCCGCGTTTTCGCGCGCAACCTCAAGGACTTGCTGCTGGCCGCGCCGGCCGGCACGCGCACCACCATCGGCCTCGACCCCGGCATCCGCACCGGGGTGAAAGTCGCGGTAGTCGATGCCACCGGCAAGCTGGTCGATACCGCCACGGTTTACCCCTTCGAACCGCGCCGCGACCGCGAGTCGGCCATTGCCACCATTGCTGCGCTGGCCAGAAAACACAGCGTCGAGCTGATCGCGATCGGCAATGGCACGGCATCGCGCGAAACCGACGCGCTGGCCGCTGAACTGATGAAGCGCCACCCGGAACTGCCGCTGACCAAGGTCATGGTGTCCGAGGCCGGTGCATCGGTGTATTCGGCGTCGGAACTCGCCGCGAAGGAATTTCCGGATGTCGACGTCACCTTGCGCGGTGCCGTATCCATCGCCCGACGGTTGCAGGACCCGCTGGCTGAGCTGGTGAAGATCGACCCCAAGTCGATCGGCGTCGGCCAGTACCAGCACGACCTCAACCAGGGCCGCCTGGCCAAGAGCCTGGATGCGGTGGTCGAAGACTGCGTGAATGCCGTCGGCGTCGACGTCAACACCGCCTCGGTGCCGCTGCTGGCGCGCATCTCGGGCCTGAATGCGACGCTCGCCGGCAACATCGTCGAGTATCGCAACAACAAGGGCCCCTTCCGTAGCCGCAACGCCCTGAAGGACGTTCCGCGCCTGGGGCCCAAGACGTTCGAACAGGCTGCAGGCTTCCTGCGCATACCCAGTGGCGACAACCCGCTCGACGCCTCTTCGGTGCACCCGGAAGCCTATCCCGTGGTGCAGCGCATTCTTGCCCGCATGCAGAAGAGCGTACGCGAGTTGATGGGCAACGGCAGCTTTCTCAAGTCGCTCAAGCCCGGTGATTTCACCGATGAACGTTTTGGCCTGCCAACCGTGCAGGACATCCTGACCGAGCTGGAAAAGCCCGGGCGTGATCCGCGACCGGAATTTCGCACGGCCAGTTTCCGCGACGGCGTCGAGACCCTGAAGGACCTGCAGGCCGGCATGTTGCTCGAAGGCGTGGTGACCAACGTCACCAATTTTGGCGCCTTCGTCGACATCGGCGTACATCAGGACGGCCTGGTGCACATCTCGGCGCTGGCAAACACTTTCGTCAAGGATCCGCACAGCGTGGTCAAGGCCGGCCAGGTGGTGAAAGTGAAGGTGCTCGAAGTCGACCTCCCCCGCCACCGTATCGCACTCACCATGCGCCTGGCCGACGAGCTTCCGGCACCCGGCAGCGACCGCGCAACAGGCAGTCGGCGACCGAGCGAGTCCGGACGACAGGCGGGCGAGCAGCGCCATCTCGCGACGGGGACCAAAGCGCCCACGACGGGGCCCGGATCTTCCGGGGTGGAGGCCAGGCCCCGCAACAAGCCGGGCGAACGACGCGAACAAGGGAGCCCCGCTTCGGACAATGCGCTGGCGGCAGCCTTTGCCCGAGCCCGCAGCAGTAAATGAACAAGGAAGCGCAGCCATGCAAGCGGTGATCTACGGCATCAGGAACTGCGACACCATGAAGAAGACCTTCGCCTGGTTCGACGGCGCCGGTGTCCCCTACCAGTTTCACGATTACAAGACATCCGGCACCGACAGCGCCGTGCTGGCACGCTGGTGTGAGCAAGCGGGCTGGGAGGCGCTGGTCAACAAACGCGGCACGACCTGGCGCAAACTCGCGCCCGAGCAGCAGTCCCCTGCGGACACCGCGGCTGCCATTGCACTGATGCAGGCCCAACCCAGCCTGATACGCCGCCCGCTGATCGAGACCAGTCAGGGTGATCTCGTGCTTGGCTTCGACCCCGAGCGCCTGGCCGCCGTGTTCACGGAGAATACGCAATGAGCGACACCTTCCCCCCCAGCCACGTTCAGCGTTTCCTGCTGGAAGATCTCGACATTCGCGGCGCTTTCGTGCGCCTGACCGGGGTCTGGCAGGCCATGCAGAAGGGGCGTGATTACCCACTCGCAGTCGCGCGCCTGCTCGGGCAAATGAGCGCCGTGTCGGCGGTAATCGCCGGCAACCTCAAGCAGCCTGGCCGGCTCACCTTCCAGATCAAGGGCCACGGCCCGGTCAGCCTGCTGGTGATCGACTGCGCCGAAACCCTGAACCTGCGTGGCTACGCCAAGGCGGAACCGTCCCCGGGCGGCGACACCCTGAACGAGCTCGTGGGCGACGGGCGCCTGCAACTGTCGCTCGACGTTCCCGGTCTGGATCAGCCTTATCAAAGTCTGGTGCCGCTTGAGGGCGAGAGCATCGCCGAGGTTTTCGAACACTACCTGGTGCAGTCCGAACAGCAACCGGCGGGTTTATGGCTGGCCTGCAGCGCGGACGCTGCGGCTGCGCTGTTCCTGCAGAAACTGCCCGGAGCGGACCAGAAGGACGCCGACGGCTGGAACCGCATCCAGCAACTTGCCCGCACCGTGCGCGACGACGAACTACTGGGCCTGGATGCCGCCGACGTCCTGCGTCGCCTGTTCGCAGAGGAGAACGTGCGGCTATTCGATGCCCGCAGCGTCACCCACGACTGGCCTGCCGACCCGGAGAAAGTTGCCCGCATGCTGCAGAGCCTGGGCGAGGACGAGGTGCGCGCGCTCCTCGTCGAGCATGGCGAAGTGGTGGTGCACGACGACTTGTCGAACCACACCTACCGCTTCGACGCGGCCGATATCGATGCGCTCTTCAAGGCGCGCACCCTGCACTAAGCAGATCGGCTTGCCCGAACGCATGCGCCTAAGTACACTCCCTTGATTTTGAAGAAGCTTCCATCCATGTCCGCCCCCGCGTCCGTCCGTCCGATCGAGTTTCGCAACACCACGCTCGGCGTGACCGTCGCCATGCTGCAGGCAACCGAGCCGCCCGCGCTGGCCGATGCCCTGCACAAGATGCTCGGGGGCATGCCGGACTTCTTCAATGGCGAAGCCGTGGTTCTCGACTTTTCCACGCTGCGCGAGCTCCCGCAGCAGATCGATTGGCCAGGGCTCAATTCACTGCTGCGTCGTTACCGCCTGCAACCGATCGGGGTGTTTGGTCTGGCCCCTGCGCACGTCGAAGCGGCACGCCGCGCCGGGCTGGCCGAGCTCGATGCAGCGGTCTTGCGCGACCCACCCGCAGTGCAGGCCACCCGACCCGCTCAGCCCCCCGCGACCGTTCCCGCCCCCACCCCCGCAGCAGTTGCAGCACCAGCCGCGACAAACGCACCGCCAAGTGCGCCGTCAACGATGTTCGTCGATCGCCCGCTGCGCTCTGGCCAGCAGGTTTATGCGCGAGGTGGCGATCTGGTGCTGCTGGGCGGTGTCAGCCCGGGCGCCGAAGTCATCGCCGATGGCAGCATCCACTGCTACGGGCCGCTGCGCGGCCGTGCCATCGCAGGGGCACAGGGCGACAGCAAGGCCCGCATCATCGCCAGTAACTTTGGTCCGGAACTGGTCTCGATCGCCGGCGTATTTCGCACTTTCGAACGTGGTATTCCCGACAACGTCGCCGGTCGCGCCGCGCAGGTGCGCCTGAACGGCGTCGACAACACACTCAACATCGAACCGCTGCAGCTCGACTGAGCCGCAGCCATCCAAGCATCCACAAGGACAAACCGTGAAAGTCATCGTCGTAACGTCAGGCAAGGGCGGCGTAGGCAAGACCACCACCAGCGCCGCATTCGCCTCCGGCCTCGCGCTGCGCGGCTTCAAGACCGCGGTGATCGACTTCGACGTCGGCCTGCGCAACCTCGATCTGATCATGGGCTGCGAGCGCCGCGTGGTGTATGACCTGGTCAATGTCGTCAACGGCGAAGCCCGACTGAACCAGGCGCTGATCAAGGACAAGCACTGCGAGAACCTTTTCGTACTGCCCGCCTCGCAGACGCGTGACAAGGACGCGCTGACCGAAGATGGCGTCGAAGGCGTGCTGAAGGAACTCGAGCACATGGGCTTTGAGTACGTGGTGTGCGACTCGCCCGCGGGCATCGAACGCGGCGCGGTCATGGCCCTGACCTTCGCCGACGAGGCCATCGTCACCACCAACCCCGAAGTGTCATCGGTGCGCGACTCCGACCGCATCCTCGGCATCCTGCAGAGCAAGTCGAGGCGCGCACGCGAAGGCGGCGAACCGGTCAAGGAACACCTGCTGATCACCCGTTACTCACCGAAGCGTGTCGAAGACGGCGAGATGCTGTCGTACAAGGATGTGCAGGAACTGCTGCGGGTGCCGCTGATCGGCGTGATTCCAGAGTCCGAATCCGTACTGCACGCCTCCAACCAGGGCACACCCGCCATCCACCTCAAGGGCTCCGACGTGGCCGAGGCCTATGGCGATGTGGTTTCGCGCTTCCTCGGCGAAGACCGGCCTCTGCGCTATGTCAACTATGAAAGACCGGGGCTGATCAAGCGCCTGTTCGGAGGCAAGTGACATGTCATTCCTTGCCCGACTGTTTGGAGAAAAGAAGAAGACCGCCGAGATCGCCAAGAACCGTCTGTCGCTGCTGATCGCCCATGAGCGCGCCGGCGGAACACCGACGGCCGATTTCCTGCCGGCACTGCAACGAGAGCTGATCGAGGTCATCTCGAAGTACGTCTCCGTCAACCCGGATGACATCAAGGTCCAGCTCGACAAGCAGGACAACATGGACGTTCTCGAGGTCAACATCGTGCTGCCGGAGCAGCCGCGCTAAGCCCCTGGCAGGCGGTCCGGAGGCTGCGCTGTCGGGCAAGCGCCTGCCACGGACCTTCAGCCCGCCCTGCATACCCGCCCGGGTGATGAAATTGGTAACCATAGCGGACTTAAAATCCGCCGGCGCAAGCCTTACGGGTTCGAGTCCCGTCCCGGGCACCA
>DAORUJ010000053.1:17147-18532 GCA_035433105.1 Thauera sp.
TCGCCCGAAGACGTCGAGGATCTGCTCGAAGAGGGTATTGTGGTCGTGCCGCTTCCGCCCACCGACGACGAAGTTCACTAGCCGGGACAGTCATTGGTTCAAGGGCGCGGCGTGGCCCGGACCAGTGCGAAACTAGGGTCTTGCCAGCACCAGGGGCACATACATCTCATCGGCCGTCATGCCGCCATGCACCCCGATCAGATCAAACGGCACTTCACCCTCGACTGTATCGACGATGGTCCAGCCCGGCTCCATCAGCAGGACGTAGGTCCCCGCGCGCTCTGCCAAGCGGGTATGCGCCTGACCCGGGCCAAACACGCCGGATTCGATACACGTCGTGCCCGACATCAACACGGCGCGGCCATCGAGTGATTCGCTGGCCCAGCGTTCGAATTCGAGTTCCGCCCCAGGCCTGATCGAACAAAACGCCAGCCGACGTTCGCCAAACAAGGGTGCGGCCAGCATTGCCGCGACGGCGGAATCCGGCGCGAGCTGGAGCGTGCGTTCCGGTGAGCTGTCGATGAAACCATGGTCAGCGGTCACTAGGATGCGCACATTCCTGCCGGCGAGACGCTCGCAAAGACGCTCAAACATCGCATCGATGCGCTCAAAGCAGGTCCTGGCATGTGCCGAGCGGCAGCCGTAGGCATGGCTCACCGCATCGAAGCGCGGATAGTAGGCATGCACGAAGCCGCCTCGGGCGCCGAGACCGAGCACCTCGGTGACGATGCCTTCCTCAAGGTCGTCACGCCCATCATAGGGCCGAATCCGGGCGCCGCGTGCATGGTGGCGCGAGTAAGGCGAAAAGGCGATCTCACGGGGCGAAACCATCACCGTCGGCCGCTCCGCACCATGGAACATGGACCCTTGGGGGAAGAGCCGCTGCGTTATCTGCGTCCCCTGCAGGGGACCATTGCCGCGCAACTCCAGCGGCAGCGGCGCGATGACCCCGCCAAAACGACGATCGTGGATGAACCAGCCATTGAGGCCGTGCTCGGCCGGCGACGCACCCGTCATCAGGGTCGTGATGGCGCTGGCGGTCGTGCTGGGAAAGACCGATGTCAGCCGGCGCCGACAGTGGGCACCCAGCGCAGAGTCGGCACCAAGGGTGTCAAGAAAGTGGGCGCCCAGACCATCGATCACCAGCAGTACGATGCTTGCCGCTTCGCCCGGGGCGACTTCCGCAGGGTCGCAGCCGGCCTGCGGATCGTGCAGCCATTGGCGCAGGCTGCACGCAAGGCCATGGATACCCCCTTGCCCATAGTCGGGCAGCACATGAGCGGCAGGCCAGCGCAGGGATGTCGTGTCCACGGGAACCCCCAAAGCAAAAAGCCGGACAAGAGTATCATCTTGTCCGGCTTTTGAATTCTGGAGCGGGAAACGAG
>DAORUJ010000054.1:0-18294 GCA_035433105.1 Thauera sp.
GCTATCGCGCGCGGCTCTTTTGGACTCCGCAGGCTTCGCCTCAGCGGGCATGGTGGCGTGCTTGACCGCCGCCAATCGAGATCGGGGGGGTAGCCCGGGGAAAGACCCTTGCCCCTGGCGTGGGCGTTGGCCGCGCGGACTCGCCCAGCGCATAGCCCTGCGCCGAAGCGATCCGCCGAACCACGCTTTCCAGTCCCTGCAACTCCTTCAGTTCCTCGCCGGTGTGCGCGCGGCCGGCGCGCATGCCGACCACCTGCCGCGTCTGCGCCGCCAGTGCCTCCCGCTCACCGCGCACCCGAACCGGCCTCTCGCCGCGCCATCGCGCGCTGGTACTGCTCCGACAGCTTCGAGGCCAGCACGTAGCACGCGAAAGACGTGAGCGGCATCACGACGAAGCAGATGAACCGCGATTCGCTGCGCTGCATTAGCAGTCCGCCTAAGGTGGCGATGCCGGCGCTAAACGACAACAGCCGCAGCACGGCCACGCACAGGACGATGGGCAGTCGAAGCCAGCCGAGTAGCAGGTCCATACATCACCACCTTTTCCGTGCGTGGGCCGGCGTCACGGCGAAGCGCCGTGCAGCTTGCCGCGCATGCGCTCGACGTCGGCCCGCGTCAGAACCGACAACACGCACAGGCGCTGCAGCGCCGCGTCGATGCGCGTGCCGCCTGCCCCGCCGGTGAAATCCCAGGTGAACGGGCGCGAGCTGAACAGCGCGGCCACGTCCTCGATCCTCGCCTCCGAATCGGCCACCTGATCGACCAGCCGCAGCAGCAGGCGGCTGGCGGCATTGGCCGCCGCCACGCGCGCACGCTGGCCAGGATCGGCGTCCAGGGCCAGGGCCACCGCCTCGGCGGTAAGCCGGTCCAGATCCTGGCCCACCGCCGCGCGCGCCTGCCACAGCCGGCTTTCCCGCTCAAGGGCATCCATGCGGGTCCTTTCCGGGCGCCAGGACGCCAGCGCAGCGCGCATCGAGCAGTCGCGCCAGCAACTGCGCATCGTTGGCGGCATCTACCGGGTCGCGCACCAGCGCGCCGCGCAGGGCGTCCCTGAGCCAGCGGGAAGCGGCAGGGTCCCGCATCACGCGATCGATTTCTTCCATCCTTTGTCCAAGAGGTAGCGTTCGAGGCGCTTGCGCGTCTCGGCGATGAATTCCACCGGCGCCACGATCGTGGCCTCTTCCCAGCCTGGCGGCACCAGCACGGGCGCATTGCTGCGCAGTTCCTCCACCTTGTCCATCACCTTGTTGCAGGTCCGGGCCAGCGGCTGGTAGGTGAGGTTGTCGCCGCGGGCCACGACTGAGACCGCCTCGCCGTCCACCAGCACGCGCTGCACGCGCTCAATCGTGGCCGGCGCGATCCTGAAATACGACACCGCCTCTTCAAGCTCCTTCAGCGTGCAGCGCTGCGGAACACGTTTTTTCAGGGGGGTGTCGGTCATGTCGGCCTCATGGGAGATGTTGAAAACTACACCTCATTTTACACCACATAATTAACCTAAAAAAGGGGAATATGTATCGTTTATCAGAACATAAAAGGATATTAACTATCGTTTGACAATACAATGAAAGCCCAAAGGCGACACAGGCAAGAGGTTTCTCATGGCAACACCGCGCACCAAGAATCTGCTGCCCGCCCTGGCCTTGGCTCTGTGCAACATCGCCCAGGCCCAGGCAGACCAGAGCCCGGACATGGAACTGCTCACGGGCGATACCCGCCTGGCGTGCGAAGCCATCCTGTGCCTGTCCACCGGCGAGCGCCCCAGCGAGTGCCAGCCCGCCATCCGGCGCTATTTCTCCATCGTCAGGCGCACCCTCGGCAAGACACTGGGCGCGCGGCGCGACTTCCTGAACCAGTGCCCCACGGCGAAAGAGGACGGCTACACGCGCCAGTTGGTCAATGCACTGGTGGACGGCTCCGGCCGCTGCGACGCCGCCGCACTCAATGGGCGCGGCTGGATGCCCGCCGGTGGCGACAACGGGTACTACATCTCCAATGCAATGCCGGCGAGTTGCCAAGCCTACTACGACAACGCAGGCCTCGACGTGGGTTCAGTCCGCCCGATCTATGTCGGCCAGCCCGAGCGCGGCGGCCGCTGGGTTGATCCTGTGAATCAATGAAGAGACTGCCCCCACAGCTGCATCAATGCGTGCCGTGCAAATGAGGCCAGTTGGGTGATAGAGGCTTTGATACAGACGCGTGGTCGAGGCCGCTGAGAATGCCGCATTCGGCGACCGCATGCGGAGACGTGCAGCGCGCGCGCAACGCCTTCAGGTCCCTCTCCAGCACGCGGAGTTCGCGAATGCGTTGCGCTACATGGCCAATGTGCTCGTCAAGCAGTGCATTGATCTCGCCACAGTCTTGTGCAGGCGAATCGCGAAGCTCAATCAATGCGCGGATCTCGTCCAGGGTCATATCTAGCCCGCGGCACTGGCGGACGAATGCTAGCCGCTCAACATGGATTGGCAGGTAGAGGCGGTAGTTATTCTCAGCCCGCGCTGGTGGCGGAAGCAAGCCCTCTCGCTCGTAAAAGCGGATGGTTTCAACTGGCGTTCCAGTCGCTTCGGCCAGTGCTCCAATCTTCACGGGCAAATCCTACCTTTCTGTATAGAAGGCTTGACTCTACACCGACTACAGGGTTTTCAATATAGAAAAAGCAAGGATCATCCATGAAGCACTCTCACACCGATCAAGGATCTGCAGTCGCCATCAGCGACGATTGTTGCGGAACCGGGCCCTCTGAAAAGGTTCGTCTTTCCGGTACCACGGCAAAGGTACAAGGTCGAAGCTTTCGAATCCCCACGATGGACTGTGCCGCTGAGGAAGCTGAAATCCGCCGAGCCCTTGACGGCTTGCCCGGTATCCGCGGTTTGCGATTTCAGCTTGGTCAGCGAACCTTGACCATCGATGCCGATGAACCGTTGATGGCACCCGCACTGGAAGCCATCCGCAAGGCAGGGTTTGATCCACAGCAAGTTCGTGCAGCAGATTCAGGTGATGCGCACTCTGAAGGCGATGGTCACAACCACGATCCTGTCCGAGGCCAGTTGCCCAAGCTGGCTGCCGCGCTGCTCCTGGCTATCGCTGCCGAAGTTATCGGGTACTTCGCTCCGGAAACCGCAGTCTGGCGCGCCGCTGGCCTCGCCGTAGCAGGGGTCGCGATATGGCTGGCAGGTTTTGACGTCTACAAGAAGGGGTTTGCAGCCCTGCGGCATGGCCGTCTGAACATCAATGCGCTGATGACAGTCGCGGTGACGGGGGCATTCGCGATCGGCCAGTGGCCCGAGGCCGCGATGGTCATGGCCCTGTATGCGATCGCCGAGGCGATCGAAGCACGCGCGGTCGATCGCGCGCGCAATGCCATCAAGGGGCTGCTGGACATGGCGCCCGACCAGGCCTCTGTAAGGCAGGTCGATGGCAGTTGGAAGGTCGTGCCTGTTGCCGAAGTCGTCGTCGGTGCGTTGCTGCGTGTGAAGCCAGGCGAACGTGTGCCTATGGACGGCGTAGTTCGTTCTGGTCAAACAAGCATCAATCAGGCACCCGTCACCGGCGAGAGCATTCCGGTCGATAAAACCACTGGTGACTCCGTCTTTGCTGGCACGATCAACGAATCAGGCACCTTCGAATTCGAGGTGACCGCACTGGCATCGGATTCGACGCTCGCGCGCATCATCCATGCCGTCGAAGAAGCTCAGGCAACACGGGCGCCGACACAGGGCTTCGTTGACCGCTTTGCCGCGATCTACACCCCGGCAGTTTTCGTGATTGCGCTGGCAGTCGCGTTGCTCGGCCCATGGCTGCTCGGCTGGACCTGGATGCAGGCAATCTATAAGGCCCTCGTGCTGTTGGTCATCGCATGCCCGTGCGCGCTGGTCATCTCGACACCGGTAACCATCGTCAGCGGCCTTGCTGCAGCAGCCCGTCGCGGCATCCTGATCAAGGGCGGCATCTACCTTGAAGAAGCACGCAAGCTCAAGGCCATCGCGCTGGACAAAACCGGCACGATCACCGAGGGCAAGCCTCGGCTCGTGGATTGGTCCGTCATCGATGCACAGACTGAAGCAGCGGAAGCGGAGCACGTTGCCGTTGTCTTGGCCAGCCACTCCGACCACCCCGTTTCGCGTGCGATAGCCGCCGGTCTGAAACCCAGCGACGTCGAGGCAAGGGATTTCACAGCGCTGGCTGGAAGGGGCGTGCAGGCCAATGTCGGCGGCGTGACCTATGTGCTTGGCAACCACCGCCTGATAGAGGAGCGGGACCAGTGCTCACCGGAAATCGAGGAGCAGTTGAAGCGGCATGAGGAAGCGGGCCGCACCGTTACGCTGCTGGCCAGGCCGGAGAGGGTGCTTGCGTTGTTCGCTGTCGCCGACACGATCAAGCCTTCGTCGCGCGAGGCCATCGCGTCGCTGCAAACGCTGGGCATCACTCCCGTCATGCTGACTGGCGACAACCAGGCTACGGCCACGGCCGTGGCGCATGAAGCCGGCATCGCCCAAGCGCGCGGCAACTTGTTGCCCGAGGACAAGCTCGAAGCGATCAAGACTTTGCAGCGCGATCTTGGGTCTACAGCGATGACCGGCGACGGCATCAATGACGCACCTGCTCTAGCCCAGGCCGACATTGGCGTGGCCATGGGTGCGGCTGGAACCGATACGGCAATGGAAGCTGCCGACGTGGTCGTGATGAACGACGACCTACGGCGAATCGCAGAGACGGTGAAGCTGTCGCGATCAACTCACGCGGTACTGTGGCAGAACATCGTTCTGGCGCTGGGCATCAAGGCCATTTTTCTTGTGCTCGCCGTTTTCGGCAGTGCAACGATGTGGATGGCTGTTTTCGCGGACATGGGGGCAAGCATGTTGGTCGTGCTCAACGGGCTTCGACTTCTGAATGCGGTTCAAAAAACATGAATCAATCAGGCAGCACAAACCCAATGGACGTGACGCCATCCCTTGATTCAGCCAGGGTTCGCCCTCTGTGCATACGGGCGATGGCGGAAACAATCGCCAAGCCCAACCCGTGATTTCGGACTGCCTCCGTGCGCGCGGAGTCAACGCGATAAAAACGATTGAATAGATACGGCAGATGCTCGTCCGGAATGGTATTACCCTGATTCACCACTCGTAGAGCCACTTCGGCATCGTGCCTATTGATCTTCACAACAATCGTGCTCTGCGGAAGCGCATGCCGAGTTGCATTTCCGATGAGGTTGGACAGTGCACGTTGCAAGAGGCGTATATCGACAGCGCAGGCCGCATCGCCGTCAACTTGCAACTGAAGGCCAGCATCCTCTATCGCTGCCTCGTGCAGGTCCGCAACCGCATTAACTAGTCTGGCCAGGCTGTCTACACTCTCTCGGCGGGCCTCTGCCCCACGGTCAGCTTGCGACAGGAAAAGCATGTCCTGCACGATCATCGACATACGTTGCAGATCTTCGAGGTGATCCCCAAGCACGTCCCGTAGCGTCTCGACATCGCGTGCTTTGCGCAAAGCGATTTCTGTGCTTCCCATCAATGTTGCCAGAGGCGTGAACAATTCGTGCGCGACGTCGGCGTTGAACGCTTCCAGTTGCTCATAGGCCGTATGTAGGCGCTCTAGCATTCCATTGACATGAAATACAAGAGGCACCAACTCATCAGGTTGTGCAGAGCCATCCAGTTGATGATGGAGATTATCAGCTTCCAGTGCTTGAATCTGCGACGAGAGATCACGTACTGGTTCCAGGCCGATCTGAACCAATGTGTATCCGCCAATCGCTATCACCACTGCACCGGCTAGCGCAGCCGCAATCAAAGTCTGAGCGAGGCGTTTTAGGACACGATCATCTTCACTGGCGTCAAGACTCAACAGGGCTTGGATGGAGCCGTTGCTGTTCGAAATTTCGAAACGCGCATCGATCGTGCGTTTATCACTAGGTATATTTCCGCTGGCGTAAATCACACGCCCATTAGGTCCGGTCAGGGTCATTCTTACGTCCCTCCGTCCGACCATAGCGTCGTCTAGCTTGTGTGTAAGAGTGGTGAAATCAGGCCCTCCTACCTCAGCAATTAAATGACTTACTTGGATTTTTTGCTGCCTCAGCGTGTCATTTTGCCGATCTTGGAAACTAAGCGCTGTAACGGTATATACCCCCAGGCAAGTCAGAGCCAGCCCTGCCAATGTGAGAAGAGCCATCCAGCGTGCAAGCCGACGCCCCAATGATCCAGCACGCTTTTTCTTCACGATTCTCGCTCTTCTAAGACATAGCCCATTCCACGGACTGTGTGCAATAGTGGTTGCTTAAAAGGTAGATCAAGTTTGTTACGCAGCCGACGCACTGCAACATCAATGACATTCGTACCATGATCAAAGTTCACGTCCCAAACTTGTTCTGCAATTTCAGTGCGAGACAGCACCTCTCCTTTGCGGCGCAATAGAAGTGACAGCAATTGAAACTCTTTGGCCGACAAGTCGATACGCTGCCCGGCCCGAGTCGCACGTCGCCTTCCCAAGTCAACTTGCAGGTCTGCAAGTGTGAGCACAAGTGCGTCAGGAACAGGCGTGTTTCCGGCCGCGCGACGAAGAAGCACTTCAATGCGAGCCACCAGCTCGGAAAAGGCAAAAGGCTTGACAAGGTAGTCGTCTGCTCCAGTTTTTAGTCCTCGTACCCGATCTTCGATCCGATGGCGGGCTGTCAACATGATCACTGGTGTTTGCTTGCTCTGCCTCAGTGCAGCCAGCAGGCCGAAGCCATCAATCCCCGGAAGCATTGTGTCGAGGACGATCAGGTCATAGTTGCCATGCGAAGCCATATGAAGACCGTCTATGCCATTCGCAGCCACATCAATCACGTAGCCCTCTTCAGCAAGCCCTTTGCGAAGGTAGTCCGCGATCTTGGCTTCATCTTCCACGATAAGAAGCTTCATGAGGTGTGCCGATCCTTACCCGGCTTCTCGCTACCTGTCCAAATTGTCATCTTCACGTTTTGCTCCCGTTCGGTGCGGATTTCTACATTGTGTGCATGCCCTCGGGCATGTAGGTATTTTCGATCACACACTGCAAAGGATCTCGCAATGAAATTCACCCATCTTGTCGCACTGCATGCTGTTGTCCTGGCAACGGCGCTGCCCATGGCGGCACAGGCCGATTCGATGTACCATCCTGCTTCCAATGAGCAGGGCTACACCGAACACCCTGATCACTTCAAGAGCACCAAAACCCGTGCTCAAGTGATGGCCGAGGTCGAGGCAGCTCGCAAAGATGGTTCGCTCGCGTTGCTGCAACGCGGCATCCCGCTGCCCATCAAGAGTACCGAGGCGCCGAAAACACGTCAGCAGGTGATGGATGAGATGCGCAACGAATCGCCGGAATCGCGCCGCGCGCGCCAGGAGCTTTATTCTGGCGGTTGATCTAGATGCTTGACCCTCTCGGGCCGCCTCGGCGTCAATGCTCCCGCCCGCGCTCGCCGATTCCTGGCGGCATGGCTCAACGCCCCGCGCCGCGCCTGGTTGCCGGCTGCGTCTGGTTCTGGGCGGGCAGCGCGCCCGCTCGGGTCTTTCGGGCCGCGTCGGCGGCCGCCTGCTGCGGCGGCTGCGTCTTGCCCCGGGCATAGGGTGTGGCCGTAGCCGGCTGCGGGCCGGCCGCGTCCGCGCGGCGCACTTGGCCGAGCGTCTGCCACGCCTCCCCCTGCCCGCTGCCGGCCTGACTGCGTCGCGCCGAGGCCTGCGCCGGGGAATGCGCGCGGTGCACCAGATCATCGAACGTCAGACGCCGAGCCGCGTGGCCCAGCGACTCGGCCAGTTCGGCGCGCATCGCGCGGCGCTTGCTCTCCACCATCTCCTCCGCCGGTGACTTCGGCGCGGGCCGTCTCGTTGCCATGCTCATGCTCCTTGGGGTGTTGGGTATGGGCGAAGCCCATGGCGGCGTCCGGCCGCGTGAGTGCCCGGCGCACGGGGCGCGGCGCCCATCCGCGCCGGCGTCCCACCCTGGGCGCTGCGGTAGCCGCCCGGCAGCGGGTTCGCGGCGTTCGCACGGCGCGGCCGCCCGAGCGCGTGGCGCGGCCCGGGCCTGCGCGCGCCGGGCCCTCGCGCCCTGCCGACTGTCTGAAGCAGCGCCTTCGTCATGCCAGCAGCGTCGATGCGTACATCGGGTCGTAGTAGATGGCCGAGCAGTAGCGGTCGGCGCCGGGCTTGAAAACGATCTGCACCACCACGTTCACCAGGCTGTGCAGCAGCGTCAGCGTCTCGTCCATCGCCAGCCCCCGGCCTTCCGGCGAAGCCTTGATGAGCAGGGCTAGACGCACGAACGCCTCGCGCGGGCTGTTCGCGTGGGTGGTCGTCATGCCGCCCGGGTGCCCCGAGTTCAGGACGCTCTGGATGTAGTAGTAGGTCTCGTCGCCGCGCAATTCGGCCAGCAGCACGCGCTTGGGCGTCTTGCGCATGGCCGCCTGCAGCATGTCCTTGGCCGAGCCGCCCGCCGTGGTGCTGGTGCCCTCCCGACGGTAGAACAGTGCCTGGCAGTGCGGGTGGTTTGGCAGGGGCATCTCTGGCGTGTCTTCCACGGTCAGGATGCGTTCCTCGGCGGGGATGAGTTCGACCAGCCCGCGAATGAACGAGGTCTTGCCGCTGCCTGTCGCGCCCGACACGAGGATGTTCTGGTACTCCAGCACGGCCGTCTTGAGGAATTCGGGCCAGCGCCCGGCCTGGGCCAGTTCCCACAGCCGCAGTTGCTCGGGCAGCAGCTGCCGCCCCGCCCTGGCGCGCTGCTCGTCGGTCATGTTCATGTTGAACATATGGACCGTGTTGGCGAAATACCCCTGCTCGATGAATTGCTCCAGCGTGAAGGCGGCCACGCTGTGCTTGCGCAGGTTGACGTAGATGTGGTTGTTGAGCGTGGCCGGTGGCCCGGTCATCTCCAGGCGCGTGCCGTCAGGCAGCGCCGTGGACAAGGTGACGTTGGACGCATTGAAGGGCTTGCGCGAACGGTTGGCCACCAGCTGGCCCAGCTGCTCGATCACGTCGCGCGTGAGCGCGGGATCGAGGTGTGCGTGCCAGTAGCCGCCCTCCCACAGCGCCACCTCGCCCGGGCGGTTGATCGCCACCTCCTGCACGCCCGGACGCTCCAGCCAGCGGCTGAAATATCGCTCGATGTGGATCTCCAGAGGCGAGCGGCCGGTGCGCCCGCCCCAGCCGCCGTCGAGGTCGGCAAGGGACTCGCGCTGCGCGCCGGCGCCCGCTGCGGGCGGTGCCGCCGTGGCGGCGGCCGAAGGCCGGGGATCGGCCGGCACCGAGGGCGTGCGTGGCTCCGCCAGGTCGTGAACTGGATCGCGGAACATCGTCAACTCCTTGGGTTGCGCGTAAGTTCGTAGACTTGGGAAAAGTCCACGTCGCGGGCGATGTAGATCTTGATGATTTCGCCCTGGTTCTTGTAGAGCGTGGGCTGGATGTCCTCGCCTTGCGACAGCATGGATTCCACGACACGATCGGCGGTCGAGCGCGTGCGGTCCAAGTTCCGCAGCGCCCCGCCCTGGTTGTTGTAGTAGACCGTGTTGTTGTCGCCGTTGGCAGCGGCATTGCGCGCGTCACGCTCCTGGCTGCGCAACTCCTCGCGCCGCATGACGTAGTCCATGCCGTCCGAGAACAGCGAGTACAGCATCGCGCCGCCGAAGCGCTCGAAAAAATGCTGATCGACCTGCCCACTCATGCCACTGCGGCCGAGCGCGTCGGTGCTGGGCGAGTTCAGGGTGACCTCCACGAAGTTGGGCGTGATGGCGCGGCTCCAGACCGCGAACATGCGCTTCTTGCCGCGCGCCATGCCCGCGCTGTACTCGCCTTCGAACGTCGTGCCGGCCTCCATCAACACCACCTTGCCGTCCATCGAGTAGACCGGCCGCGACAGGATGCACTTGAGAAAGCCCGGCTGGTCGGTGCTGATGGCCGTCAGCAGCGTGCAGTCCGGAAGTGTGCCCTTGGCCAGAGTGAACGAGGGGTTGCGGTTGACCGTGGCCAGTGTCCTGGCCGTGGCGGTGGACAGCAGCGCGCCGCCCAAGCCGGTGTCGCCCGAGAGATTGGGCGCGCGGGCGCGTGCGCTGGCCGCGCCGCCGGGTGGCGGCTTGCCGCCGCCCACGCCGATCTCCGACTCGAAGCGGCGCTTTTGCAGGATCTCCTCCTCGGTCGGCCCCTTGGGCGGCTCGGGCGCCGCCTGTGCCTGCGCTTCGGGCTTGGTCTCGGGACAGGCCATGCCCTCGGGCAGCTTGAGGCCCCCGGCGCATTCGATGAAGCGCAGTTCCGCCTTGGGCGGCTCGGCCAGGGAGACGTTGAAGTCGGGCGTGGAATCGGGGCGCTTCTGCTCTTCGAGTTGGGCAACGGGCTTTTTCTCGCCCGAGAAAAAGCCCGCCAGCTTGAGCGCGCCGTAGGCGAGCACGCACACGGCCAGCAGCGCGATGCCGGCAATCACGATCTTCTGCCCCGGCGACTTCGGCGGCCGCCGGTCCACGAATTCGCCGCGCTCCTGCTCTGGCTTCGGCGCTGCGGGATCGGTGTAGTCGGAGCGTGCGTTCATCGGGACTCCTCGCTGTTGACGGAGCGGTTGACCTTGTCGCTGGCCGTGCCGGTCGGGCTCTGCTGCACGGCGGCGGCGGGCGACTTGTTGGTGATGCCCGACACCAGATTGCCGCGCCGCAGCAGGATGCGCGAGGCGACTTGGTGGATCACCATCGTGTCGCCCTCCACATGGAAGTCGGCGATGGCCTCGGTGCCGTCCGACTCGATGACGAAGGCGGCAGGCATGGCGTTGGCCGCGCTGAAGGTCATGTAGGTCTGGCGGCCGTTGTCGAACATGGACGCGGGCTGCAACTCCTGCGCCCCTGCGATCCAGTAGTCCGAATTCAGGCGGCCCTCGTAGCGGCTGTTGCGCAGGTCGTCGGCGATGCGCTTCTGCTCCGCGCGCGCCTGGGCAGCACGACGCCCCTCCGGCGTGCTGTCGTCGTCCTCGGAGTCACGCACCCGCATCCAGTAGGCCACCGTGCGGCTCTTGCGGCCGGTGCTCTGCAACGTGAACAGGTAGTTGCGCCGCGCCGTGAACACCGTGAGGTTCGTGTCCGGCTTGATGCCGGCCGGCTTCATCGAGATGAGGTTGTTCTTGAACTTGACGTGCCAGGCCTGCCGGTCGCCCATGCCGAAGTCATCGATGGTGTCCTGCGCCGGCAGTTCGATAGTGGTCAGGACCCCCTCGGCGATGTTCACGCGGATCACTTCGTCGGGGTGGTAGTCCACGATCTGCACGCGGCCATCCAGCTTCGAGGAACGGGCGCCCATTTCGGCGTGCGCCACCGTGCCGATCCATGCCGACAGGACGGCGGCCACAAGGAAGGTTGTCGGTTTCATGGTCATGGTCGGCGCGGGTTGGCGGTGGCAGGCGGGGCGGTGGAAGCCGCCGGCGGCGGCGCCTGGCCGGCCCCGTTCGTGCCGATGCTGGACAAGGCGGAAGGCGCACCAGCGGCGGCGCCCGCAGGCGCAGGCGCGGGCTGCGCGCCCGCACCCGCGACAGAGGCCGCAGCCGCAGCTGCGGCCGCCTGCGAGGCCTGCAGCTGCTGCTGGGCGCGCACGGCGGCCAGCGCCGCATCGGTTTCGCGGCGGAAGTCCTCCATCACCTGGTTCAATTCCTGATTCGGCGTCCCCGGCGCATTGACCACCACCGGGTTGCCCACTTGGTCGCGCCGGTAGGTCTCGGTGCAGAAGCCGAAGGGGTTGAGATAGAAGTTCAGCTGGTTGCTGGGGATGTTGGTGGGGTCGTAGCGCACCCCCAGCGTGGCGACGTAGCGGTACTTGAGCGGCGGAGTCGTGCCGCGCGAGACGGTTTTCTCAAACTGCACCTGGGCGGTCTTAGTGTCCTCGTCCAGCGACTGCAAGAAGGTAACCGACTGCACGGTGATGCGGTCCGAGTCCTGATTGGTCAGCATCAGCACCGGGCTCTTCTTGTTGAGTTGGGGGTTGATGTAGTTGTCCCACTCGGCCCGCTGCGTGCCGCAACTCATGAGGTAGACCATCTTGTAGTTTTCCTCGGCCTCGCCGCGCGTAAAGCCCTCGCGCGCCTTGATGTAGCGGGCCACGTCGGAAATCACGATCTTCTCGTTGCGGGACTCCCCCACGTCCAGCTTCTCGCCGGCGGGCTTGACGTCATAGGCGCCCGTGGCGTTCTCCACACGGATGATGATGGGCACGAACTCCTTGAGCGGCAGCAGCGTGGTGACGGCCACGCCCATGATGGCCGCGAAGACCACGGCGCCGATGCCCAGCGCCTTGTACCGCTTGAGGGACAGGCGCTCGGCGTTCCTGCTGTCGGCATCCCAGCTGGCCGCCGCCTGGAAATACCGCTCCTGCGCTTGTTCATTCGAGTCGTTCATACCCGTTCCTCATTCAATCGACCGCGGGCTTTTGAATCGGCTGCGCGTTGATGGGCCGCTCCGGTCCATCGGGCCAGCCAGGCGGCGGCTTGTAGGTGCTGCAGGCCGAAAGCGCGGCCAGCAGTGTCAGAACCAAACATCTACGCATCAGATCCACCTTCATGGTTTGGCCGGCGCGCTCTTGGCCCCGCCCCTGGAGCGCAATGCACCGCGCATGTAATAGATCAGGCTGGATGCGCCCTGCCCGACCGCACCGCCGGCGCCGGAAGTCATGGACGAGGCGATCGTGCTGAGCTGCAGGAACATGAAGGCCATGATCAGCGTGAGCAAAACGACGGGCATGAAAAGAACGATCACATTGCCGGCCTTGGCCATGTCGCCGCCCATGAACTGATTGCGGATGGCGTCCGCGATGGTTCCGGCGACGCCCGCTCCGCTGTTGGCCGCCACGCCGGCCAGCGCATTGATGTAGGCGTCCAGAAAATTGAAGAAGAGATTCATGAACAGGAAGCACAGCACGTAATAGAAAACGAAGAAGAGCGCCGTGTTCAGCCACGAGAAAAACTTGTCGCGGGTGTGCTGGAGAACGAGCAGGAAGACGAAGAACGGCCCGACCGCCAGAACCAGGGTCAGGCCCAGCTTGGCGTAGACCAGGCCGCAGAAAATGACCACCATCATGATGACGGCGGCGATGATCATGATCAGCAGCACGATGGCCAGCAGGATGGCCGCGCCCCAGGCCAGGGACTTGACGTAATCGACCAGCAGGTTGAAGCCGCCGGTGGCCAGGCCGATGAACTTCTCCTCGAACAGCGCCAGCGCCTGAATCGGCGTGGTCGCGCTGCCCCGGCCCACGGCGGAAACCAGTTCCTCGGGCAGCTTGTAGAGAGGATCGGCGATCCACGCCGTGTAGCCGCTGCCCATCGCGTACAGCACCAGCATGAAGGCGATGAACGGGACAAAGAGGTCCAGCACCGGCATGGACGTTTTGCCCGTCATGGTGAGATAGCACCACACCAGCAGCAGAACGGCCAGCACGATCCAGGCAATCGGAATCACATAGCTCGAAATACCCGACGAAGCGCTGGCATACAGCCCGGTGATGGCGCCATCGAACTTCAGGTAGACGTTGTCAAGAACTCCAGTTGCCATGGTCCAGGCCCCTTAGAATTTTGGCGCCTGTGGCATGCTGCGAAGCGATTCGGATTGAAGCTGGTTGTACAGCTTCTCGATCTTCGAATATTTCTCGCACCATTTGCCCTTCGTCTTCATTTCCTCCTTGGCGCACTCGCGTTTGATTTCCAGATATTCCTTGGCATAGGCCGCGCCGGCGAAATCGGCCTTCTTGTAGGCCTGGGCCACCTTGAGGTCGTCCAGGGCGTAGAGGTTTTCAAGCCGAAGTCTTTCGGCCTTCTCGTCTGCGGACTCGCAGCCGCACAGCGCGAGCACTAGCAGCATCCAGGCGATTCGAGGGAAGCGACGCATCACATTCCCTCAGAAATTGGGCCGGCTGAAGTTCGCCATGCCCGCGGAGAAACCGTTGTAGACGCGCTCGGTTTTCAGCTGCCGCTCGGACTCCTCCATCTTGGCGATGGTTGAGAGCTTGATCTGCTCGTTCTGCAGCCGCGCGTTCTCCACGTTGATGCGTGCCTGGATCTCGGCGATGACCTTCTGATCCGACGAGCTGTTGATGGTGCGGACGAACTCCTGCAGATTGGTGATGTTCTCCGCCGCCTTTTTGTAGGCCAGGTCGCCGAAGTCCTTGTTCATGGCGGCATTGCGCCACTGCCGCTCGCATTCCTGGCGCAACACTGGGTCCTTGTTGAGTTCGGCGCAGGATTTGTACTGGTAGGCCTTCACGATGTCGGCCACCCGGCCGCTGATGCCGTTCCAGTTGCCGTTTCCTCTGCGGATCGACTCGGCGACTGCCCAGTAGTCCTGGGGCAGGAACTGGCGGATGAGGTCATCGCGCAGGATGTTGCCCATGCCGCGCCCGTCCTTGAGGGAGTCCCAAATCCCCTTGGTCTGTTCGAGCTCGGTTTTCATCCGCTCCAGCTGAACCACCCACTTCGCAATCTGCTCCATGTTGTTCATCTTGGCGGTGGCGATATGCGCTCCGTCGATCACCGGAATACCGCCGGCATAAACGGAAGAGGACACAGCCAGCGCAGCGGCCATGCCGAACATCCTCAAATTGATTTTCTTGAGCCTGACCATGCTGTTTCTCCTTTGAAAAATCTAGATCCTTCTTTCATAGAAGCGCGGCAACCAATCGCGGGGATTGGGTCCGAATTCCCGGATGCATTCGCGGCAGATCATCACGTTGTCGGTGCTGGCCGAAAGCACCGACAGCATGTTGTCCATCCCGGTCAGGTTCATCTTTGCCATGATGGATTCGTTGCCTTTTTTCACCAGCACCGATCCGTCGCTTGCGCTGCTGGTGCGCACCAGTTCGAATTCGCGCGGCGTCAACCCGAGCTTGTCGATATAGACCTCCGCCCTGGCCTTGCTGTTGGGCAGAATGAACGAGGTCGGAAACTGATTCAGGAACTCCTGGCCCAAGTGGCTCTCGGCCACGTCCTCAGCGTTTTGCGCATCCAGCCCGAGAATCCCATCCTGCTTGCGGATGGTTCTGGATTTGTCATCGATGAACTGGCCCATCAGCGGATCGGCCAGCAGCGCCCAGGCCTCGGCCATGTCGATCACGTGCGGCGTGCCGGCCGCGCTGCGCAGAATCTTCTCGGTGATCAGGCGCATCAGCGGGGTCTTGGCGTACCCGAGCTTGAGCACCGCCGTCGTATCGAAGCCGTAGGCGCTGCTGTCGTTCAGGTTGAGGCGATCCACCGGGCTGTCGAGCACCCAGCCGTAGGGACTGGCACGCGGATCGTCCTCGTTGTGGCACCAGCGCGTGAGCAACTGGTGCAGGCTGTATTCCGTCTCGTGCGAGGGCAGGTAATGGATGATGCTGCCAAACCGGCGATCCGCCTTCGGCAGGTCGAAGACCGATGAAATGGCCTTCTTGAGGTCAATGGCCTCGCTGGGCTTCAGTTCATAGCGCGTGTCGTATTGCGCCGCCCACTTGGCAACGTCGTAGATCATTTCCCGGGTTTCCTCGGTGTCGTCCCACTGGAAAAAGTTGATGCCCGATGGAACGCCCGGCTCCAGAATGAAGTACTGCGCGCCCATGGCCCGCATCACGATTTCCTCCCCATAGTCCTTGTCCAGGGTGAAAATCTTGACCGGCCGGTTGTCCCGGCTCTCGCGCCGCTTCAAGGCCGCGCGCATTGCCACCTTCAGGGTTGTCTTGCCCGCGCCCGTGCCGCCGATGATGTAGTAGTTGCCCACCTCTTTTCTCTGCCGCTTCTGCGCGGGCACGGCAGGATCGTCCTCGTCGTCCATGTTGAGTTGGATGCCCTGCTCGGCCATCCGGTCGCGGCTGACGTGCAGGTTGAGGAAATAGGGGTTGCGCGATTCGGTCGAGAGAACGAGTATGGGCTTGCCCCACTGGCTTCCTTTTCTGTTTCCGGTGGGATAGTTGTGCAGCGGGAAGAACTTCGCCATGTTCAGCGAACTGATCGGCATGGCGCGCACCCGGCCGTGCTTGAATGCACCCGGGAAAATCGACCAGAAGGTGGCAATCAGCGCCCCGCCGTTCTGGCGTGAGATCTGAATGCTTTTCTCGTTCATCAACGTGATGGCGTCGTTGACGTGGTGGTTCAACTCCTTCAGGCTGGAGCCGTAGATCACCAGAATCCATTCGTGCTCCATCATCTTGAACTTGTTGGCCTGCAGATTCGTCAGCGCCGCTTTGATGTCGGCGATCTGGATCTCGTTGCTGGCCGTGCTCTCGATCCGGTTCTGCTGCGCCTTGAGCATCCGTTCCGCGGCGTCTCGCGGAATGGCGGTGAAGGACTGGCTCAGCACGAACTCGAAATCGGCCGTCAGCAGCTTCTCGTGGACCTTTGCGTCGATGGACTCGCAGGTGTACGGCGCAGTCATGGCCATCACGGCCGCATAGGTGGTCGAGGCGCCGTTGACGATCCTGACCGTCTCCTCTCCGAAGTCCAGCGTGGCGAGCGGCAGGCTGCGCGATAGATTGGCGGGCCGCAGCTGCACCTGGCTGTGCCGGTGGTTCAGCAGCCAGGCATAGAACTCGCCAATCTCGGTATGCAGGCCGCCGTCCCTGGAGTAGGACTGCAGCTGCCGCGTGTGGTAGCGCTTGAGCGCGGCCTGCAGCACGGCGACACTGCGCTGCGCCGCCTCCTTGGCCTGCTCGTGCAGTTCCCTGTAGTCCTCGCTTTTCTTGGACGCGAAGCGCAGGCCGAAACGGTCGGCCTGGGTGCCGGCCAGGCGGTACACCGGAGACAGGTAGAGGCGGTTGGTGAAGAAGTCCTTGCCTTCGAGGGACTGGTTGTACGCCTTGACGAAATCTGCGCTGAATTCGTTGTCGTACTCGTTGTGGGTGAGTACGTCCTTTTGCCGCGTGCGGACGATATGCGTCCACAGGGCATGGTTCGGGCTGGCCAGCGCGGTATGGATGGCGGAGAGCCAGGTGCGGTTCAGCCCGTCGATCTCCGCATTGGTCATGGTGTCGAACGAGATTCCATGCACCTGCAGCGTCGCCGTGTAATCGCCAGCTTCGGTCACGACAATGGTCTGGCTGATCTGCTGGCTGTAGGGCAGCTGGGAAGCGTCGCTGACTTCCTTGGCATCCACTCGGTCATTGAGCATGCTTGCGCCTCTTGGTTTTCAGCTGGGGGCCAAGCTCCGCCCTCAATTCCCGTCGCGTGGCATGCGGGGTGAATGTCACCACGTTCTTTCCCCGCAAGCCCTTGTTCCTGGCGAAATACCTGTACTTGATATTGCAGACAAGGTTCTCCACCCACCATTGATCGCTGGCCGTTTTCAGCATCAGCAGCAAGTGAATGGGGAGCACGAACAAGAGCGCCCAAAACTGAAAGAATCGGAAGAAGACCAGCAGGGCGACGCACTCCACGGCAAACACCGTCAAGGGCACATAGAACTGCATCGCCTTGGTTTGCGGCCCCTGGTACACGAGGACCCTTTCCAAGGGTTCATCGACGTGCTTGTTGCTTCCCCCGGCCATGGTTCACAGGTTCCCGATGCTGCCGTTGCCGCCCACGGCTTCCTTGATGAACTGCACGATGGCCACCGAGGCGAAGGCGATGGCCGTGCCCGCGAGCACTTGGAAGAAGAGCCGCTTGGGATCGTGGGCGCCGAGGAAGTTGCCCGCCGCCCAGTTGATGCCTGTGACCAGCACGCAGATGGCTCCGACTACGCCGATGACGGCGTACAGGGCATTGAAGATGGAAACGCCCGTCTGCTTGAGCGTTTGGGCCTCGGCCGGATGGAACAGCAAGGCAGCCAGGATTCCGATCAGAAGAATGCCCTTGAGCAGCATAATTTTCGTCAGCGTGTTTTCACTCGTTTGCAAGATATGGGAATTCATGTTGGTTCCTGTTGAGTCAATGAAAAGGCAAAGCATCAAAATCCCTGGGTAACCTCCTGCGCCTGGAAAATGTCAGGGGATTCACCATCGCGCAGCGAATTGGGATTGGACGCAATGGCGGCGGGCAGCGCCGGCGGCGCGTTTGCGCCAGAAATGTCGATCTGAACGGACCGGGCAAGTTGGTTAAATCGCGGATCGGTGCTTGCCGGCGTGCTTCTGGCGGCTTTGGAAGTCCGTACCCACGCCTGCTGGGCCTGCATATACGTGAATATCTTTTCAGCGTATTTATCGCTGACCTTTCTATGCACGCCGCCCGAGTTGTAGCCGCGAAGCGCGGCCCAAACCGCATCGACCCCGCTGTAACCCTCTTTAATTGCCTTGCCGTAATATTCAAAAAGGATGGTCTGTCCCATCCTTAAATTGCTGCAGGGGTCGAATGCCT
>DAORUJ010000055.1:0-18278 GCA_035433105.1 Thauera sp.
TGCACAAGGAGCTCGACGCCGACGACGGCGAGCTCACGCGCACGCGCAAGGTGCGGCGCAACTTCGTCGCCGAGAAGTACGACGTGCTGGTCGGCGCGATGTTCGAAGGCAGGACGAGCCAGTTCATCGAGACCCAGGTCAAGTACGAGGACGGCCGCACCGGCAAGATCTCGGCCGACCTGCGCATCGAGGAAGTGAAGACCTTTGCGCCGCAGGCCGGCAAGCGCGCGGCCTGAGGAGACGAGGAATGGACATGACCGACATGAATTCCGCTGCTGCCAGCGCCGCGCCGGGCCGGCGCCAGGGCGAGGTGATCCTCGACCTGCAGAACATCTCGCTGCGCTTTGGCGGGGTCAAGGCGCTGACCGACATCAGCTTCAACGTCCGCGAGCACGAGATCCGCTCGATCATCGGCCCCAACGGTGCCGGCAAGAGCTCGATGCTCAACGTGATCAACGGCGTCTACCACCCGCAGGAGGGCCGCATCCTCTATCACGGCCAAGAGCGCAAGCGCCTCGAGCCCTACATGGCGGCGCGCCAGGGCATCGCCCGCACCTTCCAGAACATCGCGCTGTTCAAGGGCATGAGCGTGCTCGACAACATCATGACCGGGCGCAACCTGAAGATGAAATCCAACCTCTTCCAGCAGGCGCTGTTCTGGGGCGCGGCGCAGAAGGAAGAGATCGCCCACCGCGAGAAGGTGGAGGAGGTGATCGACTTCCTCGAGATCCAGAACGTGCGCAAGACCCCGGTCGGCCAGCTCCCCTACGGCCTGCAGAAGCGTGTCGAACTCGGTCGCGCGCTGGCCGCCGAGCCCTCGTTGCTGCTGCTCGACGAGCCGATGGCGGGCATGAACGTGGAGGAGAAGCAGGACATGTGCCGCTTCATCCTTGACGTCAATGACCAGTTCGGCACCACCATCGTGCTGATCGAGCACGACATGGGTGTGGTGATGGACATTTCCGATCGTGTCGTGGTGCTGGATTACGGCAAGAAGATCGGCGACGGCGCGCCCGACGAGGTGCGCAACAACGAAGACGTCATCAGTGCCTATCTCGGCACGTCGCACTGAACGGGGAACACCATGGGATTCTTTCTTGAAACCTTGTTCGGCGGGTTGATGGCCGGCATGTTGTACTCCTTGATCGCACTGGGCTTCGTGCTGATCTACAAAGCCTCGGGCGTGTTCAACTTCGCCCAGGGCGCGATGGTGCTGTTCGCCGCGCTGGCGATGTCGCGCTTCGCGGAGTGGATTCCGCAGTGGCTGGGCTTCGAGAGCCTGCTGCTCGCCAACCTGCTCGCCTTCATCGCCGCGATGGCGCTGATGGTGGTGCTGGCGTGGGCAATCGAGCGCCTGTGCCTGTCCAAGCTCGTCAACCAGGAAGGCATCACGCTGCTGATGGCCACGCTCGGCATCGCCTACTTCCTCGACGGCTTCGGCCAGACCCTCTTCGGCAGCGACATTTACAACATCAACGTCGGCATGCCCAAGGATCCGGCCTTCATCCTCGAGGGCATGTTCGAGGGCGGCGTGATGATCAGCAAGGAAGACCTCGTCGCCGCGGTGATCGCCGCGCTGCTGGTGGTGGTGCTGGCGCTGTTCTTCCAGAAGACCAAGACCGGCCGCGCCCTGCGCGCAGTGGCGGACGACCACCAGGCCGCGCAGTCGATCGGTATCCCGCTCAACAAGATATGGGTCATCGTGTGGTCGGTCGCGGGCTTTGCCGCGCTGGTCGCCGGCATCATCTGGGGCTCCAAGCTCGGCGTGCAATTCACGCTTTCGCTGGTGGCGCTCAAGGCCTTGCCGGTGGTGATCCTCGGCGGCCTGACCTCGGTGCCGGGCGCCATCATCGGCGGCCTCATCATCGGTGTCGGCGAGAAGCTGTCGGAGATCTACATCGGGCCGATGTTGGGCGGCGGCATCGAAATATGGTTCGCCTACGTGCTCGCGCTGGGTTTCCTGCTGGTCCGTCCGCAGGGGCTGTTCGGCGAGAAGATCATCGATCGCGTCTGACGCGGCTAAGACTCCGGGAGAACATCCGAATGCTGTACAGAGAAAATGGCCAGTTCAAGACGAGCTACGCGGCCGATCAACAAATCTTCCCGATCTTCCAGGAGCGCTGGGCGATGGCCCTGATGCTGCTGGTCGCCTTCGTGGTGCTGCCGCTGGTCGGTTCGGAATACTGGTTCCGCGCCATCCTGATTCCCTTCCTGATCCTGTCGCTGGCGGCGCTGGGCCTGAACATCCTGGTCGGCTATTGCGGCCAGATCTCGCTCGGTACCGGTGCCTTCATGGCGGTGGGCGCGTATGCGGCCTACAACTTCATGGTCCGCATCGACGGCATGCCGCTGATCGTGGCGATGCTGCTCGGTGGCCTGTCGGCGACCGTGATCGGCGTGCTGTTCGGCATTCCGTCGCTGCGCATCAAGGGCCTTTACCTGGCGGTGGCGACGCTGGCGGCGCAGTTCTTCACCGACTGGGCTTTCCTGCGCATCGGCTGGTTCACCAACAACTCCTCGTCCGGTTCGGTCAGCATGGCCCGCCTTGATGTGTTCGGCGTGCCGATCGAGTCGCCGGTGAGCAAGTACCTGTTCGTGCTGACCGTGGTGTGCGTGTTCGCGCTGATGGCCAAGAACCTGGTGCGCAGCGCCATCGGCCGGCAGTGGATGGCGATCCGCGACATGGACGTGGCCGCGGCGGTGATCGGCATCCGCCCGATGTACGCCAAGCTGAGCGCGTTCGCGGTGAGCTCCTTCATCGTCGGCGTGGCCGGCGTGCTGTGGGCCTTCATCCACCTCGGCGCGTGGGAGCCGGCGGCGTTCTCGATCGACCGTTCCTTCCAGTTGCTGTTCATGGTCATCATCGGCGGGCTGGGCTCGATCGCGGGTGCATTCCTGGGCGCGGGTTTCATCGTGCTGCTGCCCCTCGCGCTCGACCAGATCCCGCACCTGCTCGGCATTCCGCTCTCCACGGCGACGATCACGCACCTGGTGCACATGATCTTCGGCGCACTCATCGTGTTCTTCCTGATCGTCGAGCCGCATGGCCTGGCGAAGCTGTGGAGCGTGGGCAAGCAGAAGCTGCGCCTGTGGCCCTTCCCTCATTGATGCAGCGCCGCCCGGGTGCTGGGGGCCGGGCAGAAGTGGTTGTCGCAGGGATGCACCAATCGGCATGGACGCCATGCCACTGACACATATAAGAGGAGACATACCAATGAAACTCAAGCCTTTCGCGCTCGCCGCCACGCTCGCAGCCCTGGGTGCGACCAGCTTCGCCACGCCGACCATGGCCCAGGAGCAGTTCATTCCGCTGCTGTCCTATCGCACCGGCGCCTATGCGCCCAACGGCGTGCCTTGGGCCAATGGCAAGCAGGACTACCTCAAGTACATCAACGCCACCGGCGGCGTCAACGGCGTCAAGATCGCCTTTGAAGAGTGCGAGACCGGCTACGCCACCGACAAGGGCGTCGAGTGCTACGAGCGCCTGAAGGGCAAGGGCGCGGCGGTGTTCGACCCGCAGGCCACCGGCATCACCTTCGCGCTCACCGACAAGGCGCCGATCGACAAGATCCCGCTGATCACCCTGGGCTACGGCCTGGCGGCCTCGCAGGACGGTGGCGTGTTCAAGTGGAACTTCCCGCTGATGGGCAGTTACTGGACCGCGGCCGACATCCTGATCCAGCACCTGGGCAAGAAGGACGGCGGGCTCGACAAGCTAAAGGGCAAGAAGGTCGCGCTGATCTACCACGACTCGCCCTTTGGCAAGGAGCCGATCCCGGCGCTGAAGAAGCGCGCAGAGATGCATGGCTTCGACCTGCAACTGCTGCCGGTGACCGCCCCGGGCGTGGAGCAGAAGGCGACCTGGCTGCAGGTGCGTCGTGACCGTCCCGACTATGTGCTGCTGTGGGGCTGGGGCGTGATGAACTCGACCGCGCTCAAGGAGGCGATCGCCACCGGCTTCCCGCGCGAGAAGCTGTTCGGTGTGTGGTGGGCGGGTGCCGAACCCGACGTCAAGGACGTTGGCGCCAACGCCAAGGGCTACAGCGCGCTGGCGCTCAACCCCAACGGCACCGAGTACCCGCTGATGCAGGACCTCCTGAAGAAGGTGCATGACGCCGGCCAGGGTTCGGGCCCGCGCGACGAGGTCGGCTCGGTGCTCTACACCCGCGGCATGATCATCTCGATGCTCAGCGTCGAGGCCGTGCGTGCGGCGCAGGAGAAGTTCGGCAAGGGCCAGGTCATGACCGGTGAGCAGGTGCGCTGGGGTTTCGAGAACCTCAACCTCGACGAGAAGCGGCTTGAAGAGCTGGGTGTGAAGGGCGTGATCCGCCCGATCAAGACAACTTGCGAGGACCACATGGGCTCGTCGTGGGCGCGCGTTCACACCTGGGATGGCAGCAAGTGGGTGATGGGCGCCGACTGGTACGAGGCGGACAAGAGCGTGCTCGGCCCAATGGTCAAGGAAGCCGCCGACCGCTACGCCGCCGAGAAGCAGGTCAAGCGTCGCGACGCCAGCGACTGCAACTCCTGATGCTGTTTCCAGCCACCCGACCGTGCCGCCGCGTGCGGCCGGTCGGGTGGCCGGGATCGATCCGGGTCCCGTCGCGTGCTGCGTGGCGGGGCCGAATCTACCGGACGAAATGATGAGCGCACCGAATCTTCTACTCAATGTGAATGGCATCGAGGTGATCTACAACCACGTCGCGCTGGTGCTCAAGGGCGTGTCCCTGCAGGTGCCCGAGGGCGGCATCGTGGCCATTCTCGGTGGCAACGGCGCGGGCAAGACCTCCACGCTGCGCGCCATCTCGAACCTGCTCAAGGGCGAGCGCGGCGAGGTCACCAAGGGCACGATCGAATACCGCGGCGAGCGCGTCGAGGCGCTGTCGCCGTCCGACCTCGTGCGCCGCGGCGTGGTCCAGGTCATGGAAGGGCGCCATTGCTTCGCCCACCTGACCATCGAGGAAAACCTGCTCGCCGGCGCCTACACCCGCAGCGACAAGGGCGAAATCGCCGCCAATCTCGACAAGGTCTATACCTACTTCCCGCGCCTGAAGACGCGCCGCACCAGCCAGGCCGCCTACACCTCGGGCGGCGAGCAGCAGATGTGCGCGATCGGGCGCGCGCTGATGTCGAACCCGAACATGGTCCTGCTCGACGAGCCCTCGATGGGCCTGGCCCCGCAGATCGTCGAAGAGGTGTTCGAGATCGTCAAGGACCTGAACGCCAAGGAGGGGGTGAGCTTCCTGCTCGCCGAACAGAACACCATGGTCGCGCTGCGCTACGCCGACTTCGGCTACATCGTCGAGAACGGCCGCATCGTGATGGAGGGCGCGGCCAAGGATCTGGCCACCAACGAGGACGTCAAGGAGTTCTACCTCGGCCTCGCGGGCGAAGGCCGCAAGAGCTTCCGCGACATCAAGCATTACCGCCGCCGCAAGCGCTGGCTGAGCTGAAGCCCGCAGCACGCCACGCCGAACCGGACAACGCATTGCACAGAGGGGCCGAGATGAATTTCCACGACACGCGCGAGACCCGCGATCCTGAGACGCGCGAGCGCGAACTGCTGGCCCGCTTGCCGGGGCAGATCGCCCATGCGCGCGCCGCCGCACCTGCCTTCGGCCGGCTGCTGGCCGACGTCGATCCGGATTCGGTGACCAGCCGCGCGGCGCTCGCCACGCTGCCGGTCACGCGCAAGTCGGAGCTGCTCGAGCTGCAGAAGGCGGCGCGGCCCTTCGGCGGATTTTCGGCGGTCGGTTGGGGCGCGGCGTGCCGGCGGGTGTTCGCCTCGCCCGGCCCGCTCTACGAACCCGAAGGCGCCCGGCCCGACTACTATCGCCTGGCACGCGCGCTGTTCGCCGCGGGTTTTCGTGCCGGCGACCTGGTGCACAACACCTTCTCGTACCACTTCACCCCTGCCGGGTCGATGATGGAGACCGCCGCGCACGCGCTCGGCTGCACCGTCTTCCCCGCCGGCGTCGGCCAGACCGAGCAGCAGCTCGCGGCGATTGCCGACCTGCAGCCCAACGCCTACGTCGGTACGCCATCCTTCCTGCGTATCCTGCTCGACAAGGCGGACGAGCTCGGTGTGACGGTGTCCTTCAACAAGGCCTTCGTCTCTGGCGAGGCCTTTCCGCCCAGTCTGCGCGATGCCTTCGCCGCGCGCGGCATCGCCGCCTGCCAGGCGTATGCCTCCGCCGACGTCGGCCTGATCGCCTATGAGACCCCGGCGCGCGAGGGCATGGTGGTCGACGAGGACGTCGTGCTCGAGATCGTTCGCCCCGGCACCGGCGACCCCGTGGCCGCGGGTGAGGTGGGTGAGGTGGTGGTGAGCACTTTCAATCCTGACTATCCGCTGATCCGCTTTGGTACCGGTGACCTGTCGGCCCTGTTGCCGGGAGTCTCGCCCTGCGGGCGCACCAACCTGCGCATCAAGGGCTGGATGGGGCGGGCCGATCAGACGACCAAGGTGAAAGGCATGTTCGTGCATCCTGGGCAGGTGGCGCAGGTGATGCAGCGTCATCCCGCGATCCAGCGCGCCCGTCTGGTGGTCGACAACCCAGAGCTCAACGACCGGATGACCTTGATGTGCGAAGTCAGCGGTGGCGGTAGCGAGGCGCTGGCGGTCGCGATCGGCGCCAGTATCCGGGAGCTGACCAAGCTGCGCGGCGAGGTTGCCTTCATGCCCAAGGGTGCGCTCGCCAATGATGGCAAGATGATCGACGACGTACGCAGCTACGTGTAGTTCCGGTCGCCCCAGTATTTTTTGCGACGCCTGCCGGGCGTCGCTTTCATGCCCATGACCCATACCACTGAAACGACCCCAAGCCTGCCGCTGGCAGGCGTCCGCGTGCTCGACCTGACCCGCCTGCTGCCCGGTCCGCTCGCCACTCAGCACCTTGCCGATTACGGCGCCGATGTGATCAAGATCGAGGATACCGGCGCCGGAGACTACGCCCGCAGCCTGGGGGCGATGGGTGGCGACACCAGCTACCTGTATCAGGTGGTCAACCGGAACAAGCGCAGCCTGCGGCTCGATCTCAAACATCCTGAGGGCAAGGCTGCCTTCGAGAAGCTGGTTGAGACCGCCGACATTGTCGTCGAGGGTTTTCGTCCCGGCGTGATGGACAAGCTTGGTCTGGGCTACGAGGCGCTGGCGCGGATCAACCCGCGTCTGGTGTTCTGCAGCATTTCAGGCTACGGGCACACCGGCCCTTACGCGCTGCGTGCTGGCCACGACATCAATTACATCGGCTACGCCGGCGTACTCGACCAGATCGGTACAGCGGGCGGCGTACCGGCGATTCCGAACCTGCAACTCGGGGACCTGCTCGGTGGCACGATGACGGCACTGTTCGGGGTGCTGGTGGCCCTGGTCGATGCACGTGCCAGCGGCAAGGGACGCTTCGTGGATGTGGCGATGACCGACGGGGTGATGGCGCATGCCATCTTTCCGCTCATCGAGGTGCTCGCCAACGGCCGTGCGCGCCCGCGTGGAGAAGATCTGTTGACCGGTCAGGTGCCGTGTTACGGCGTCTATCGCACGGCGGACGAGCGCTACATGGCGGTCGGCGCGCTGGAACAAAAGTTCTGGCACCTGGTGTGCGACACGCTTGGCCGGCCCGAGCTGAAGCCGGTACACCTGTTGACCGGCGCGGAGGGTAAAGCGGCGCGCGCAGTGGTGGCGGAGATTTTCGGGGCGCGCACTCAGGCAGAGTGGATCGACATTTTCGATGCAGTCGATTGCTGTGTGACGCCGGTGCTGACAATGGAGGAAAGCCTCGAAAACCCCCAGCTGCAGGCGCGCGGCATGGTGACCGAGGTCGGAGGCGTACGTCAGTTCGGGCCACCGGCGTGCTTGTCCGGCATGCCCTTGATTCCCGCCCGCCCCGCGCCGGCAGTTGCTGGTGCGGACAGTGACGCAGTGCTGAGTGAAGTGGGCTATGCGCCGCCTGACATCGAGCGGCTGCGTCAGGCCGGCGTCATCTGACAGCTTATTGAAAAAGGCCCGCCACAAGGGCGGGCCACCGAGAGCCGGGTGAAACGAACCTATTTGCCTTCGTCCGGCTTGCGGCGTGTGCTTCGCGTGGTCTTCGCGTCGGTGGACGCAGGGGCTGTCGTTCCCGCTCCCGGCTGCTCGGCATTCATGAAGTTCCACGGCCACATTGCCGCTGCTGCGGCGAAGGGGTTGGCTTGAGCGTCGGAGCCCGCCTCTCCGCCCTTGGCCTGCTCGGTCATCGCCTTGACCGCAGCGATTGTGGCACGCTGCATTTCCAGCCCCTGGATGGTCATTTGCAGCATGTTCAGGTTCATCTTCAGCCAGCCCTCGACGGCCTTCATGTCGGTGATGCGTTTGTCGAGCTCTTCGACATCAAGCGTGGGCGTCACCATTCCCGGCAGCGAAAAACCCATGTTATTCCACATGCCGCGGACGAATTCGAGCGGGTCCTGCGCGTTGTGATCCTGAGACATCGGAATACTCCCGGCGGGTTTAGGTGATGACTCAATAGTAACCGATGCGCTGCATCACTGCTGCAGAGCGCATTCGCCGCACCTGCCTCGTCTTGGTCAGGCTGAACCCAGCATACGGTGCAGCAGTGCGCGCAGTTTGGCGGGTCGCAGCGGTTTGTTCAGCAGCGGCAGAGCGGCGGCGCGCGCGCGAGCGAGCGCCTCGGATGCGGTGTCGCCGCTGATCAGCACGACATGCAGGTGGATTGGGTCAAACGCGGCGCGCAGTTGCAGCGCGAGATCGATGCCGTCGAGAGGGCCGCCGAGCCGAAGATCCGTGATCAGCACTTCGGGCGCTTCGATCTCATCTTCGAGTTGCTCAAGCAGGTGTTCGGCGTTGTTTGCCACGATCAGCTCACAGCCCCAGGATGCGAGCAGGCCGAGCATGGCGTCGCGCACCAGCGGATCGTCTTCGACCACGGCCACGCGTACGCCCCTCAGGCTGCCAAGCGCACGCTCTTCTTCGACAGGCAGGGCCTCGGCTTCGTCCGCACTGAGCGGTAGCTCGAGGGCGAAGACCGAGCCGCAGCCGGGTGCCGAACGCAGCTCGAGCTTATGCTCAAGCAGGTCCACCAAGCGGCGTACGATCGCAAGCCCGAGACCGAGCCCCTTGTCGCGCGCGCGCTCGGGGTTGCCGAGCTGCACGAACTCCTGAAATATTGCCTGTTGCGATTCGAGCGCGATGCCTGGGCCGTTGTCGCGCACCTCCACGCGCAGCGTGTCGCCACGACGACGGCATGCGATCAGGATCGTGCCGTTGCGCGTGTGCCGGACGGCGTTGCTGACGAGGTTGCTAACGATGCGCTCGAACAGCATCGGGTCGCTGCGCACCGATAGTGGCGCCGCGCCGAGCCGCAGCCGCAGCAACAGTTCGCGGGCACCGGCGGCGGCGGCCTGCTCGTCGCGAATGCGCTCGAGAATGGGGCCCGGGTCGAAGACACGCAGGGTGGGGGTCAGCGCCCCAGCGTCGAGGCGGGAGATGTCGAGCAGGCTGTCGAGCAGCTGATCCATTGCGCTGGCCGAGGCAGTGATGCGATCGACGATCTGACGGCTGCGGCCATCGAGCGCCTGCTGCGATAGTTCCGCGATGAAGAGCCCGAGGGCATGCATGGGCTGACGCAGGTCATGGCTGGCGGCAGCGAGGAAATGCGATTTGGCCGTGTTGGCCTGCTCGGCCTCGGCAGTCCGGGTGCGGAGCTCGGCGGTCGCATCGTCGATCTGGCGGCGCATGTGCTGATGCGCATGTTCGAGGCGCTCAGCCATTTCGTTAACGCCTTGCGCAAGGCGTTGCAGACTGCCGCCCCCGCGTGGCGTGGCGCGCTCATGCAACTGGCCGTGGCCAATGCGGAGCACGACGTCGGCAACCGCGCGAATCGGCCCGCTGACCCCACGACTCATGCGTGCGGCCAGCAGCAGACTGCCGAACAACACGACGATCATCGAGCCCACGCCGGTGAGCAGCAACTGCACGCGTTGCTTGCGGATGCGGTCGAGTGACAGATCGAGAACCACAGCGCCCTGGCGCGCCGAGTCGTCGATGCGTGTCATGGTGGCAGGGACGAGCAGAAGTCCGTCGTCGATCTCGATGGAGGTGGGTCGAATGGGTTCCACAAGCCTAAGCAGAACGCCGTCGCGCAACAGCGTCGATGAAGGGCGCGTGGCCTGCGCGGGCGGCTCGCCGTCGGCTTGTCCGCTGACCGCGAGGAGTACTCCTTCGCGATCGATGATGCTTACCGCAAGGACATCATCTTCGCCACTGGCCGATGCTGCAATCTTGCGCAAGGCTTCGCGGTTGCCGGCAAAGATCGCGTGCTCGCTGGCAGCAGCCAGTTGACGTGCGAGTGCACGACCCCGCGCGGCGAGTGCCTCATCGAGATCCGAGAGCCGCAGGCCGGTGAACACCGAGGTCATGATCGCGGCGAGAACCAGCATTGGCAGAACTGCGGCCAGCATCACGCGTGCGCGCACTCCCCAGCTCTTCATCATGGTTCGTCCCCTTCTTCGCGGCGCAAGTCGCGCGTCAGTGTTTCCGCCGACGGCAGTTCGAAGCTCAGTGCGCGTGCAACGTTGCGATTCACGCCGACCTCGAACCGGTTCGGGCTCCGGATCGCAGCTTGGGGCTTGCCGGCCAGCAGCTCAAGCACCGCATCGGCGCCATCTTCGCCGATCTGGCGCGGGGTGGAGTAGAGGCCCAGCATTGCACCAGCCTGCACGTAGGCGGCCGAAAAGCCCATCACCGGGGAGTGCCGGCGAAAAGTGGTGAGCAGGATGTTCTGTACCGTGTGGCGATTGAACACGGTCGAGTCGGGGCTTGCGATCAGCACAGCCGGTTCGGCAAGAACGCGTTCCAGGGCTGCGAAGAGTTCTCTATTGCTGGCGACGTGGGTTCGGGCGACGCGTAGCCCCGCCTCGGTCGCCGTCCGCTGCAGCTCGTCTACGGCAAGCTGGCTGCCTGGCCCACTGATGAGTGCGACCTTGCGCTCCGCCGGCAGGGCCAGGCGCAGCAGGGCGACGAGCCGCGAAGCAGGCTGGTCGAGCACGATCGCCATTGCCCGGCGATGATCCATGGACAAGCCCCCGAGCGCAGCCGCAGGCAACATGATGTGGAGTACGGGCGTCGCCGCGGGAAGGCTTGAGACGAGGGCTGCGGCTTCGCTGCCGAGGGTGACGACGATCGAGGCGGCGAGCGCGCGCGGCAGGTTTTCCGCGGTAGCCGGTAGGGTTTCGACCTCCAGCCCGGTCGGCGAGTCCGGCAGTGCTGCGCGCAGCGCATCGAGTATCTCGGCATGAACCCCGTCGAAGGCGGGGGTGAGGACGAGAACCCTTGGTGCAGCAGCGCTCAGTGCCGATATCGTCAACAGCCCGGCGAAGAGGAGGAGCCTGAGCAGCCTGCCCAGTGCACGATGCATCACGCGCGGGGCTCCATGGCCGTGAGGCGTTCTCGGCAGAACGTGCGTGAAACGAAAGAAGCTGGACGTCGATGCATGACGATGAACTGCGTTATTCGGAATGAAGAAAGCGTAGGTTTGATTGTCCGTTGTTTCTGCCGGGAGAGTCGAAAGGCGTGGGCTGGTGCGTGCTATGCTTCACGCGTAATCGGGCATCGGGTCCTCATTCAGCGTGGAGCGGCATGTGAGCAAGATACTCATCGTCGAGGACCACGCGCTGGTACGCGAAGCCATGGCGCAAAGCCTGGCTCACCTGCAGCCCGGCCTCAGCTGCGTGGAGGCGAGCAGTGCCGACCAAGCGCTGGCTTGGCTCGAAGCGGATGATGACATCGACCTGGCGGTCATTGATCTGATGCTGCCGGACATGAACGGCTTTTCGTTGTTGGCGGTGCTGGCGAAACGGTTTCCCGAAGTGCCGGCAGTGGTAGTGTCGGCAATTGATGATGAGGCCTCGGTGCGGCGTGCAATCAAGGCCGGCGCGTCGGGCTACGTGTCCAAGGCCAGTTCGGGGCAGGTGTTGCTGCAGGCCGTTCAGGTGGTGCTCGATGGTGGCGTTCATCTGCCCGAGTCCCGGCCGGCCACACAGCCGGCGAAACGGGTCAACATGTCTGCGACCGAGCGCTATGGCCTGACGGCCGCCCAGGGGCGGGTGCTCGAGCTGCTCGCGGCGGGCAAGAGCAATCGCGAGATCGCGGAACTCCTCGGTGTTTCGGAGGGGACGGTCAAGGTGCACATGACCGCGATCTTCCGTGCGCTCGATGTCTCGAGCCGCGCCCAGGCTCTGGTGGTCATGTCGCGTCGTGGTGCCCGGTTGTGAGGCGGCCAGGGGCCACCGGCGATCTAGTGTGAGCGGCGGGGCGGGTTGGCCAGACGCATCGGCATTTCGCTGGCCGGTAGCGGCGCGCTGTCGCTGATGTGTTCGTCAAGGTCAGTGTTTTCGGCGAAGTCGATCTCGAGTACCTGCAGCACCTGGCGGGCCACCGCGCGACAGGCGTTGGACAGTGGTGTCGGCAGGTGCTCAGGCACCTCTTTCTGCAGCAACAGCTTGGAAGATGACAAGGCATTGACCGGCCGCAGGATGCGGTGGCGGTAGCTTCCCATCAACAGGGCGACGGTGCGATCGGCGGCATCGCGCTGCCAGGCGTTGTTGGGCCACTGTGTGGGCACTGCGTAGGCCCGCGGAAACATCTCCAGATCGCGTACCACGGTACGGATGTCTTCGTGCGATTCGCGGAAGGGCAGCAGAACGATATCGGACATCGCATAAAGCTTGCGATCCATCTCGGTACGGTTGCCGCCGCCGTCGATGACGCCGATCCAGTCGTCGAGGGTACGTAGTTTGTCCACGACCTTGGTCAGGGCGTCGCGCGTGCGGGCGTCGGCGGTGACGTAGCGGCGGCCGTTGGGCAGCAGGGGCTCGCGGGAAGTATCGGTCAACACGCAGGCTGCACGCTGACCCAGCAGGCCCAGGCCCTGGCACAGCATGTGCGATAGCGTGGTCTTGCCGGTGCCTCCCTTGTTGCCGATCACGCAGATGATCTCAGCCATGAGTCCGTCCATCCTTTGCTTGTGGCCATGGTTGACCACAGGATCAGAATTATCCCGGCAGGTCGGTTTCCGCAAGCGATGGAAAAGCGAGGATTCGTCCTGCCATTTCCGCCTATGGACGCGTTCCGTCACGGCTGCCGATTCGATACACATGGAGCAGCGTTCCACGCCGGTCACCGACTTCAATGACCTGCTCTGCTTCAAGGCCAGGCACGACAAAGCTGTTGCTGACCAGCAGGCTGCCCGGCCGCATCTCGGCTGCAGCCTTGGCCCAGACTGCGGGCATGGGCACTGGGGACAGGAAGGCATAGACCACGTCGTGGTCCGTCCATGAGCGCGCGAACAGGTCGTCGCGCAGCCATTCGATGTTCGGGTGACGCGCGACGAGGAGGCGGCCGATCAGCCAGGGGGCGGGGGCGAGCTCGATGCCGGTGAAACGACAGTCGGTGCGTGCGCTGGCAAGCGGGCGCAGCACCGAGCCGGTGCCGGCACCGATGTCGAGCAGGCTTGCCGCTTTGGCCGGCAGCAGGCGGGCAATGGCTAGTGCTGTTGCGCGGTTGCTGAGGTAGAGCGGCACCTGGGTGCGGAAACTGGTCCAGTAGACGAGCAGCAACAGCAGAAAGCAGGCAAGGTACCAGCCTGGGTGCAGGCCGACGTGCCGAGTCAGGTCCAGCAAGAGAATCGCCAGGGGCAGGAAGCCAAGGTGAATCGGCAGCCACCAGCGCGCGCTGCGCAGCAACGCAGCGCAGCCGGTGGCGATCGTTGCCTGTGCTGCGACCAGCGGCCAAAGCCCGCCAAGGAGGCCGGCGCGGGCAAGGACGACTGCGCCGACGACCCCCAGAAGCTGGGCAAGCAGGGCTTTGAGGGCAGGGGGCATCGGAGGGCTGGGTGGATGTGACAGGCGGATCATAGCCGTCGGCGGCCTTCCATGGCGGCACCCCGCCGCGCGCGAACACGATTTACACGGCAACGCTGCTTCGTATGTCGGCAGGGGTGCTTGAAGACACGCCGGCAGGTGTGGCGCGCCAGCGTGCAAGCAAGGCCTTGCGTTTTTCGGCCGCCCGCTCGATGTTCGCGGCCTTGACATGACCGAAGCCCCGGATGCCATCCGGCAGCGCCGCAATCTGGATGGCCAGCGGCAGGCGGTCGAAACTCAGAGTATCGAGCACCTCTTCGATGTCCGTCTCGAACTGCGCGATCAGTGCGCGCTCGGTCCGGCGTTCGGCGCTGTGACCGAAAATGTCCCAGCGTGTGCCACGCAATCGCTTGAGCTTTGCCAGCACGCGGAACACTCGCATCATGCTCGATCCAAAACTGTGTTTGGCGATGAGGCCAGAGACCGGGTCGGGGCGGGCAAACAGGGGGGCGGCGAGGTGGAAGCGCACCTGATAGTCGCCCTCGAAGGTCGATTCAAGCTGCTCCCGGAAGGTGCGATCAGAGTACAGCCGGGCAACTTCGTATTCGTCCTTGTAGGCCAGCAATTTGGCGTAGCTGCGCGCAACCGTCTCGGCCAGTCTGTCGCTGCCGGCACCCGCTCGGCGTGCTTCGGTCTCACGCACGCGGCGCACGAGGCGACGGAAACGGTCGGCGTAGGCCGTGTCCTGGTAGTCCGCGAGCATCGCAGCACGGCGCTCGATCAGCGCATCGAGGCCGGGCTCGAGGTGCTCTTCCGCGGCGGCCGGGCCGAGATGGCGCTGGACTGCAGCAAGGTCGTGAGCAGCCCGTCTGCCCCACAGGAATGCGCGCTTGTTCATGTCGATCGCAGCACCGTTCAGTTCGATCGCCTGCATCAGGGCGTGCTCGGAGACGGGTACGAGCCCGCGCTGCCAGGCAAAACCGAGCATGAACAGATTGGTGGCGATGCCATCGCCGAGCAATGCGACGGCGAGCTTCTGCGCGTCGATGAAATCACTGCCTTCGGCGCTCGCTTCGCGCAGGGTGGCGATCATCCTGTTTTGCGGGAAGCGCCACTCCGGATTGTGGGCGAACTCCGAGGTGGGGGTTTCGGCAGTGTTGATCACCGCCCGGCTACGCCCGCTTGCCATCTTGGCAAGCGCTTCGATGCTGGCACTGACGATCAGGTCGCAGCCAATGAGGGTATTCGCTTCGCCAGCGGCGATTCGCACGGCGTGGAGCGCGTCGGGATGATCGGCGATGCGGATGTGGCTGAATACCGAGCCCCCTTTTTGCGCGAGTCCGGTCATGTCAAGCACGGTAACGCCCTTGCCGTCGAGGTGGGCCGCCATCCCGATCAGCGCGCCGATGGTGACCACGCCCGTTCCACCCACACCTGTGACCAGAATGCCGAAGGGCTCAGTCGTGCCGGGAATCATCGGCTCGGGGAGTCGAGGGAAATCCGACGCATCGATTTGTGCAGCCCGCCCCTTGCGCAGGCTGCCGCCCTCGATGGTCACAAAACTCGGGCAGAAACCCTTCAGGCAGGAGTAGTCCTTGTTGCAAGAGGACTGGTCGATACGACGCTTGCGACCCAGGTCGGTCTCGGCCGGTACGACGGACATGCAGTTGGATTGCTCACCGCAGTCACCGCAGCCTTCGCACACCGCCTCGTTGATGAACACGCGTCGTGCCGGGTCGGGGTAGGTGCCGCGCTTGCGCCGCCGGCGCTTTTCAGCGGCGCAGGTCTGGTCGTAGATCAGCGCCGTGACGCCGCCCGACTCACGCAGTTCGCGCTGAATCGCATCGAGCTCGTCGCGGTGGCGAATCGGCACGTGCGCAAGGTCTGCCGGGCCGTAACTGCGGTCGGTGCCGTCGGTGACGACGACAATGTTGTGCACCCCTTCCGCCTGTAGCTGGCGCACGATGATCGGAACGCTGAGGGGGCCGTCGTGAGGCTGGCCACCGGTCATCGCCACGGCGTCGTTGTAGAGAATCTTGTAGGTGATGTTCACCTTTGCCGCCACGGCCTGTCTGATCGCCATCAGGCCGGAATGGAAGTAGGTGCCATCGCCAAGGTTGGCAAAGATGTGTTTTTCGTCGGTGAACGGGGCCTGTCCTACCCAGGGCACGCCCTCGCCGCCCATGTGGGTAAAGGTGCCGGTGCGACGCTCGGGCATCCAGGTGACCATGTAGTGGCAGCCAATACCGGCCAGCGCGCGGCTGCCTTCGGGTACATGGGTCGAGGTGTTGTGCGGGCAGCCCGAACAGAAGGTGGGAACGCGATCGGCGCTGAAGCTGCGCTGCGCCAGCGCCTGCTCCTTGTGTTCGAGGAAGGCGAGTCGCGCCTTGATGTGTGTCGACGTAAAGAAGCGTCCGATGCGGGCGGCAATGGCGCGCGCGATCATCGCCGGCGTCAGCTCACCGGCTGCCGGCAACAGCCAGTCGCCATGGTCGATCGCGCCGTCCGCGCGCAGGACGTGGGCCCATTCGCCCTTTTCGTCGAACTTGCCGACGACCCGCGGACGTACGTCTTCGCGCCAGTTGTAAAGCTCTTCCTTGAGCTGGTATTCGAGCAGCTGGCGTTTCTCCTCGACCACCAGAATCTCGTCCAGCCCCTCGGCAAAGCTGCGCACGCCGTCCGCCTCGAGTGGCCATACCATGCCGACCTTGAATAGCCGAATGCCGATCTCGCGTGCGAGCGCGGTGTCGATGCCAAGATCATCGAGGGCCTGGCGTACGTCCAGATAGCTCTTGCCGCTGGTGATGATGCCAAGGCGGGGGCTGGGCGAATCGATGATGATGCGGTTGAGGTGATTGGCGCGCGCGTAGGCGAGCGCCGCGTAGAGCTTGTAGTGAAGCAGGCGCCGTTCCTGTGTCAGTGGTGGATCCGGCCAGCGCAGGTTGAGCCCGTCAGGCGGCAGCGCAAAGTCGGCGGGGGTGATGATCTCCACCCGCCGGGGGCTGACATCGACCGATGCCGATGTCTCGACCGTGTCCGCCAGCGCCTTGAACGCTACCCAGCACCCCGTGTACCGTGACAAGGCATACCCGTGCACGCCGAAGTCGATATAGTCCTGCACCCCTGCTGGCGCGATCACCGGCATCATCATCGACTTGAAAAAATGGTCGGTCTGGTGCGGTAGCGTGGAGGACTTCGCCGCATGGTCGTCGCCAGCCACGACCAGCACGCCACCCAGGCGAGCGCTGCCGGCCGCGTTAGCATGGCGAAACACGTCACCGCAACGGTCGACGCCCGGCCCCTTGCCGTACCACATAGCGAACACCCCGGCGTGACGGGCGCCCGGTGACAGCTGGACCTGCTGGCTGCCCCAGACTGCGGTCGCCGCAAGGTCTTCATTGACCCCCGGCTGAAACACGATATTGCGCGTGTCGAGGTGCTTTTGCGCCTTCCACAATGTCTGATCGAGCCCGCCGAGCGGCGAGCCGCGATAGCCCGAAACAAAGCCGGCCGTATTGAGCCCTTCGGTCTCGTCGCGCTCCTTCTGGATCATCAGCAGGCGAACCAGCGCCTGATAGCCGGTGAGAAAGACGCGGCCGCTTGCAGCCGTGTATTTGTCGTCAAGGCTGGGAGTATCGCCAGATAGCAGACGGTTGTGCGCGGCCATGATGCGGTCTCCTTCCAGGTCTGCGTTGCCGAAATGGATCAGACGGACTGGGTTCCGCTTTGGGATGACCGCAGGCCGTAGCCGACCAGCACAGGGACAATGCCCGCTTCATCGACTCAACCCAGTGCCAGCGCCGGAGTCATCCCTATCAAACGGCAGACGTCGCACACGAGCAGAGGTTCCCGAAGGTCACGGGCAAAAAAGATTTGACACCTAATGGGCGGTCGCCTATAGTGCGGGGCTCTCGCGTGGAGGGATACCCAAGCGGTCAACGGGATCAGACTGTAAATCTGACGGCTCAGCCTTCGAAGGTTCGAATCCTTCTCCCTCCACCAGTAATGCATGACGTCGAGCAAAATCTTTTTGCGGTCGGCGTGAAAGTTGTAGTGGGCTGTGGAATCGACTGCGAGTTTCCTGCAGTGGCAGGCGCGGGTGTAGCTCAATGGTAGAGCAGAAGCCTTCCAAGCTTATGACGAGGGTTCGATTCCCTTCACCCGCTCCAGACGTGTTGTTTCGGCGCCCTTGTAGCTCAGTGGTAGAGCACTCCCTTGGTAAGGGAGAGGCCACGTGTTCAATCCACGTCAAGGGCACCACTCATTTTCTGCCTGGCCTGGCGCGGCGGCCAATGTTATTGGGCGCCGCACTGGTTTTTCTGGTTTTGATTTAAAGGATGGCGATATGGCTAAGGGTAAGTTTGAGCGTACCAAGCCGCACGTGAACGTTGGCACGATCGGCCACGTTGACCACGGCAAGA